>JASBUF010000011.1 GCA_030148085.1 Methylophaga sp. | reverse complement strand
ATTTTTGGCTAAGCTTTATATAGTCAAAGCTTAAAAACTTGATTGACGTTAGCATGTAAATGCTAAACATCAGGTCTTCTAGCGACCTAACGTAAGCACCCACACAAATTACTTGATACCAATTTTTTAAAGAGCGTTGCTACAAGCATTCAATCCGCTGCAGCAAAGAAGCGAGAATTATACAGTGACTCGCCACACTGTCAACCAAAATTTTCAACAATATTTACTGGAAACTTTGGCTCTTATTAATATCGCCCGACTTCGCTAGAAGCCCGTCTCATCAACAAGAGGTGCGCATTCTACAGGGTATTGAGGCGCCGTCAACAGCTAATTTTCACCGCTGTCATGTATTTGTCATTTTCCGCCTGATAAAAACAAACATCAATAGTGACTTAGCGAAATTTACACTCAAAAAATAAATTTTACTGTGCACGTGACTGTCCGTGCTTATGTGCACTACGACACAGAGAATGACCGCTTTTTTAGTCATGCTTATGAGGCATAGCCAGATTGAATAGAGCTTATTGAGAGATGCGCCACCAGAAATAGTAGCAAGGAGGCTGAGATGTGATAGTGCCAGAAATAAAAAAGGGCTATGCTGAAAGCATAACCCTTTTCGAATTCTTGGTGGGCCGTCTGCGACTCGAACGCAGGACCATCGGATTAAAAGTCCGGTGCTCTACCAACTGAGCTAACGGCCCGTAAGAAGCGCAAAATGATACCGCATTTAAAATAAATGACAAGCCCTATTTCAACATTTTTTTGTATTTATTTATAGAGGTCGCCATGGCAGCCATTAGTAAACCAGATAAACCCACGTTTAGCACGGCATTAAACAATGCTGAGCTGCTCCGTGAAACCGGTAATGACCATCATCATATTGGTCATGCCCTGCTCTATTTAGAAGAACGCAACCGGATGCTGGAAGCGATTGCCGTGGCCGCGGAAGCCTATACCCGCTTTGGCGAAGATGCACATTTGCATACGCAACTTATCAAAGCGCTACGGGCGTTCGAAGAATATGAAAACGAAACCGTTCCTGATGAGCCGCCGCTGTTTGGATTGGATTAACGCTGATAGCGGGTCGGATCACTAATACTGGCTTGTTCAAAGCCTTGACGTCGGAAGCGGCAGGAGTCGCACTGACCACAAGCCCGTCCCTCATCATCGGCCTGGTAGCATGATACGGTGAGACCATAGTCGACACCTAGTTGTGTGCCACGCTTAATAATGTCCTGCTTGCTCAGATCAATAAGCGGTGTTGCAATAGTCAAAGGATGACCTTCCACACCAGACTTGGTTGCCAGGTTGGACATTTTCTCAAAGGCAGCAATATATTCAGGACGGCAGTCTGGGTAGCCCGAATAATCCACCGCGTTCACGCCGACAAAGATGGCTTCCGCTTCCAGCACTTCGGCCCAACCCAATGCAATCGACATAAATACCGTGTTGCGTGCAGGCACATAAGTGACTGGAATGCCTTCCTGTTCTTGCTCCGGTACAGCAATAGATGTATCCGTTAAAGCTGAACCACCAATGGCGGTTAAATCGATATTGATGACTTTATGTTCGACAGCGCCAAGCTGTTTTGAAAGTAACGCTGACGCAGCAAGCTCTGCCCGGTGACGCTGGCCATAATCAAAACTGATGGTATAGCAGGCATAGCCTTCCGCTTTAGCAATCGCCAAAACCGTAGCTGAATCAAGGCCACCGGATAATAAAACTACAGCCCGTTTCATCGTCCCTGCTCATCTCCCCAGAGATATTTATGCAATTGCAACTGCATTCTAACTGGCAGGTTATCAGCCACGATCCAGTCTGCCAGCTTCGCGGGGTCTAATTCACCATGAATCGGTGAGAACAAGACTTCACAACGACCGCTCAGTTGATATTCATCCAGCTTATTACTGGCCCAGTCGTAATCTTCACGGTTACAGATCACAAACTTGAGCTGATCCTTTGCTTGTAGCAGTTCAATATTGTCGTAACGGTTCTTGCTGACTTCGCCGGAACCTGGCGTTTTCAGATCCATGACCCTAACCACGCGCGGATCGACTTTGCTGATATCCATTGCACCGCTGGTTTCGATGGAGACTTCAACATTCAGATCACACAATGCAGTCAGTAACGGAATGCAATTGGGCTGCGCGAGAGGCTCGCCACCGGTCACGCAGACATATCGAGGTTTGTAACTGGCGACTTGGGCAACGATGTCTTCGATGTCCATCTTCTCGCCACCGTAAAACGCGTACTCGGTATCACAGTAACCACAACGTAAGGGACAGCCGGTCAGACGCACAAAAACCGTGGGCAAGCCCACGGTTCTGGTTTCGCCCTGCAGCGAATAGAAAATTTCAGTAATACGGCACTGGGCCATGCTAATTCCTGGCTCAGTTTTTATTGACTACGTTCCAGTCTGACTTTCGCCAGCTTGGCCGCTGAACTGTCAGGGTACTGATCGATAACTTGTTGCATCGTGTTGTTCGCACGTTGCGTATCGCCCATCTCCTGCTCACTAAAACCGCGTTTCAATAACGCATCAGGCACTTTGCTGCTAGATGGATATTGATCAATCACGATCTGGAATAAGGCCGCCGCATCGGCGAACTCACGCAACACGTATTTGGCTTCACCCTGCCAGTAATAGACATTAGGCAAATAGGTGCTGCCCGGATATTGTTCCGGGAAAGCCTGCAAGGCAGCAATGGCTTGTTCATATTGGCCGCTACGCAGCGTTTGCAAGGCTGCCTGATAGGCCGCTTCGCCACTTTCGACTGCAGCTGGGGCAGAATCAGGGGCTGACATCTGACCGCTGTCCGAGGTCTCGTCAACGGTGTCCATCACAGGAGTCTCACCGTCCGTCACTGGCATTACTGGCTGAGGCGGTGTCGCCTGAGCCTGTTTTTGCAGACGCTCATCGAGATCAATATACATCTCACGCTGACGTTTCTGCATCTGTTCCAGTTCATGGCGCAGAGATTCATTTTCACCATTTAGACGTTTGACTTCAGCCTGCAGCTGATCCACGCGTGTAATAAGGTTCATTAATCCCTGACCCTGGATGATTCGCTCCAAGCGCTCAACACGCTGTGGCAGCGGTTCTGCCTCCTCTGCCCAGCTGATGCCGGGCAGAGTGGCAGCCAGAATCACGGCACTGATAACACTTTTTTTGCCGTTAAACTGCATTTTTTATCGACCTAAATATCTGATTTCAACACGACGGTTTTGAGACCAAGAATAGTCGTCACTGCCATCTGCAGCAGGACGTTCTTCACCGAAGCTGGTGACTTGGAACTGGTCAATGCTCGCACCTTGCAGCATCAGGATTTGACGCACTGACAATGCACGACGTTCACCCAGCGCCAGGTTGTACTCACGCGAACCACGTTCGTCAGTGTGACCTTCCAGACGCACTGTCAGGTTAGGGTTCTTCGCCAGGTACGCACCGTGGGCACGCAGGGTTTCCTGATCTTCACTACGAACGGTATCGCTGTCGTATTCAAAGTATACAACGCGGTTGTAGAGCGGGCTGGATGGATTATTCCACTCACCAGCGGCATAGCTATCTTCACCCACAACAACTTGAGTTTCCGCGCCCATGTCTTCACCGTTAGCACCCTGACCACGAACACCTGAGCTTTCTGCACTGAGATCTTCTACAGCGACATCGCCTTCGTAGTCTCTATTGGGTGACGAACTACACGCTGCCAGCATAAACATTGGCAGAATCAAAGCAAACAACTTGAAATACTTCATTTACTATCTCCTATCGGATTAACGTCTAAATGGCGACCATGCCGGTTCACGGACCGCGCTACCTGATTCTCCCAGGCGCTGTTTAATTCGGCCATCAACGGACACTGCCGCTAAAATACCTCTGCCTTTTTGCTCGGTAGCATACAGAATCATGCGGCCGTTTGGCGCAAAGCTCGGGGATTCGTCTGCAGTAGTGTCGGTCAACACCTGAACTGCACCAGTTTGCAGATCCTGAATGGCGATATGGAAACGACCATTGACCGCATGCACCATTGCCATGGTACGACCGTCAGGGGAAATATCTGCAGATGCGTTATAACCGCCTTCAAACGTGACCCGTTCAGCACGGCCACCTTCGGCATCAACGCGATAAATTTGTGGGCGACCACCACGGTCGGAAGTAAACAAGATTTCACGCCCGTTTGGCATCCACACCGCTTCGGTATCAATCGCACCGGAATTATGAGTGACCCGTGACAGATTACCGGTAGCGAGTTCCAGCACATAGATCTCCGGGTTACCGTTTTTGGACAAGGTCAAGGCTAATTTCTTGCCATCCGGTGACCAGGCCGGTGCACTGTTCAACCCCTTGAATGAGGCTACTGAGTTGCGGCGTCCGCTACTCAATTGTTGAACATAAACTTCGGCCTTGCTGTTTTCAAATGTCACATAGGTCAACTGTTCACCGTCTGGTGCCCAGTTCGGTGACATAATTGGCTGGGTGGATTGCAGCACGGTACGTGGGTTCGCGCCATCGGCATCTGAGACCTGCAAAGCAAACCGTTTGCTGCCATCGGCATTTTTCATCTCGGTCACAAAGGCCAGACGAGTGGCGAACACACCTTTTTCACCGGTCAGCGTTTCATAAACAATATCGGCAATCTGATGAGCCAGGTTACGTAAACCGGATGCCGGTACGTTATAACGCTTACCGACTAATTGCTCTGCCTTGTAAACATCGAACAACTGAAACTGCACTTGATAGTTTTCACCATCTTGGCTGCTGACTTTACCAATCAGCAAACCTTCTGAACGCAGTAAACGCCAGTCGGCAAAGTTCACCTGTTGCGACTCATGCGGCTGTGAAATCAAATCACGCTTTTCAACTGGCGCGAAGCGACCACTGCTCGCCAAGTCATTACTGATGATATCGGACACGTTTTCCGGTGCGGCATAGCCCTCGCTACCAAACGGCACAATCGCAATCGGTAGCGCAGTTGCAGAGCCACCTGTAATTTCAATTTTAAGAACAGCGTTAGCTTGTAACGGCAATAAGATTGCCAACATTACCAGAAGATAACGCAAGACATTTGGTGCCATTATGGTTTCCTCTTATTCGGGTTTAAATTCAAACTGAATACCTTCGCTCAGGATCTGCTGTGTAGCATCAGGATCAGAAGGCATTGGCATAGGAGCGGCCTTGTAAACAGCATTCTCTGCGGAACGATCAAAAACAGGATCACCGCTGGACTTAATAACCTTGACACTTCTGACATCACCACCGGGTATCAGTTTTACTTCTAAGGTAACTAGCATCCCAGCTTTGGCGTTTGCAGGTTTAGACCAATATTGTTTAACTCTGCTCTGAATTTGCTGGGCATATATGTTCAGTACACCCGCAACTCTTCTGCGATTTGACTCTGCAGCTTCGGCTGCGAGTTGATCTTGAATCATCTGCTCAGCAGCCTTACGTCTAGCTTCTTCTGCTTTGCGTTTCGCATCTTCCGCAGCCTTGCGTTTGGCCTCTTCTTCAGCACGTTTACGCTCTTCTTCGGCCTTACGCTTAGCTTCTTCGGCTTTTTTGCGTTCCTCTTCGGCTTTACGCTTGGCTTCTTCCGCACGCTTCGCTTCTTCTTCAGCCTGACGCTTACGGGCTTCTTCCGCTTTACGTTCAGCTTCGGCTTTGGCTTTGGCCGCTTCCTGTTCGCGACGCTCTGCTTCGGCTTTGGCTTTTGCTTCTTCCTCAGCCTTACGTTTTTGCTCGGCAGCAATACGTTCCTGCTCGGCTTTTTGCTTACGCTGTTCTTCTAGCTGGCGCTGCTTTTCTGCTTCCAGCTTCTTCTGTTCTTCCTGCGCACGCTGTTTCTCGAGCTCAGCAATCCGCAGCTTCTCCGCTTCAGCTTCTTTTTGCAGGCGCTGCTTTTCCATTTCCGCACGCTCCGCTAAATCCAGTGCTTCACGCTCTTTACGCGCCAGCTCTTCCTGAGTCTGTTTGAGCTTGTCTTCAACTTGCTGCTGACGCTGCTTTTCCTCGTCTCGCTCTTTTTGCTCTATTTCTTCCAGACGAGCCATTTCCTGCTCGACCATAACTTCATCCAGCACCGTTGCCTGCACGATCTCGACGCTGGGATCGGAAGCCAACTGCGGCGTACTGGTAGATTCAAGCCCGACAATGAGTAATACCACCAAGGCAAGGTGCAACAACAGTGAGTAGCTACCGGCAAGAAAATTTTCAACGAAAGCTTTTTTCATTGTTCGTTCTTATCTAGTCCCGCTAACAGGTTCAGGTTGCTGAGTGAGTAGCCCGACACTGGGTGCGCCCGCTTCTTTCAGCTTCGCCATCGCCACGACGATATAGCCATAGTCGACAGCGCTATCCCCTCTGACTAACACCGGAGTCTTCGGATTGCGCCGCAATACTGCTGCGGTTTTGGCCATTAGCTCTTCTGCCGTAATCGGGTCTTCCTGACGGTCACCAATTCCGATATAGAAATTGCCATCTGCATCAACGGATACAATCAACGGCTCAGTGCTTTCATCCGGCATTTCTACTGGTTCAGCTTCAACTTCTGGCAGTTCTACTTTTACGCCCTGCGTCAGCATCGGCGCGGTGATCATAAAGATGATCAACAGCACCAGCATGACGTCGATATACGGCACGACGTTAATCTCACCCATCGGCTTGCGACGATGTCGCATTTGTTTATGCACAGCCATGACTCGCCTCGCGGTTAATCCTGTTGACGCTGCAGAATCGAGGAAAACTCCTCAAGGAAAGTATCATATCGATTGATCAGCCGCTCCACCTCATGGGAATAGCGGTTGTAGGCGATAACGGCCGGAATCGCAGCAAACAGGCCCATTGCTGTAGCAATCAGGGCTTCAGCGATACCAGGTGCGACCATGGCCAAAGTGGCATGTTGCACATTACCGAGGGCACGGAAGGAGTTCATAATCCCCCACACGGTACCGAACAGACCAATGTATGGGCTGGTTGAACCGGCTGTGGCTAAGAACGGCAGTGATGTTTCCAACTGATCGATTTCACGTGCCAGCGAAATACGCATCACCCGCTGTGAGCCTTCCAGCACGACACTGCTGCCATTGGGCGATTTTTTCAGACGCACAAATTCTTTAAAGCCCACCTCAAAAATACCTTCCATACCGCGACTGGCATGAGGACGTGAAGAAATGTCTTCATAGAGACGGTTCAGCTCATTGCCGGACCAGAATTTGTCTTCGAAAGCATCTGCTTCCCGTTTGGCTTGCTCCAGTTCACTGCGTTTACGGAAAATCAGCAACCAGGAGTAAAACGAAATCAACAACAACGCCAACATGACCAGCTTTACCAACAAACTGGCTTCTGTAATCAGCGAAATAATGGATAGATCAGCAGACACTATGCATCTCCGTCAAAATGGATTTTGGTATGGATTTCGGGCGAAAGGTCTCAGCGTCGAGACACGCAATTCTGACTGACGCGTCACACAACAGTTCCTCGCCACGATAGATAATTTGTTCAAACTGCATACTAGCACCGGACGCTTTGACTAATTGTGACTCAATCAACAAAGCATCGTTAAAACGCGCTGGCCTGCGATAGGTGATCTGCATCGAATGCACAGCGAACAACAGTTTATGCTCGTTCCTAAGCAGGTCCTGTTCAAACCCCAGCGCACGTAACCATTCGGTTCGAGCACGTTCCATGAAGTTCAAATATTGCGAATGATACACGACTCCACCGCTGTCGGTATCTTCATAATATATGCGTACCGGCCAGTGAAATTTTTCCATCAATTTCCGTCCAGAGTCAGGTCCGGTGTCTTTAGTCCTAGATGCAGCCAGGCGCGCTTGGTAGCGACCCTTCCGCGCGGTGTACGCATGATAAATCCTTCCTGGATTAAGTATGGTTCCAGCACATCTTCAATCGTGCCACGCTCCTCACCGATAGCGGCGGCGAGATTATCTATGCCAACGGGTCCGCCTTCAAATTTTTCGATAATCGCCTGTAATAGTTTGCGATCCAGCATATCGAAACCAAAGTTATCGACATCAAGTAAATCCAGCGCCTGACGAGCCACTTCGGCGGTCACTTCACCGTTAAATTTCACCTCGGCATAGTCACGTACGCGTCTCAATAAGCGGTTGGCAATACGTGGGGTGCCGCGCGAACGGCGCGCAATTTCACTGGCACCACTAGGATCCAGTTTCACATTCAAAATGCCGGCACTACGTTGAACAATGGTGCTCAAATCTTCAGCCGAGTAAAACTCAAGGCGCTGCACAATACCGAAACGATCACGCAGTGGCGAGGTCAATGAACCGGCTCGGGTGGTCGCACCCACCAGCGTAAACGGTTCCAAATCCAGTTTGATCGAGCGGGCAGCAGGGCCTTCGCCGATCATGATGTCGATTTGATAATCTTCCATCGCCGGATACAGGACTTCTTCTACCACCGGACTTAAGCGGTGGATCTCATCCACAAAAAGCACATCGTTGGGTTCAAGATTGGTCAGCAACGCAGCCAAATCGCCAGGACGTTCCAGAACAGGACCAGACGTCTGTTTTAGATTCACGCCCATTTCATTGGCGATAATATTAGCCAGTGTGGTTTTACCCAAACCAGGCGGGCCGAAGATCAGCGTGTGATCAAGCGCCTCTTTGCGCTTTTTGGCCGCAGAGATAAAGAGATCCATCTGCTCACGCACCACTGGCTGACCGATATAGTCATCCAGACGCACTGGACGAATCGCACGGTCAATACGCTCTTCATCGTTATTAGCCTGCGGTGATATAAAACGATCTTCCATCAGTTTCTCTGTAATGCCTGGCGAATGAGTTGCTCAGTGGAAAGGCCTTCAGTATCAAAGCTGCGCAGCATCTTATCGGCTTCGGCGGCTTTGTAACCCAAAGCTATCAATGCTTCAACAGCCTCGGTTTTAGCGCCAGTAGTAGGTGCAAGCGCTGACGAACCGGTCACAATCGCATCCAGCCCCATCGCCGACGAGACTTCTTTCAGCCTATCGCGCATTTCGACAATCAGACGCTCAGCAGTTTTCTTACCGACACCTGGCAGCCGGGTCAGACTCGCTGTATCGCCGTCCTGCACGCTGCGAGCAAAAGTATCGACATCACTGCCAGACAGGATCGTTAGCGCCAGCTTGGCACCGACACCATTGACTTTCAGTAGACTGCGGAAAAGTAAACGCTCACGTTCAGAGGCAAAGCCATAGAGCAGTTGGGCATCTTCCCGCACCACCATATGGGTAAACAAGGTGACTTCATCGTTGACGGCGGGCAGGTTGAAAAAAGTCGACATCGGCGCTGAGAGTTCATACCCCACACCTTGTACGTCGAGCACTAGCTCAGGTGGCTGTTTCTCGATAATCACCCCACGCAAACGTCCAATCATCGACTATATCGTCCTCCGCGACGGCTTGTGCGCATACCTTCCGGTAATTTGCGCGTAGTGCTTCCAACCGATGCATGGTGGGCATGTGTCAACGCACAGGCCAGCGCATCGGCGGCATCTTCTTCCGGGACTTCCGGCAAGTTCAGAATCACAGACATCATATACTGGACCTGATCTTTTTTCGCGTGACCGTTGCCAACCACGGCTTTTTTGATTTGTGTGGCACTGTATTCAGCCACACTAAGATCTTTACTCACTGCCGCACAGATGGCGGCGCCACGTGCCTGACCCAGCTTTAACGCCGAATCCGCATTTTTGTGCAGAAAAACTTTCTCGACCGCCATCATTTGTGGTTGATAGCGCTCAATCAATTCGGTAAGACCATCAAAAATCTGCTTCAGGCGGTCGGCAAACTCACCATCTCCGACCATTAATCGGCCATTGATGACATGCTTAATCTTTTTGCCTTCCAGTTCGATGATGCCAAAACCGGTTTTACGCGAGCCAGGATCAATGCCCAGAATACGGGTCATAGAACATGACATCAGCCCTCAAGCTGAGCCATCACCTCATCGGTAAAGTCGGCGTTGGAGTACACGTCCTGCACATCATCGAGCTCTTCGAAGGCTTCGATCATTGCCAAGGCCTTTTGTGCATCTTCGACATCCAGCGCAACGGTATTGTCAGGATGCATGGTGACTTGTGATGAGTCTGCCACAAAGCCCGCTGCATCCAGCGCATCTTTCACAGCGGCATATTCGTCCGGGCTGGTGAAGATATCCATACTGCCATCATCATTGCTGATGATATCTTCGGCACCCGCTTCCAGTGCGACTTCCATTACCGCGTCTTCATCCAAGCCGGCAGGCAGACTGATAATGCCTTTTTTATTAAACATAAAGGCAACGCAACCATCGGTGCCCATATTGCCACCGCGTTTGCTGAACACATGACGAACTGCTGCAACTGTACGGTTTTTATTGTCGGTCATGCAGTCAACCATGATGGCAATGCCATTAGGGCCGTAGCCTTCATAACGGATTTCTTCGTAGTTAACGCCTTCGAGTTCACCGGCACCGCGCTTGGTCGCACGTTCAATGACATCTTTGGTCATATTGTTGCCCAGTGCTTTATCAATCGCCGCACGCAAGCGTGGGTTTGATGCCGCGTCGCTACCGCCCATTTTGGCTGCAACGGTGATTTCACGAATCAGCTTGGTAAACAGTTTGCCGCGTTTAGCATCCTGCGCGCCTTTACGATGCTGAATGTTTGCCCACTTACTATGACCTGCCATTGTATTTCTTACCTCTTTGTTTTATCGCTGCCGAGCGGCGTCACCCGGCGCGCTTAAACCTAGTTTTAGCGAACCAGGGTGTTCCAGTTCTGATACACCTGACTACGACCATAAACCTGATCGAAGTACATGGCTTGCAGTTTCTCGGTGATAGGTCCACGTGTGCCACTGCCGATAGGACGGTTATCAAATTCACGAATCGGCGTGACTTCCGCTGCGGTACCGGTGAAGAAGGCTTCATCGGCGATGTAAACTTCATCACGGGTGATGCGTTTTTCAACCACTTTAAGGCCGATATCACGCGCCAAGGTGATCACGGTGTCACGGGTAATGCCTTCCAGTGCCGAGGTCAGTTCCGGTGTGTACAGAACGCCATCGCGAACCATAAAGAAGTTCTCACCACTGCCTTCACAGACAAAACCCTGTGCATCGAGCAGCAGCGCTTCATCGTAACCACAGCTAACCGCTTCCTGCAGCGCCATCATCGAGTTCATGTAGTTACCATTAGCTTTGGCTTTACACATGGTGATGTTGACGTGGTGACGAGTGAATGACGAGGTTTTGATGCGAATACCCTTGGTCATATTTTCTTCGCCGAGGTAAGCACCCCAGTTCCAGGCCGCTACCATGGTGTGAACATTTAAGTTATCAGCGCGAATGCCCATGCCTTCTGAACCATAGAAGCACATCGGACGGATATAGGCAGATTCCAGATTGTTTTCACGAACAACAGCGCGTTGGGCTTCGTTCACCGTGTCTTTGTCATAAGGCATTTTCATGCCCAGAATTTTTGCACTGCGGAACAAACGATCGGTGTGTTCCTGCAGGCGGAAAATAGCAGTGCCCTTATCGGTGTTGTAGGCGCGGACACCTTCAAACACACCCATGCCGTAATGCAAAGTGTGTGTCAAAACGTGAACCTTAGCTTCACGCCACGGTACCATTTGACCGTCCAGCCAAATCACGCCATCACGATCCGCCATTGTTGCTGCTGCCATATCCTAAATTCCAAATCTAAATTAATCGGTACCGGTTGAATCGTCGCCCAACCAGCGTTGCCATATAGATGCTACTTGTTGTGGATACTTGCCCACTTGCGCTTGAGGGACCAGCGCCGGCCGCTCCTGCAAAACGCAGTAGTTCGCTTCGCTGCGATAGCGTCGATAAGCCTCTGCCAGCATCTCACCCTCGACGGGTGCCAGTTTGCCGCAGGCCACCAGCGCGTCCAAAATCCTAATATTATCTGTGTAAACCAGTAGTTCTTGCAAGTTTGCTGACCAGGCCATTACCTCATATTGCACCATAAATTCAATATCGGTGATAGCACCCGTCCCCTGTTTTAGATCAAACAGTTGGTCGTCGGTTTTATCCAGTTGCTCACGCATCTTGCTGCGCATATCGCGAACCTTGTCTGCCAGCTCTTGCAAATCACGGTCAACAGCGAGCACCTCATTACGGATCTGACTGACTTTGGCTGACAAAGCCTCATCGCCCATCACGCAGCGAGCCCGTACCAGCGCCTGATGCTCCCAAGTCCAAGCTTCATTTTGCTGGTACTCGGCGAACCCACTGAGCGGACTGACCAGCAGCCCGGAAGCGCCGCTGGGCCTTAGGCGCATATCGACTTCGTAGAGAATCCCCCCCGGCGTCACGGTGGTCAGCAGGTGAATCATCCGCTGCGCCAGTCGGGTATAGAACACCATCAGTTCTACCGGTTTGTCACCATCAGTCATGCCTTGCTGGCTGTCGTCAAAGATAAACACTAAATCGAGATCAGAACCATAGCCCAACTCTAAGCCACCCAACTTGCCATAGGCCAAAACGGTAAACCCACAAGAAGCAGGATCATCGCCTTTCGCTACCGGCGGATAACCATGTTTGGCAACCAGATGTGACCAGGCGAGTTGCCAGACTTTTTCCAACTGAATTTCAGCTAGTTCAGTCAGTTGATCCCCGACTCGCATCAATGGCAACACCCCGGTGATATCAGCGGCAGCGACATGCAAGGCAGCAATCTGACGAAACTCGCGCAGCCGGTTCATCAGTTGTTCCAGGTCACCCTCATCCACTGACGACAGAAACTGCTCTAATTGGGCTTTCTGCTGATCACGCTGAGGCACTTCATAGAGAGAGCGCGGATCTAACAGCTCATCCAGTAGCACTGGGTGTCTGGCTAATTGGTGACTGATAAGTGGGCTGGCCGAGCACAGTTTGACTAACTGCGATAGCGCCATCGGGTTTTCGACCAGTAGCGACATATAGGCACTACGACGCATGATGGCTTCCATTAAGGGCATCAAGCGTGTCAGGGTTTCATCGGCATTTTCAACACTGCCTGCAGCCTGCACAAGCAGCGGCAGCAGCTTTTCCAATCGCTGACGGCCTGTCTGGCTTAGGTTGCGAGAGATATGACGGTCAAGCAGTGCATTGATAACATCCACACTCTCGTCGACTTTCTGGTAGCCACACTGCTGCAGATAAATCTGCTTTTCCTCATCGCTGGCGTTCAACAAAGAAACCTTACCGTTTGCGGCTTCACCTTCGGCCTGTGGCGCATCTAGCAACTGACGGAAGTGTTCATGCACATGCTGACGATGTTCTTGCAACACCTCGCTATATGTCGCCCAGTCATCAAAGCCCATCGCCCTGGCTAAACGTAGCCTGTCATGGTCATCTTTGGGCAGTATATGCGTTTGCTGATCGGCCCAGGCTTGAATACGGTGCTCACTGCGTCGTAAAAAATCATAGGCAAGTTTCAGTTCATCCACAGCCTGCTGTGACAAAAGAGCACGCTCTGCCAGACAGTCCAAGATGGTGAGAATCGGACGTTGCTGGAGGGGTCTGTCTCGGCCACCATAGATCAGTTGAAATACCTGACCGATAAACTCAATTTCACGAATACCGCCAGCACCGAGCTTGATATTATCCTCCATGCCTCGACGGTGCAGTTGACCGGCAATCATCGTCTTCATCTCTCGCAGAGAGTCAAACATGCCGTAGTCGTGATAACGTCTGTAAACGAACGGCCGCAACATATCGCTCAGTTGTTTTCTGGCCTCATCCGTACCGGTTATCGCCCGCGCCTTGATCATCGCGTAGCGTTCCCATTCACGTCCCTGAGTCTGGTAGTACTCTTCCATCGCATCAAAGCTGGCGGCCAGCGCGCCGCTGTCACCAAAAGGACGTAGACGCATATCGACGCGGAATACGAAGCCATCCACAGTTTGATTATCCAGTGCCTGAATCAGCTTGCGCCCAAGCCGGATGAAGAACTCTTCATTCGTCAGCGTTTTTCGACCGCCCTGAGTCCCACCTTCTTCCGGGAAGGTAAAAATCAGATCAATATCGGAGGACAGGTTTAACTCACCCGCCCCCAGCTTACCCATGCCCAAAACGACCATTTGCTGAGGCTGACCGCTTACATCAACCGGCTCACCATACAGCTCGGTCTGCCATTGATGCAGTAGTGCCAGACTGCGTTGTATGCAGACATCGGCCATCGCCGACAAATCCGCTACGGTTTCAGCCAAATCCGCCCAACCAGCGAGATCACGCCAGATAATTCGCACCATTTGTTGATGTCGGAACAGGCGAAGACCACGATGCAGACCAGCTTCATCCGTTACCTCGGCAAGCAGATCCGCCAGAGTCTGGTCAAACTCTGCCAAAGTCTGCTTACGTTCTATCCCCCGCGATGCCAGCAATGCATTAAGTTGCACCGGCTGGCGCAGTCCCCAGTGAGTAACATAATCACTGCCCGATAACACAGTCTCAACGCTGCCCTGCAACTCAGGATAGCCAGACAGTGCTTGTTGCCAGGGCTCAGGCGATGAAAATGCCGTGGTCATAGAGACTCCATTGTTTCTTTAGTGACGTGAAAGTCTTACTTTACCTGATGCGCCGTTAAGACCAAACCAACAGTGTGTTCTGTCACAACAAGTACCCTAAAAAGTTTTGTTGATTGGCTCACAAACTATTAGGAACTGACTCGCTTGCGCACTACATATTTGCTATGCTCGAGGGGTTACATAATCACAAGGGTCGTGATTGTGAACTCACAACTTGGATAAGGAGTATTTATGAATTTCTTCAGACGCCTTGGAAAAGTAGTACCGTTCCTGTCTATTCTGGCTCTGCTCAGTATTCATATGGCGCCATTACAAGCTGCCATGGTGGATAACTCCCAGCTGATCGCTCAGTCTCAACAGGAAGTGACAAAACAGCAAGTGTTGAGCGAACTGGATCGTCAAGACGTTCAGGACAAACTGGTCGAAATGGGCGTGAATATCGATGATGCAAAACAACGTATTCAACACATGAACGATCAGGAACTGGCTCAACTTGCCCAGGAATTTGATCAAATGCCTGCAGGTGGTACCGGTGTCATCGGCGCTTTGCTGGTCATCTTTATCGTATTGGTGGTCACCGATATGTTGGGTGCAACCGATGTGTTCGGGTTTGTCCACGATATCAATCACTAATATGTCGATGGAATACATCAAAAAAAACGCCAGGCTGTTGTCTGGCGTTTTTTTTAGTCTGCTGTTAACCGCCTGTGCCGGTACACCGCAGACACAACGACTCAGCATTGAGCCACCAGACAATACCCCTCGCAGTGTTGAACTTGCAGGCGTCGCGTTCTTTCCCCAGGAAGAATACCAGTGTGGTCCGGCGGCGTTGGCAACGGTACTCACGGCGCAGGGCGTCGAGGTAAGTCCGGACGATCTGGTCGACAAGGTCTACCTGCCAGAACGTCAGGGCAGTCTGCAGATCGAGATGGTCGCCACTGCTCGTAGTTATCAGCAGCTCACCTATAAATTGTCCGGCCAGCTCGATGCAATTCTTCGGGAAGTGGCATCCGGTCGCCCCGTATTAATCTTTCAGAACCTGTCTTTAGCCTGGATTCCCCGCTGGCATTATGCCGTTGTGGTCGGCTACGACCTTGATCAGGGGCTACTGATCTTGCGATCGGGTACGACTGAACGACGAATCACCCCATTTTCAACCTTTGAACGTACCTGGCACCGTGGCAATTACTGGGCTTATGTGCTGGCTGACCCGGGTGACATTCCTGTTACTGCCAATGCCTTGGAATACAGCCGCAGTGCCACTGCATTAATGCAAACCGGTCACCAGCAAGCCGCACTTAAGGCGTTTGAAGCTGCTAGCCTGCATTGGCCCGATCAGGCTTTACCTCAAATGACGCTGGGTAACGCTTTCTATGCCGCCAAGGAGTATGACAAGGCACGTGACGCCTTCAGCCGCGCGGTCACGATTGAGCCAGAAAATGCTCAGGCTTGGAATAACCTCGCTTATGCCTTGACTGCCGCGCAATGTCGGGTTGGTGCGGTCAAGGCGATTGGCTGTGCGGTGCGCCTCGCACCTGAAGATAAAAACTTAGCTGACAGCCTGAAAGAAATTGTCGGCCAACGTGATATCCCTGCCGGCCAGTGTGACGTACCTCGCTGTCCACGTTTCCAGTAGCAGACATCGCGACTGGACAGCGCACTTAAAGCAAGGCTAGTATCAGGCTGAACCTGTCATAAAGATGGTGTTTGCATGGCATAAACGGGGATGTGCCTTTATGTTTCATCAGGCTTCACGCACAGCGCTCCGGCCATGGCGTTTCTCTAAATTTGAGGAGTGTTGTGCATGTTGAAGGAATTCAAAGAGTTTGCCATGCGTGGCAATGTGGTCGATATGGCTGTCGGCATCATCATTGGCGGCGCATTCGGCACCATCGTCAAAAGCCTGGTTGCCGATGTCATTATGCCGCCGATAGGCTTATTGCTTGGCGGTGTCGACTTTTCTGATTTATTTGTCACCCTGAAAGATGGCAGCAGCGCGGGGCCATACGCAACACTCGCCTCAGCACAGGAAGCTGGCGCTGTCGTTATCAGTTATGGCGTCTTTATCAATGCCGTTATCAGCTTCCTCATCGTTGCCTTTGCCGTCTTCCTGTTGATTCGCACCATCAACCAACTGCGCCGAGAGGAAGAAGAAGCGCCTGCAGAGCCAACCACCAAAGAATGTGGTCAGTGTTACTCAACCATCTCCATCAAAGCCACTCGTTGCCCTCACTGCACCTCTGAAATTGCCTGAGAAAGTATGCCCCGCTATTTAGCGGGGCTTTCGTTTGAGTGGCTGACGTTAAGTCATTAACATCATTCTGTACTCTCGCCTTATTTAGGGCTTCACATTCGCCTAGGATTGCAGGTTAAACTAACGGCAAGGTATTAAGCCGCTAAACGTTAACCGGGAATAGTCATGGCAGACAATTATCAAAATCCACCTCACCATTCACCGAGCTGTTTTGCCGACAAGGTGGCATTTCGCGTCGTCAAATTTATGCGTTTCTTTGCAGACGTCTTTTTTGCCGGACGCTATGGCCATCGCGCCGTGATTTTGGAAACCGTAGCTGCGGTACCGGGCATGGTCGGCGGTGCGCTACAGCACCTTCGTTCATTACGTCGAATGAAAGATGATGAGGGCTGGATTAAGACCCTGCTGGATGAAGCCGAAAATGAACGCATGCACTTGCTGACCTTTATTCATATCGCCAAACCGAACATCTCCGAACGCCTGCTGGTGATCGTTACTCAGGGTGTGTTCTATAACCTGTTTTTCCTGCTTTATCTATGCTCATCACGGGTAGCGCATCGCATTGTCGGCTATCTGGAAGAAGAAGCGGTTTACAGCTATACCGAATACCTCAACGGTGTTGATAACGGCACCTATGAGAATGTCCCCGCGCCGCAGATCGCCATTGATTACTGGCAACTCGCCGCGGATGCACGGCTGCGCGATGTCATTCTTAAAGTTCGTGATGACGAGGCAGAGCACCGCGATGTCAATCATGGCTTTGCCGATCAGTTGCAGAACGGCGAGCACAACTAAGCATGGCAACACTGCTGTTCAAACTGAATCAGGTGCCAGAGGATGAGGCAGAGGACATCCGCAAACTGCTCGATGACGGTGGTTTTGATGTGTATGAAACCTCTGCCGGTTTCTTCGGTTTAGGTGTCGCAGCCATCTGGCTGCGTGACCACAACGAGATTCTTCGTGCCCGCGCAGTCATCGATAACTATCAACGACAGCGTGCAGAAACCATGCAAGCCGACTATAAAAGTCGAATCGCAAACGGTGAAGAAGCCAGCTTCTGGCAGCAGAGCCTGCAACATCCTATGAGAAGTCTGGGTGTGCTCACTGTTATCGCCCTGATTCTGGCAGTCCTCATGTTGCCATTCTGGAAAACATTACACCCGTAAGCCGTCTCTTGGCTTTCTTTCACCCGCGGAAGATGCGGTATATGGCATTTAGGCGTATGCTTAAACCAACATGGTCGCTGTGCCTATTCACCTTCATGATGTTGACCAACATCACACTATCACTGGAGGTATGCAATGGCCGCTCAATTCATTCGTTTTCTTCTACTGCTGACCTGTCTCACTTCAGGCATGAGCTTTGCCGAGTCAGATACCCGTCTAACCATTCTCTATGATGCTTTCGGACCACCAACTACTCTAACCAAAGACTGGGGCTTTTCAGTCGTTATCGAACACGATGGCAGCCAATTTCTTTTTGATACAGGCAATAACGGTGACATCTTTGCTCACAATGTAAAAACCAGCGGCGTAGATCTCAACAAACTTCAATTTGCCATCATCTCGCACCGCCATGGTGATCATATGGGGGGGCTAGCGTATCTGGTTTCACAACGCCCAGATCTTCCTATATACGCACCTCGAGAAGGCTTTGGTGTGTTTGGCGCAGACTTACCGGGGGATTTTTATCCACGGAATCCATCACTTTCCGCCAACATGCGCTATTTTGATGGCAAACCACCATCCCGCCTGACATTTGGGACAGCATGGCCAAAAGCCAAGTTTAATCTGGTCAGTCAAACCAGCAAAATAGGCGCAGGGATCCACCTTATTGCCCTAAAAGGTAGCTGGGGCACCGACTTGCCGTTACAGGAGTTATCCCTAGTAGTCGAGACCCCCAAAGGCCTAGTGATTGTGGTTGGCTGCAGTCACCCAACCATAGAGAAAATTATTGAAACGGCTAAAGCAGAATTTAATCAGCCCATCCACCTAGTCATTGGTGGAACGCATTTGTTACCGGCTCCCGTTGAAGAAATCCAACGTATAGCTACGGCGATGAGAGATATATTTGACGTTGAATGGGTTGCCCCAGCTCACTGTACTGGAGAACCCGCATTTGGCAGCTTGAGTGAGAGCTTTCGTGATCGTTACCTCTATGCCGGCTTGGGTTCTGTGATTCGTCTGGATTCAGAGTCTGGCATGATTTCATCAGCCCCCATCGCCAATTTGCCCTTGTTAGAGCCACCTTTCATCGATGATGACTTCGTGCTCTTCCATGAACATGAGCACTAGAAATAAAAAAGCCCCAGTCCGAGAACTGGGGCTTTCTTTAGCATAAGACTGAACGACGGATTACATCATGCCGCCCATGCCACCCATGCCGCCCATATCAGGCATGCCTGGAGCATCGTCTTTTGGTAGTTCAGCAATCATCGCTTCGGTAGTCAGCATCAGACCCGCAACTGAACCAGCGTTTTGCAGCGCGGTACGAGTTACTTTGGTCGGATCCAGAATACCCATTTCGATCATGTCGCCGTATTCACCGTTAGCTGCGTTGTAACCGAAGTTACCTTTGCCAGCAGCCACTTCGTTCAGAACAACAGAGGCTTCAGCACCCGCGTTGGTTGCGATTTGACGCAGAGGTTCTTCCATCGCACGACGGGCCAGTTTAATGCCCATGTCTTGATCGTGGTTGTCACCTTTCAGTTCACCGAGGTTGCCTTCAGCACGAACCAAAGCAACACCACCACCAGCAACTACGCCCTCTTCAACGGCTGCACGGGTAGCGTGCAGAGCGTCTTCAACGCGGGCTTTCTTCTCTTTCATTTCCATTTCAGTCGCTGCACCGACTTTGATTACCGCAACACCGCCAGCCAGTTTGGCTACGCGTTCTTGCAGTTTTTCTTTGTCATAGTCAGAAGAAGACTCAGCGATTTGTGAACGGATTTGTTCAACACGTGCCTGGATTTCTTCACCACGGCCAGCACCATCAACGATAGTGGTGTTTTCTTTGCTGACGGTGATTTTCTTGGCTTGACCCAGGTGTTCCAGAGTCGCTTTTTCCAGACTCAGGCCAACTTCTTCAGAAATGACAGTACCACCGGTCAGCACAGCGATGTCTTCCAGCATAGCTTTACGACGGTCACCGAAACCAGGGGCTTTAACTGCACAGACCTTAACGATACCGCGCATGTTGTTGACAACCAAGGTTGCCAGCGCTTCACCTTCTACATCTTCAGAAACGATCAGCAGCGGGCGGCTTGATTTGGCAACGCCTTCCAGCGTAGGCAGCAGTTCACGGATGTTAGAGATTTTCTTGTCAAACAACAGAACAAACGGGTCTTCCAGTTCGGCAGTCATGGTTTGCTGGTTGTTTACAAAGTATGGCGACTGGTAACCACGGTCGAATTGCATACCTTCAACCACGTCCAGTTCGTTATCGAAACCGCTACCGTCTTCAACGGTGATAACGCCTTCTTTACCCACTTTCTGCATCGCTTCAGCAATGATGTTACCGACAGAAGTATCAGAGTTAGCAGAGATAGTACCGACCTGAGCAATCGCTTTGTCGTCATCACATGGAGAAGACATGCTGCGCAGTTCTTCAACAGCCGCCTGAACGGCTTTGTCGATACCGCGTTTCAGGTCCATTGGGTTCATACCGGCAGCAACGGCTTTCATACCTTCACGCAGAATGGCTTGAGCCAGAACTGTCGCAGTGGTGGTACCGTCACCGGCAGCGTCGGAAGTGTGTGAAGCCACTTCTTTCACCATCTGTGCGCCCATGTTTTCAAACTTGTCTTCCAGTTCGATCTCTTTGGCAACAGACACACCATCTTTGGTTACGGTAGGTGCACCAAAGCTTTTGTCCAGAACAACGTTACGGCCTTTCGGGCCCAGAGTGACTTTTACCGCGTTGGCCAGTGTATTAACACCTTTGACCATTTTTTGGCGCGCATCGGCGCCGAATTTGACTTCTTTAGCAGCCATTGTTTATTCCTCTTATCCTTATATAGCGAATGAATTCAGAAGATTAGCCTTCGATAACTGCAACGATGTCATCTTCACGCATGACCAGCAGTTCTTCACCGTTAACTTTGACTTCTGTACCGGCATATTTACCGAACAGGACTTTGTCACCGACTTTGACTGACAAGGCACGAACGTCACCTGAGTCGGTGATTTTGCCATTGCCTACAGCCAGGATTTCACCACGTGATGGCTTCTCTGCTGCATTGTCAGGGATAACAATACCGCCTGCACTCATGGTTTCTTCTTCCATGCGACGCACAATCACACGATCATGAAGGGGGCGAAGATTCATCTGTAATTCCTCCGAAAAATGTCTATGTCTGTTTAGGACCAAGTTATTTGTTTTGGCTCCCCTAAGATGGGGGCTGAAAAACCGCTTTCAAGAGCTTGGGCTAAAATTTTTTGAATTTTTGTTTACTTTAAATGCCGTGATTCATCGTCGTCGACGATTTCACCATCAATAATGTCGCCAGTCCGGTGTGCCGAATACGATTGCCTTTGATAGAACGATGCGCTCCCCTTTTGACGGAACAGCCATCTACTGTTTTTCAATACATGACTAATCACACCCCGGCGAAGTGGCGGCAGCAATAATAAAAAGCCCAGCGTGTCAGTAAAAAAGCCGGGGGTCAAAAGCAGTGCTCCACTCAGCAGCAGGCACAGCCCCTCCATCATTTCCAGTGCAGGAATCTGCGCCTTGGCCATAACACTTTGCGCCCGGAGTAAGGTCTGAAAGCCCTGCAACCTGAGCAGAAAGGCGCCAATCACCGCTGTAGCAACCACCAGAAAGATGGTCCACGCCGCACCAATCACTTGCCCCACCTGAATCAGAAAATAAATCTCGATAAGGGGTATCACCAGAAACAGTACAAATAAAAATCGAAACATCAGGTTTCTCTGTTGTTGGGTATGTCTTTAAAGACATTGGGTCGTCTTTGTTTTTTTCAAGCTTGGCTGTTTGTTGCAACAGCACCACAAAAACACCGTTTTGTATCAATGTCATCAAACTGTCACAAAACGTTCATCAGCGTGAAACATTACAGGCATAAGGTGTGCGGGACTTCGGCGATAGTCCGAACTTGATTAACCAACCAAGAGGATAGTCCCTTGAAACTGAAATCAACATCTTTACTGATTGCAGCAACGCTATTCGGCGGCGCTGTAATGCCAGCACACGCTAATAACGACGCAATGCTGGATCTGCTCAAAGTTCTGCGCGATAAAGGAACTATCAGCGCCCAAGATTATGACTTGCTGGCAAATGCCGCAGCCGCTGATAAAGAAATGGCTGAAGCTGATAAAGCTGAAATGAAAAAAGAAGTCGCTGACGCTACTGCTAACATGCCTGTTATCGAAACTGACGGCAAACTGGTTGTTTCAGACCGTGACGGTAACTGGTCATTCCAACCAATCGGCCGTGTAATGTGGGATGCCGTCAATGCTGACGCTGACACTGATGACAGCTCTGACGACGTTAAAGGTACTGAACTGCGTCGTGCTCGTCTGGGTTTTGAAGGCAAAATCTACGACTGGGGTTACAAATTTGAAGCTGACTTTGCCGGTAATGATGTCTCTGTAAAAGACGCTTACCTGGGTTACGGAAACAAGCTGACTGACAGCACAAAATGGGGCGTTAAACTGGGTCAATCTCATATCCCATTCGGCCTGAACACCAAAATCAGTTCTAAGTACATGACGTTCATTGATCGTCCAATGTTTACTGACAGCACTGTATCGCCTGCTCGTGAGAGCGGTGTTGTTGCTGCAATCAATGACAAAGACTATAACTGGTTGCTGTCTGCAGGCCTGACTAACGGCCCACTTGATGATAGTGGTGAAACTTGGGATAACAACGGCAGCACGTTTGCAGTTCGCGGTTCTTTCCTGCCATACCAAGAAGGTAAAAACCTGGTTCAACTGGGTGCAGGTTACCTGACCCAAGGTGGCGGTGATGACTTCAAATTCCAACCAGATTTAGTAAGCCACGATGACAGCTTTAAACCTGTCTCAACTGGCACCATTACACTGGATCAAGCGAATGCATATACCGTGGATGCAATGGCTATCTTTGGCTCATTCCATGCAATGGCCGAGTACTTAGACCACACTGCTGAACCAGAAACTGGTAGCGATATTGATACAACTGCATATGCCGTTGAAGCGGGTTACTTCCTGACTGGTGAGTCACTGAAATGGAAAAAAGGTTATACCTCAGGTATTTCACCTAACTCTCCATATGGTGCATGGCAAGTTGCAGCACGATTTGAAAGTGTAGAAATCGATCCAGGTTCATCTTTGGAAGATGAATACGACCAGTTCACATTGGGTCTTAACTACTACCCAACCAAGAACACTCGCTTGATGCTGAACTACTCTAAAGTCACTGATCTGACTGTAGATGGCTCAGGTGCAGACGAAGAGCCATCAGCTCTGAAATTCCGCGCTCAAGCATTCTGGTAGGCACCAGTTAGAAGAAGGACTCTTCGGGAAAAGGCCTCACCTTCGGGTGGGGCCTTTTTTTTATGTAAACACAGTATTTTTGGCTGTCATCAAAGCTTCATTTTTCTGTCATCAAACTGACCAGTAAATATGTGACCTTGATCATGTTTTTACCCCTGACTGAGGCCGAATTATGTTCCGACTTTCATTACTTGCAGGACTGGCACTGTCGCTACCGCTGACAGCCAACGCATTAAACGTGACCAAGTTGTCCACCTACACTGAAGAATGTGGTGGCGAAGAGAGCTGTTCAGAAATTGCTGCATTCGATGAAGCCTCTTCACGTGTTTTTGTCACTAATGCTGCTGAAAATGAACTGCGTATTTTGTCGCTTGATGGCAACACTATGCTGCAAGAATTTCAGGTTATTGACCTGTCTGTCTATGGCGGCGGCCCGAATAGTGTCGCTGTGAGCAATGGCATCGTTGCTGTTGCGGTAGAAGCAGAAACAAAAACCGATAATGGCTCAGTGGTGTTGTTTGAATACGACACCAATCTGAGCACTTACATCGAATTTGATGTGATTACAGCCGGTGCTCTGCCAGACATGCTCACATTCACCCCTGATGGCAACTATTTGCTGGTGGCCAATGAAGGTGAACCTAACGATGATTACAGCACCGACCCTGAAGGTTCTGTGACAGTCATTGACACATCAACATGGACACCATCTACCGCTAATTTCCATGTCTTTGAGGAAGTGAAGTTAAAGGATGTTCGTATTTTTGGCCCTGGCGCCAGCGTTTCTCAGGATCTTGAACCCGAATACATCACTGTTTCAGCTGACTCAAGCACAGCTTGGGTTTCATTGCAGGAAAACAATGCTCTGGCAAAACTGGATATTACTTCCGCAACGATCACCGATATCTATGGTTTAGGCTACAAAGTTCATCACCAGAAAAGAAATGGCTTTGATGCCAGCGATAAAGACGACGCAATAAATATCCAATCCTGGCCAATTTTTGGCATGTATCTGCCTGATGCGATTGCTAATTATCAGCGTGATGATGCTACCTTCATTATCACGGCAAATGAAGGCGATACGCGTGATTATGATGGCTACAGTGAAGAAGCCAGAATTAAAGACTTGACCTTGGACCCTAAAGCATTCCCAAATGCTGAAGAGCTCCAGAAAAATGAAAACCTCGGTCGCCTCCTGACTACTAAATCACAAGGCGATATTGATGGTGACGGTGACGTGGATCAGTTGTTTTCAGTAGGTGGCCGGTCATTCTCAATCTGGAATGCCAACGGTAATCAAGTGTATGACAGCGGCTCTGAATTCGAGCGTGCTCAAGCTCAATCAGTAGCGTCAAAAGCGAACCCACTTCTCTACTTCAACTCTGATGAACCTGGCGTAGAAGAAGAGAACCGCAGTGATGCCAAAGGCCCTGAGCCTGAATCCGTCGTTGTCGGTGAGTTAGCAGGTGACACTTACGCATTCATTGGTACAGAGCGTACCTCAGACATTTTCATCTATAAGCTTTCTAACCCATCCAAACCGGAAGCTGTCGGCTTTCTGGATTTAGACATGATTGCGGCAATTGATGGTGAACCGGCTGACGTTGGCCCTGAAGGTTTGATTTACATTGAGCGCGACGCAAACATCGGCTGGCTGCTGGTGACCAATGAAATTAGCAACACCATCTCACTGTATGAAATTACACCTTAACTAAAGCTCATCTCTCGTGGTGAATTGTCCTGCCTCTCCAGGGGCAGGACTTTTTTTATGACGGCTAATAATAAATGACACAAGAAGAACTACGCCATTACCACTCATTGGAAGAGATTTTAAGACTTGGAAGTCTGACCCCGTTATTTCAACCGATTGTCTCACTGCAACATCAGCAGATATTCGGCTATGAAGCCCTGATCCGTGGACCATCGGCCAGTCCGCTGCATTCACCGATCAACCTGTTTAATACGGCGAACCGTCATGGTCGCCTAGCTGAGCTGGATTTGCTCTGTCGGGAAACCGTAATACGCCGCTATGGCGAACTGGGGCTGACGGGAAAACTGTTCATCAACACCTCGCCAGCGGCCCTGCTGCAGAATGACTACCCACATGGCCTTACTCTGCAGTTTTTGCAGGAGGCAGGATTATCGCCGGAACAGGTCGTGATAGAACTGACCGAGCAATACCCCATCGATGACTATGACCTGATGCGTAAAGCCACTCGGCATTACCGGGAAATGGGCTTTTCCATCGCTATTGATGATCTCGGTGCTGGCTACTCGGGTCTGCGAACCTGGTCTGAACTCAAACCAGACTTCGTCAAACTGGACCGTCACTTCTTGCAGAATATTCACGAAGACCGGCAAAAACGTCAGTTCGTCCAATCCATGATTGATATTGCCCAGAGCATCGGCTGTCAGGTCATCGGCGAAGGCGTCGAAATCCGCCAGGAATACCTGGCGGCGCAAGGCCTGGATATGCAGTTTGCACAAGGCTACTATTTCGCCCGCCCCAGCCGTCACCCTCAGCCAACACTGGATGACACGTTATTCACCCAGCGCCAGACAACCAACCTTATCAGCGCAGGGCGACCACGAGCGAATACCCTGGTTGGCAGTCTGCTGAGTGAGTTGGAACCCCTGCGCCTGACAGACAATGTGGAACTGGCCGCTGAACGTTTTCAGATGAGTGTAAAACTCACGGCCTTACCTGTAGTCGATGATGCTAACCGAGTCCGTGGCATGGTCTGGCGCGATGAGTTTATGACCTTGTACGCAAGCCGCTATGGCCGTGAATTACATGGCCGCAAAGCCATTCAATCGTTTATGGATACCTCTCCACTGGTGGTGGAGACCACACTGCCTTTGAAAAAGCTGAGTTACCAGATCACCAGTCAGCAAACGCAGCAAAATCACAGTGTGTTCG
This sequence comes from Methylophaga sp., assembly GCA_030148085.1. Classification (GTDB taxonomy): domain Bacteria; phylum Pseudomonadota; class Gammaproteobacteria; order Nitrosococcales; family Methylophagaceae; genus Methylophaga. Next base: position 35,013 of record JASBUF010000011.1, on the reverse strand, counting down.
TGATTACAGAATCGGATCGCTACCGTGGTGTCGGCAGCTTGATGGACTTATTACGTCAGATCACCGATATGCAGATCACCATGGCCCGCCATGCTAATCCACTCAGCGGCCTGCCCGGCAACGTACCGATCAGCGAACAGACTCGCGACAGTATTGAGCAGGATAGGGACGTGACTATCTGTTATGTCGATCTGGACAACTTCAAGCCCTATAACGACATATATGGCTATAGCAAAGGGGATCAGGTCATCAGCCTGACCGCCAGAACCCTGACTGAACATATCAATACCGATGTTGATTTTATCGGTCATGTCGGCGGCGATGACTTTATTATTCTGTTCGAAAGTGCAGACTGGCGTCAGCGCTGTGAACAAATCCTGTCTGCATTTGAGGCTTTGCACCCGCAATTTTATAACCTACGCCACCTGCAGCAGAAAGGCATTCATGCCGTTGACCGTCATGGCCGGGAAACCTTCTATCCCTTGCTCAGCCTGTCTATCGGTGCAGTCAGATTGAAGGACTTTAACGGTATTTTGCTGGAAAGTGACCTGGCCGGGTGCGCCAGCAAAGCCAAGTCGATGGCCAAACAAATCAGCGGAAACAGTCTGTATCAGCTTGCCACTATGCAGTGCCAGTGCTGCGCGTCACCATTCCAGCACAAAGTCATCAATAGCTAAAGGAGCGGTCTAAACCGCCGCATCCAAGGCTACCTGTTCGAGTACAAACTCCACCCGCTGACGGACTTTTTCGCGGCTTTCGCGGAATTCATCCAACAGTTCTGCTTCACTGCCACGCATCTTGGCAGGATCCGGCAACGGTAGATGTACCTTAATCGTATGCGGGCTGAGCAGAGGGCATTGTTCTTCTGCGTTATCGCACAGCGTCACCAGCAGATCAGCCCACTCCAGCATTTCCGCATTGACGCGGATCGATTCCTGCGCCGAAATATCAATACCTACTTCGGCCATGACCTGAATGGCCCGCTTATTCTGGCCATGTGCTTCGATACCGGCGGATTTGATATCGATATCATCACCGGCCAGCGCACGCGCCCATCCTTCCGCCATTTGAGAGCGGCAGGAGTTTCCCGTGCATAAAAACATTACTCTTAATTTATCCATTCTTTTTTACCTGTCTTTTCGCCCTTGCGAAATTACCAAGCTTTTATGACAGGCTGATGAACAAGGCATTTATGCTGACTTAGTCGCATAACGATCTATAGACACTTGAAGTGCGCAGAGCTGCATCTGTTAAAATGCGTTCTTTTCTTCAAAAAGCTGACGCATCGTGAAAAAGTTCATTAGCTGCACCCTGCTCGCCGCCCTGTTCTGCCTGCCCGTTTTGTCACAGGCGCAAACTACCCGCTACGTTTCCGATGAATTGGAAATCACCATGCGCAGCGGCCAGGGCATCAAATTCGGCATTAAAAAAATGTTGCCTTCCGGCGCTCGCCTACAAGTGCTGGAAACCGACCCGACCGGCTACTCAAAAGTAAAAACAGTGGATGGTGTTGAAGGCTGGGTATTAACCCGTTATCTGAGCAACTCGCCGAGTGCTCGTGAGCAACTGGAAACAAGTCAGCAACGCATTGCCAGTCTGGAACTGGAGATCAGCAAGTTTAAAGAAGAGATTGCCTCGATCAGCAATCAAAACACCGATGTCGACTCTCAGAACCTGTCTTTGCGCGAAAAATCTCAACGCCTGAGCAAGGAATTGGATGATCTGCGCCGCACCGCCTCCAATGCGGTAGCGCTGGAGAATGAAAACCGTCAGCTTAAGGAAAAGCTGCAGCAAATCGACCACCGTAACCAGACACTGGTAATTGAAAATAATGCATTGAAAGATAACAGCACACGTAGCTGGTTCTTAGTCGGTGCGGCCGTGTTGTTTTCCGGGCTGCTGCTGGGACTTATCCTGCCGCGTCTGCGCCTACGCAAGAAAGACAGCTGGGGTAGTCTCTAAATCCTACAAGCACTACCCCGTACCCTGCGGGGTATAATGGTCACAGGGGCGGAACTTCAACGCCCCTGACACGACAAATGTGTCAATGCTGAAACGATTTCAGCCCTCTCGTGTTCTACTTCCGGCAGACTGATGAGTAGCGACAATAATTACGATTTAAAAGGCATTTTGCGACAGGCTTTGGGCTATAAAAAGCACCTGATCAAAGCCAATGTCATTGCTGTGCTCGCGACGATCTGCGCGGTGCCCGTGCCTTTATTACTGCCACTTATGGTCGATGAGGTGCTACTCAATCAACCTGGTGTCACCGTTCACTTTATCGAGCAGTACACACCTGCAGCCTGGCACGGCCCAGTGTTGTTTATTACCGCAGTACTGCTATTTACCTTGGTACTTCGGGTCATTTCTCTGGTATTAAACGTCGCCCAGTCCCGTTACTTCACCCTGATTGCCAAACGCATTACCTTTCGCATTCGCCAGAAACTTATTCATCGGCTGGGCCGAATTGCTATCAGTGAATACGAAACCCGCGGCAGCGCTGGCATCGCCTCACACTTTGTGACCGATATTGAGGTTATCGATAACTTTATTGGTAACACCATCAGCCGCTTTATTGTCGCCTTACTTAGCATTATAGGTACAGCGGTTATCCTGCTGTTTTTACACTGGCAACTGGCTCTTCTGATCCTGTTTATGAACCCCTTGGTGATTTATTTCACTATGGTCGTCGGCAAACACGTCAAGGCACTCAAGAAAAAAGAGAACTCGGCCTTTGAGCTATTTCAGCAGAGCCTGACCGAGACACTGGATGCGATTCAACAGATCCGCACAGCCAACCGGGAAAAGCATTATTTTCTCCGGGTTATTGAGCAGGCGCGCAGTGTGCGCAGCCACGCCTCGGAATTCGCCTGGAAAAGCGATGCGGCTAACCGCTTTTCCTTTGTGATCTTCCTGTTCGGATTTGATGTGTTCCGTGCCGTCAGTATGTTTATGGTGGTGTTTTCCGATCTGACCATCGGTCAGATGTTCGCCGTGTTCGGCTACCTGTGGTTTATGATGAGTCCAGTGCAGGAAATTCTGAATATCCAGTATTCCTTCTACTCTGCCAGCGCAGCGGTGACGCGACTGAACAAACTGTTCTCCATGAGAGAAGAACAACGTTATCCGGACAAAATAAACCCGTTTGTGAAAGGTCAGGCCTGCAGTATCCGCATTGAAGACCTGCACTTTAAATACGGCGATAACAACAAAGTGCTGAATGGCGTTTCTTTGAATATTAACGCTGGTGAAAAAGTCGCTTTGGTTGGTGCTAGCGGTGCCGGCAAATCCACATTGGTCAACGTTCTACTCGGCCTCTATCCTGCCGACAAAGGCATGGTCTATTTTGATGATGTGGCCGTCAGTGATATCGGACTCGACACGGTTCGTGAACATGTCGCAACCGTCCTTCAGGCACCGGCTTTATTCAACGACACGGTACGTGAAAATATTACGATGGGTCGCGAGTTTGATGATGATGCTATCTGGAATGCGGTCAAAATCGCGCAATTGGAAGACGTGATTCTGGCGATGCCCAAAAAGCTGAATACCATTATCGGCCGTGCCGGGGTAAAACTGTCGGGAGGTCAGCGTCAGCGACTGGCGATTGCCCGTATGGTGCTGATTAACCCCAGCGTAGTCGTTCTGGATGAGGCTACCTCTGCGCTTGACAGTGATACCGAATACCACCTGCATATGGCGCTTGAGCAATATCTGCAAGACCGTACCACGATTATCATCGCCCATCGTTTAAGTGCCGTTCGCCAAGCAGACCGTGTAGTGGTGTTTGATGGTGGCGAAATCATTGCCGAAGGCGATCATGAGTCGCTGATCCGTCAGGATGGCTTGTATCAGAAGCTTTACGCTCAGCAGATATAAAAAAGCCCGGTCTCCCGGGCTTTTTTATTGTTACTTGTCAGCTATTAGCGACGTTTTAACTGCTCCACATCGCGAACGGCACCTCTAGCGGCTGAGGTCGTCAGCGCCGCATAGGCTTGTAGCGCCAAGCTCACTTCACGCTCACGCGCCACCGGCTTCCACGCGTTTTCACCACGCGCCTCCATCTTGGCACGGCGATGGGCAAATTCTTCATCGCTCAATTCGACATTGATAGTACGGTTCGGAATATCGATATGAATGATATCGCCCTCTTCCACCAGACCGATATTGCCACCTTCGGCCGCTTCCGGTGAGGCATGACCAATAGAAAGTCCGGACGTACCACCAGAGAAACGGCCATCAGTCAGCAAGGCACAGGCTTTGCCCAGACCTTTAGACTTCAGGTAACTAGTTGGGTACAGCATTTCCTGCATGCCCGGACCGCCTTTCGGACCTTCATAGCGAATCAGTACGACGTCACCTTCTTTGATTGCGCCGCCCAGAATCGCCGCAACAGAAGCATCCTGTGATTCAAAAATGCGGGCTGGACCTGAGAAGGTCAGAATAGACTCATCGACACCCGCCGTTTTGACTATACAACCATCTTCGGCGAGGTTACCGTAGAGTACCGCCAAGCCACCATCCTGACTGTAAGCATGTTCAATATCACGGATACAGCCATTTTCACGGTCAATATCCAGTTCCGGCCAGCGACAGTCCTGACTGAAAGCGACCTGCGTAGGAATACCGGCAGGGCCTGCCAAGTAACGGCTTTGCGCGACTTCGTATTCGCTACGGGCAATATCCCACTGCGCCAGACCTTCACCCAGCGTTTTGCTGTGAACCGTCGGTACATCGGTATGAAGCAGACCACCCGCAGCCAATTCACCTAGGATTGCCACAACACCACCGGCACGATGCACGTCTTCCATGTGGTACTTATTAGTTGCTGGCGCGACCTTGCACAGATTCGGGATCTTACGTGACATGCGGTCGATATCAGCCATGGTGAAATCCACCTTGGCTTCGTTGGCCGCAGCCAGTAAATGCAGAACGGTATTCGTTGACCCGCCCATCGCGATATCCAACGCAATCGCATTCTCAAACGCGGCCTTGGTCGCAATATTGCGCGGCAGAACATCTTCGTCGTCATTTTCGTAGTAGCGCTTGGCCAGATCGACAATGCGACGGCCCGCTTCCAGGAACAGTTCTTCACGATCCGCATGTGTCGCCAGCAACGAACCATTGCCCGGCAGAGACAGACCTAATGCTTCTGTTAGACAGTTCATCGAGTTTGCGGTAAACATACCCGAGCAGGAACCACAGGTCGGACAGGCGCTACGTTCAACTTGTGCGACATCTTCATCGCTCACGTTTTCGTCAGCGGCCTGAACCATGGCATCCACCAGATCCAGTTTGACGTCTTTACCTGCCAGTTTGGTTTTACCCGCTTCCATCGGACCACCAGAGACAAAAATGACTGGAATATTGAGGCGCATTGCTGCCATCAACATCCCCGGTGTGATTTTGTCGCAGTTAGAAATACAGACGATGGCATCCGCGCAGTGTGCATTAACCATGTATTCAACAGAGTCAGCGATGATATCGCGTGATGGCAGACTGTAGAGCATACCGCCATGGCCCATAGCGATGCCGTCATCGACCGCAATGGTGTTGAATTCTTTCGCCACACCACCGGCTTTTTCGATTTCGCGAGCCACCAACTGACCCAGATCTTTCAGGTGCACATGGCCCGGTACAAACTGGGTAAATGAGTTGGCAACGGCAATAATCGGCTTGTTGAAATCATCGTCTTTCATTCCCGTCGCTCGCCACAAAGCGCGGGCACCTGCCATGTTGCGACCGGCAGTCGACGTTTTAGAACGATATTGAGGCATGCTGATAACTCTCCAAAAATCTGAAATTCAACGCAAAATGCTATGATCGCGTTTTTATCCTTATGAATTTTACACCACACTTGGCAAGCCTGCTGAGTCTGAGATAAAAAGTAACTTATGAATAACGCGCCACCACTGAATAATCATCTGAATCTGGCCACCACAACCAGTTGGTTTCGCGCGGCTGCGCCTTATATTCATGCGCACCGTGGTGCGACCTTTGTCATCGCCTTTGATGGTGAAACCATTGATAGTGAGGGTTTTGATCCGCTGCTGCATGACATAGCGATCTTAAGCAGCCTTGGCATCAAGCTGGCGCTGGTTTACGGCGCGCGACCACAAATTGAGGCGCAGTGTGAGAAACAGGACGTTCCTGTGCATTATCACTGCGGTTTACGCATCACTGATGATGCCAGCCTTAAGGTGGCGAAAGCCGTGATCGGTAAATTACGGCTGGATATTGAATCCAAACTGTCTTTTGGCTTACCGCATACGCCAATGGCTGATGCCCGCGTGCGCTGCACCAGCGGCAACCTGGTAACTGCAAGACCTGCCGGTATACTCAATGGCGTTGATTTAGGTCATACCGGTGAAGTACGGCGGATTGATACCGACGGCATCAACCAACAGCTTGGCTTGGGGAATATCGTTCTATTGCCACCTCTCGGTTACTCACTGACCGGGGAAGTCTTTAACCTGCCAGCAGAAGCCATTGCGACTGCGGTAGCCGTGTCGTTACAGGCTGATAAACTCATTTTTATTGGTCATAGTAACCGCGATCTGCCACGTGAACTGACTTTGCAACAAGCTCGGGAAAAGCTGAATGCTCACCCCTCGATTAGTGCAGCAGTGCGCGCCTGTGAGTCCGGCGTAAAACGTGTTCATCTGCTGGATCGCGCGCAAGACGGTGCGCTTTTGCAGGAGTTGTTCAGTCGTGATGGTGCTGGCACCTTGCTGACAGCGACTTCGTTTGAAACCACACGGCAGGCGACGATTGAAGACGTCGGCGGTATTCTGGAGTTACTGCAGCCATTGGAAGCCAACGGTACGCTGGTTAAACGCTCACGGGAGTTATTGGAGCGCGAAATCGACCATTTCACTGTGATGGAACGTGACGGCACGGTGGTCGCCTGTGCTGCGCTGTATCCTTACCCCGAAAATGCCATGGCTGAACTAGCCTGCCTTGCAGTCTCCAACAGCTATCAAAGCAAAGGTCGTGGCAAACAGCTCTTGGCGAGCCTAGAACAAATCGCCCGCAACGCTGGTTTGACCTCGCTGTATGTGCTCACTACACAAACGGCGCACTGGTTTCTGGAGCACGGTTTTAAACCCGCAGAGATCGCTGACTTACCGGTAGCCAAACAAGCTTTATATAACTATCAACGTAATTCGCGGGTGTTCCGCAAACAGCTTGATTAAGCGTCGGTTTTTTGCCGACGGTTAATGCGGCGGCGGTATTCCGGGAACAGAATCGGCGCAAACTCGTGCAGCGCTTTTTCATAGACTCGGCGTTTGAAAAACACGATCTCTTCCACTGGCTGCCAGTAATCCACCCAGCGCCAATCATCGAATTCCGGCTTTTCATGCAGATCCAGCTTCACATCGTCTTCGTTGCCGGTAAAGCGCATTAAAAACCAGCGCTGCTTCTGGCCGATACACAGAGGTTTATTGCCAAAACGCAGATAGCGTTTCGGCAGACGGTAGCGTAACCAGCCCCGTGTTGTAGCCAACAACTCCACATGCTCCGGAGACAAGCCCACTTCTTCCATCAATTCACGATAGGCCGCCTGCTCCGGGGTTTCATGGGCTTTGATTCCCCCCTGCGGGAATTGCCAGGAATCATGTTGCGCACGCTGTGCCCACAACACCTGGTTATCATCATTGCAGAGAATGATCCCTACATTTGGCCTAAAGCCATCTTTATCAATCACGACTTAAGTCTCTGACTGGCTGAGCGCTTAACGCCCCCAGCAGGTTAATTTTCAATTACCGGTTAGATTATTAAAAGCACCGTCAGGTTGCAACGCATTTTGGCTTACAATAGGCACTATTTGAATTTATCGCGGAGACACATTCAGTATCATGGCGCTGGCAATATTTGATCTCGACAACACACTGCTAGGTGGCGATAGCGACTTTTTATGGGGCCGTTATTTGTGCGAAAACGGTATTGTCGACGAAGATGCCTATCGTCGCGCTAATGAGCACTATTATCAGCAGTACCTTGAAGGTTCGCTGGATATCTACGAGTTTCTGGCCTTCGTATTCAAACCCCTCGCCAGTCACGATATGGCAACACTGGAAGGCTGGCGTGCGGCCTATCTGGAACAGAAAATTAAACCGATCATGCTGCCTGCTGCGGCAGACTTGGTAGAAAAACACCGTTCGCAAGGCGACACTCTGTTGATTATCACCGCGACGAATAGCTTTCTCACCGCACCGATTGCCGCCATGCTTGGTATCGAGCATCTGATCGCCACCGATCCGGAAATGGTGGATGGTCGCTTTACCGGCCGTGTTGCCGGCAAGCCCTCATTCCAGCACGGTAAAGTTGAGCGTCTAAAGCACTGGCTGGCCAGTCGGGATGATAATCTGAAAGACAGCGTGTTTTACAGTGACTCACACAATGATCTGCCCTTGCTGGAATTGGTCGATATGCCGGTTGCCGTCGATCCGGATCCCAAACTGCAGTCTGTAGCCGAACAACGCGGCTGGAAAATTCTTAGTTTGCGCTAATCCTTGCTACAATTTGTCGTTTTTAGAATCTTAATCAGGCCGTTATTATGGAATGGGAAGTTGTCATCGGGTTGGAAATCCACACCCAGCTCGCCACCAAAAGTAAGATTTTCTCAGGCGCACCTACTACCTATGGCGCCGAGCCAAATACACAGGCGTGTGCCGTTGACCTCGGATTACCTGGTGTTTTGCCGGTATTGAACGAAGAAGCCGTAAAAATGGCCATCAAATTCGGTCTTGCCGTTGACGCTGAAATCGCTGACCGCAGTGTCTTTGCCCGTAAAAACTACTTCTACCCGGATCTGCCCAAAGGTTACCAAATCAGCCAATATGAGCTGCCAGTGGTGGGAAAAGGTCAAATCAGCATTGAGCTGGAAGACGGCTCTGAAAAAGTCATCGGTATCACCCGTGCCCACCTGGAAGAAGATGCAGGTAAATCGCTGCACGAAGATTTCCATGGCCAGACCGGTATCGATTTGAACCGTGCCGGTACTCCTTTATTGGAGATCGTTTCTGAGCCGGATATGCGTAGCGCCAAAGAAGCCGTGGCCTATATGAAGAAAATCCACTCTCTGGTGCGTTATCTGGAAATCTGCGACGGCAATATGCAGGAAGGTTCTTTCCGCTGTGACGCCAACGTCTCTGTCCGTCCTAAAGGTCAGGAAAAATTCGGTACCCGTGCCGAGCTGAAGAACATCAACTCCTTCCGTAACGTTGAACGTGCTATCAACTACGAAATAGAACGCCAGATTGACGTGCTCGAAGGCGGCGGCGAAGTCGTCCAGGAAACTCGCCTGTATGATGCAGATAAGAACGAAACCCGTTCTATGCGTAGTAAAGAGGAAGCCAACGATTACCGTTACTTCCCCGACCCTGACCTGTTGCCATTGCTGATCGAAAACGAGCTGCTTGAATCAGTCCGTGCCACTCTGCCGGAACTGCCGAATGAAAAACGGGATCGTTTTGTGAACGAGCTGGGCCTGTCTCTTTATGACGCCTCTCTTCTGACCAGCAGCCGTGAACTGGCCGATTACTTCGAAGCTGTTCTGGCGGCCACGGGCAATAACGATCCAAAACAATGTGCTAACTGGGTCATCGGTGAAGTGTCTGCCGCTCTGAACAAGGCAAATCTGGAGATTACCGAATCACCGGTCAGCGCAGCGCAGTTGGCCAGTGTGTTGCTGCGGATTGCCGATAACACTATTTCAGGCAAAATTGCCAAAACCGTCTTCGATGCCCTGTGGAAAGGTGAAGGCGAAGACGCTGATGCTGTCATCGAAGCCAAAGGCCTGAAACAGGTTACCGATACCGGTGCCATCGAGTCCATGATCGATGAAGTGATTGCGGCTAACCCAGACCAAAAACAACAGTACAAAGAAGGTAAAGAACAGCTGTTTGGCTACTTTGTCGGTCAGGTAATGAAGGCCTCGAAAGGCAAAGCTAACCCGGCCCAAGTCAATGAAATTCTGAAGAAAAAACTGGCTGAATAATTTCAGTTCTTTCCTCCTCAATGAGAAAGCCGCCTCTGTGCGGCTTTTTTGTTTTCACTCACACGAAATGTGATCAGATTCACAGTTTCAATTGTCAGCCATTCCCTATCTGCAATAATCTGATGTAGTATCAATCGATACGCTTTTTTACATGAAACTGTCCGATGCAGGATGCGTCGATAAAACCGGAGCCAGATTTGTAAAGCTATGAAGTTTGAACAAGAACATCTTCCCGCCAAAATAGGCTTAAACAAACTGCCATCTTCGTCCCCACTGCCGGATGCAAACTGGGTGTTGGTGTTTGGCTCGGTCAACCGCTTTAATGAACGTGGCTTTGCCAAAACGTTAAGAAAACGTTATCCAGAAGCACATATCATTGGCTGCACAACCTCTGGTGAGATCACCAGTGATGGTGTTTACGATGACAGTGTGCACATCACAGCAATGAAATGGGAACGCAGCACTTTGCGTTTTATTTCCAAGCCCGTAAACAGCATGGAACAATCACATGCCTTGGGTGCTCAGATTGCCGGCGAACTCAGAATGGACGATCTCAAAGGTGTGTTTGTACTGAGTGACGGTCTGAATGTAAACGGATCTGAACTGGTTCAAGGCCTGCAGGAAGTCTTGCCGAATGTGCCTATCACTGGCGGACTGGCCGGCGACGATGCTCAGTTTTCCAAAACCTTGCTACTGAATGATGACAAGATCAGTGATCGTGTTGTGGTTGCTGTCGGTATTTACGGCAATGATGCCATCGTAACCAGTGGCGCTTTGGGCGGCTGGAAACCTTATGGCCCTCCTCGTCAGATTACGCGTTCTAATAAAAACGTCGTCTATGAACTCGACAGTAAACCGGCACTTCCGTTATATAAAATGTATATCGGCTACTACGCCAATGAACTGCCAGCCTCAGGTCTGAATTTCCCGTTTGCGATCATGGATGAAAAGAACGTGAACGTGATCCGAACCCTGCTTTCGGTGAATGAAAAAGACAACAGCCTGACCTTTGCCGGTAATATCAATCAGGGCTCGACCGTACGTTTCCTCAAGTCTGATCATGACAGTCTAGTCATGGGTGCCAGTGAGGCTGCGCGTCAGATCCTTCAGAAAGACGTCAATATTAATGACAAGGCCCTGGCGATTTGTGTCAGCTGTGTTGGTCGCAAGTTGGTGATGGAATCGCAGGTGGCGGACGAAGTGTTTGCCGTACAGCGACTACTGGGTCTGCAAACCGGTATTACTGGTTTTTACTCCAATGGTGAAATCTGCTCAGGCGAAGACGACAGTCATAGTCAGTTACATAACCAGACCATGACCATCGCTTACCTCAGCGAGCACAACGCCTAAGCTAACTCTCTGGCTGCCGCCAGCAGCGCCAGTCGGGCAATCACGCCATAGGCATAAAAGCGATTTGGTTCTGAATCAGGTTTTTCCGTCTGTTCTGGGGTAATACAGGATTGCGCAAACGCCAATGGCTCAAAATGCATCCCTGGCGCATTCAAGTTTTCATCCACACCGCGGCCGGTATGAACGCGGTAAAAGCCGCCGATAACGAAGTGATCCATCATATAAATCACCGGCTCAGCAACCGCTTGCTCTTCACCCAAGGTTTCGAAGGTATAGACCCCTTCCTGTACTAGAACGTTATCAACCAGCAAGCCCTCTTTGGCCGATGACATCTTGTTACGTTGCTTACGGTTGAGGTTATAAATCTCATCGGCACTTTTGACTGTCATGATGCCCATACCATAAGTACCTGAATCTGCTTTCACGACAACAAAGGGTTCGCGGTCAATATTGTACTCGCGGTATTTAGCCCGGATAGACATAAGCAAGTTATCGATATTTCGCGCCAAACACTCCAGCCCTGACTTCTCTTTGAAATCGACTTCACCGCACTGCAAAGTCAGCGGAGACACCAACCACGGATCAATATCAATTTGCTCGGCAAATTCTTTGGCAACTGCATTGTAATGGGAGAAATGATGCGACTTTTTGCGTGTAGACCAACCGGCATGCAGTGGCGGCAACACCTGTTGTTCAAGATCTTCAAGAATAGCCGGCCGGCCACCAGACAGGTCGTTATTCAATAAAACCAGACAGGGTGAAAAATCGCCCACCGCAACCCGATTACCTTGTCGCTTAAGGGGTTCAAGCAGACAGTGTTTACCTGACGGTAATTCGACCGTGAGCGGCTCGGTGATATCGTCGCGTAAACTGCCTATCCGAGCTTCCAGACCTGCTTTCTGGAAAATATCGCGTAGTGTTTCCAGACTTTCCAGATAAAACAGGTTACGGGTGTGATTTTCAGCCACTATCAACACCCGTTTCGCGGTCGGACACGCTCGCTCCACGGCCGCCTGCGCAGCTTGAATAGAGAGCGGTATAAATGACGCATTGAGATTATTGAATCCCGCGGGAAACAGGTTGGTATCCACTGGTGCCAGTTTGAAACCAGCATTTCTCAAGTCCACAGAAGCATAAAACGGTGCCGGCGTGGCCAGCCACTGCTCTCTAAGCCAGGTTTCCACCTGGGTCTGCCGTTCCAGCAAGTGAGATTCGAGTTGCAGTAATGGGCCATTTAATGCGGTTTTCAGATGGGGAACGCCAGAGGTCATATCAGTCACTCGCTATTTGGAGGTTGCACGATGCGGCAAAACTGCCTTCCATACTGTGACATGGGACACAGTTTCTATTTTTCAAGTCATTCATACTCGTTTGTCGCTAAAAAATTTGAGTCACGACAGAGTCGAAATTCGTCATGTCACATCTCTAGCCTAGGGACTAAAAATCGGTTATCTTCGTCCGATAGGCTTTATAAGTAATGACGACTTTATCAGGTGCTAAATAACCGTGAGTGAGAACGAATCTGAATTTTCCGGCCTGAAGGTCATGGTGATTGATGACAGCAACACCATTCGCCGTACTGCTGAAACTCTGTTGAAAAAAGCCGGGTGTGAAGTGCTCACGGCGGATAATGGGTTTGAGGCACTGCCAGTAATCAGTGCACATCATCCCGATATCCTGTTTATTGACATTATGATGCCACGTCTGGACGGATACCAGACCTGTGCCTTGGTAAAAAACAATCCCAAGTTCAGTGAAATTCCCGTGATCATGCTCTCCAGCAAGGATGGCCTGTTTGACCGTGCAAAAGGACGCGTAGTCGGTGCAGAGCAATACCTCACCAAACCGTTCACCCGTGACGATTTACTCGGAGCCATCCGTACACATTTGCTAAACAACAACCAGGACGCTGATTAGCTTATGGCACTAATTTTAATAGCCGATGACTCGCCTACCGAAGTCTATGTATTACAAAAAATGCTCGAAAAACATGGGCATAACATTCTGGTCGCCGAAGATGGTGAACAAGCGGTCGAAGTGACGCTACAAAAAAAGCCGGATCTCATCCTGATGGATGTGGTGATGCCCAATCTCAATGGCTTTCAGGCAACTCGCAAACTGAGTAAAGACCCACAAACCAGCCACATTCCGATCATTATCGTTTCATCAAAAAATCAGGAAACCGACAAAATGTGGGGACTGCGTCAGGGAGCCAAAGGCTACTTGGGCAAACCCGTCGACGAGGCTGAGTTAATGACCCAGATTCTCGAACTGCTGGGGGGCTAGATTATGGCAAGCTTGCAGACTCCAGAAGATATTATCTCGCTACTTCAAGACATGGAACGTCGCAGCAAACAACAAGCGGCAGGGCTGGGGCAGCAAGAAACCGCAGCAGAAAGCTGGACCGCAATTGGTTTTCGTATCGGCCAGCAGCATTTTGTCATTCCACTGAATGAGTCCCGTGAAGTTTTTCCGGTGCCTGAACAAGTCACGACCGTGCCCAAGTCTCAATCCTGGGTCTATGGCATAGTGAACCTTCGCGGTGAATTACTGCCGGTGTTTGATTTAGGACTCTATCTGGATGGTAGCGCCGCCAAACTAAGTAAACGCAGCCGAATTATCGTGATTAACGATACGGAAATCAGCAGCGGCGTACTGGTGGATGAAGTCTTCGGTCTCAAACATTTTCAGCGCTATCCAGAACCACTGACCCAGGCGTCTGCTGCCGCATCTTACCTTACCGGCCAGATCACCCAGCAAAACATTAGCTGGCAGGTATTCAGCTTCAAACACTTGACGGCCGACTCCCGTTTTCTCAACGCCGCCGCATAACTCTTAAATCAGGACAAGTTTTATGAACTCCACCAGCAAGCTTTTTTACACTTCCCTGATGAGCAGCAAAAACTGGCTCAATCTGCTAGTTCTGATTCTGCTGACCGTTGTTACATTAGGAGGGTTGTGGCTAATTGCCAGCGGGCAATATCAAGCCTACTACGACAACCTTCTTCATATCTGCATCGGCATTGCTGTGGCTTCTGTTCTTACTATGCTTGTCGCCGTGCGACTTACAAAACCGGCATTGGCTTCACTCAAAGCATCTATGGATGAGATGGAGTTACAAAACCGCCACAATCAGGATGCTATTCTGCGATTGCTGGACGAAATGGGCGATCTGGCTGATGGTGACCTCACCGTTAGCGCAACGGTGACTGAGGATATTACCGGCGCTATCGCTGACTCCGTTAACTACACCATTGATGCTCTTCGTAGTCTCGTTGAACAAATTAACTCCACCACACTGCAGGTAGCTTCTGCAGCGCAAGAAACACAGGCCACAGCCTTGCACCTCACCGATGCCAGTGAACATCAGGCCCAACAAATCACCGAGGTAAGCTCGGCCATCACCCAAATGGCCGGCTCCATCGAGCAGGTCTCGGAAAACGCCAGTCAATCGTCTGAAGTAGCAAAACAATCGGTAAGCCTGGCTGCACAAGGTAATAGTGCGGTGAAAAAAGCGATTCGCGGTATGGACACCATTCGTGAACAAATTCAGGAAACCTCAAAACGAATTAAACGCCTGGGTGAAAGCTCACAACAAATCGGGGATATCGTTGAACTCATCAATGACATCGCCGAACAAACTAACATCCTGTCTCTAAATGCAGCTATTCAGGCGGCGATGGCCGGTGAAGCAGGTCGCGGTTTTGCTGTGGTTGCTGACGAGGTTCAGCGCCTGGCTGAACGCTCTAGTAATGCGACCCGTCAAATTGATGCGCTGGTTAAGACCATTCAAAGTGATACCAGTGAAGCTATTGCCTCAATGGAACAAAGTACCTCTGAAGTCGTGGCCGGGGCCAGAATGTCTCAAGATGCCGGTACCTCACTGGAGCAAATCGAAGCGGTATCCCACCAACTGGCAGAACTCATCAACAACATCACGGCCAATGCCAAACAGCAGGCCACAGCCGCTGTCAGTACCTCTGAGAGCATGAACGTGATTCAGGAGATCACCATGCAGACTTCGACTGGTACCAATGAGAGTGCGGCCTCGATCGGGCGCCTGCTTGAATTGACTAACGAGCTGCGTAAGTCGGTCTCCGGCTTCAAGCTGCCACAGTAACAGGACACGCAGGAGAACACGGCGAAGATGGCACAACTACTCAAAGGCAATTACAACGCATTAATGTGGCTGCAAGATGAACTGCAGCAGTCACTGGCCCACGCCTTGAACGCCATTAACCGTCATATCGACAACGAATCGCCAGACGGTGCCCTGTCAGATTGTCTCGAAGCCCTTTATCAGGTGAAGGGCACGTTAGAGATGGTGAATGTCAGCGGCGGCGCCATGCTGGCCGATGAAATGCAGCAGACTGTTATTGCCCTGCGTAACCACAAAGTCAGCAGTGTCGATCAGGCCCAAGATGCCTTGGTAAGAGCCTTACTGCTGCTACCCAACTATCTCAAGCTGTTAAGTGACGAGTTTCAGGATCACCCCATCTCCTTGCTCGATAGCTTTAATGAATTGCGTCATGCGCGCCAGACTGATGCGCTCAATGAGGAAATGTTGTTCAAGCCGGCGCTGACAGTTGCCTTGCCAGACAGTGTCGCACCAAGCCCACAACGTACGCTTCCTCCACTCGCTATTGATCAAAATAAGCTGGCTCATGCTTTCCAGCTGATGTTAGTCAACTGGCTGCGTCAGCAGGAGCACGACAGCCTGCGCAAGATGCGTGGGGTTGCTCACTATCTGCGTCTAGCCTGTCAGCAGGAAAAAACCACCCTCTTATGGTGGGCGGCGGAAGCCCTACTAGAAGCGCTGGAGCATGATGGCTTACCAGCCAGTGCCGAGGTTAAACAGTTGCTCGGTAAATTGGTCATGCCGATCAAGAGTCAGAGTGAGCACGGTGAGGCCGCTCTGATGGAAAGTTATCCCAGCGACTTGCTCAAACGGCTACTGCTGTTTGTTGCTCATTCAAGCAGCCATGGTCCACAGGTCAGCCTGCTTAAAGCTACCTTCCATCTGCACTTTATTGATCACAAGCAGAAAATCTATGGCATAAGTGACAATGCGCTGGGAGATGCGCACCTGGCCTTGCTGGAACAACTGGATGATCTGAAAACCAGGATTGATCACTACGACCAGGATCAGGATCTGGATAACAGACTGCTGGAAACGATTATTCAGCAGTTGCAAAGTATGACCGACACACTGGCCCTGCTTGCCGAGTATGAAGCCAGCAATCTGCTCCACCATCAGGCAGAAAAATTACAGGGGCTACTTGATCATAAACAGCGTCCGGACGACATCACCCTGACTGAACTGGCTGATGTGTTACTCAAGGTCGAGTCCTTTATCCAGTCCGCGACACAGTCCAATGTGAATGTTCAGCTGCGCAATACCGTCATCACCGAATGTCTGCTGGAGATGGCCAATATCAAAGAAACTCTGACGCTGGTCAGTCAGGGACAGCGCCGCCCAGACGAGTTGGATGAAACCGAGCAGCAGTTAACACTGATTGCCGGTAGTCTGGAAATGCTCAACTACCCTGAGGCAGCGACTATTCTGCAGCAGACGGTTGCGAAAATCGCTGAACAAGATGAAAGCCTCGAGCAGTTCAGTCCGGCTCGGCTGAACCGACTGGCTGATATTCTCGCCTGCTGCGATATTTACATGGAAGGTATCCAGCAAAATGGTCATGCCGAAGGCGATTATCTCAAGGAAGCGGAAGACAAATTAATTCACTTTGATCTGGCCGAAGTCGACCACTCTGAGACCGCGATTGATGCAACGGCATTATCAGCAGAGCAGCTCGACCCTGCTCTGGAGGAACTCGACTCACTGCTGGCCGATAACACCGGTCCATTGTTGTTTGAGTCTGAGCCTCAGGTCAGTGAGGAGGTTGTCGACGAAAAAGAGGATGACACGCTGTCATTCAGCGATGAGCTGCCGGATAACACTGAAAGTGATTTCGCTAGCGATGCTGAAAAGTTGGATGAGCCCGTCCATACCGATCTACCTGCAGAGGCCGATCAATGGCAGTTCGCAGACGGTGTAGATCCGGAAATTGCTGAAGTCTTTATTGAAGAAGCCCATGAAGTGCTGGCGGAACTCGACACACTGATGCCGGCCTGGCTTAACAACAATGACAACAACGGTGCTTTGCTAGACATCCGTCGCCACTTCCACACGCTCAAAGGCAGTGGTCGTATGGCCGGTGCAGAGGTCATCGGTGAGCTGGCCTGGGGGGTCGAGCAAGTTCTAAATCATGTGATTGACGGAACCTGCCCGGAAACCGAGCAAGTTCATCAGTTAACGGCTGAAGCACACCAAATCATGCCGGGGCTATTGGCACGCTTTACCCGTGCTGATAACAACATTACCGCCCAGGTGGAGTCTTTGTATGCGCTAAAAGAGGCCTGTCTGAATGGCCAAACAGCGACAGCCACTGAAGTTGATGAAGAAATCACCATTACGTCAGAATCGGATGAAGTCATTGCTTTCGACAATCAATCGGCAGAAAGCACTGCTGATGACAACCTCGTCGAGGCAAGTGACGAACTTATCCTCATCGAACCCGATAATGATCCTTCTCTACGTGAGTTTGATCTTGCTGCCTTTCAACAGCCTGCAGAAACAGTGTCGGAAGACAATCAGGAGACCAGCGCCAGCCACTTCAGTATTGATACGGAAGTATTGACCAGTGTCGAGCATTATATCCGCTCTAAGGCGACGCAAGAGCGTGACCTTGAGCAGCAGGATGTCGATCGCCCGCAGCAGACGGAGACATCAACTGGCGTTGAGCAGTATATCCAGGCTCATACTCAATCTACCGCGGTTACAGATAACGACGACATCATCGACATTGAGCAGCCAGCGGTTCCGGCACCACCAACAGGGGTTGAAAACTACATTCAGCGTTTGTCCACTGAAACCAGCGTGGCCCGTTATCTGCGCCTGCATATGTACGAGGACAAGGCGGCCCAGGTCATGTCGGTACAGGCGACACCGACTGCAGCAGAACCGCAACCATTCCAACCATTAAGCTCTGTTGACCGTTACCTGATAAAACAAGACCGCCAACAGCGCTCAGAAACCGGTGTAGAGCGCTACCTGGCCAGACAGGATGCACCTCAGGAAGCCGATAGCATCATTGCCGAAGAAGAGGACGAGTTGCTGGCTATCTTTACCAATGAAGCCAACCAGCATATTGCAGATCTCAAGCAAGGGCTTGATGAAATCGCCTTTTCGCGTCAACTGACTAAACCGCTATTACGCGCCGTGCACTCGCTCAAAGGTTGCGCCAACATCGCAGGTATCAAGCCGATGGGCCTTATCGCCACGGAATTGGACGCGGCGATGAAACAATTGCACGCCAGTAACAGCGTGCTGGAAAGCGAACAGATGCAACAACTGAGTCATATCGTCGACGGACTCGACCAAATGTTGCAGCGCCTGCCTGAAACCAGTCATGAAACGGAAATTCAGTCTCTGTCAGCAGCTGTTGAGTCTTTAGTTAATAACAGCGAAAGTACTCAACCCGTGTTGATCGACCCTGAGTTTTTGGTCGTTTTCCTCGAAGAAACCGATGAACTGTTGGACCGATACACCCGCCAATTACAAGACTGGCAACAGCAACCACAAGAGCCGTCCTTGCAACAGGCTTTAGCGCAAACCCTTTATGATCTGGAACAAGCCGCCAGTCAAGCCGAACAACAGCAAATCGCTGATATTTATGCGGCGCTTGCCCGCCTGACCGAGCAACGCCAACCAGACAGCCCGGGGCTGGACGCACTGCTCGAGCAGGGTTATGAACAGCTGAACCAGCATATAGAAAGCTTGCTGCAGAACAAACCGCTCCATGCCGACTTTGATTTTGCTCAGCGCGTTGACACTTACCTTGCCAGTGAGCTTCGCCCATCCAGAGATATCGCGCCCGTCATCAGCGACATTGATGAGACCGAATTTGTCTTGCCTGCGGATGTTGATCCCGAGCTGTTGGATGCCTTTAGCGAAGAAGCCGCTGAACTGCTCGCTTCCAGCGGTCAGTCCATCAAATCCTGGCAACAACAACCGGGCGATGAGGCCGATTCACTGCAATTGCAGCGTGACTTACATACCATCAAAGGCGGCGCTCGCCTGACAGGTGTGACGCCGATGGCGGACTTAACGCATCAGGTGGAAACCCTGGTGCTGGCCGTCTGCGATAACAAGCTACCCGCCGATGAAGACTTTTTCGATCTGTTGCAGCGTTGCCAGGATAAGCTCAGTGAGATGCAGGAACAACTTGCTGCCAAACAGCCTATCCAGACAGCCTTTTCTTTGATTGAAGAAATTCGCCTGCTGACAGATGGTGAAGATCTGCAGATTGAAGATCGGCCATTACCGGAAACACAAAAAGTACAAACCAAGGCGATTGAGTCCATCCCTCAAAGCCCTATAGCTGAACCAAGCAGTAAACCTGCAGGTCATGTTGAACAGGTTCGGGTTCGTGCCGAACTGCTGGATTACCTCTCCAACTTTGCCGGTGAGGTCAGTATCTCGCGTGACCGTGTGACTCAACAACACACCGCTTTGCGCCAGCAGCTACGGGAGATGGAAGAAACCGTCAGCCGCCTGCATGATCAGCTGCGTAAGCTCGAAATTGAAACCGAAACCCAGATTCTGTTCCGTTACGAGGATGAACGTCTGGGTCAGGACTCTGACTTTGATCCGCTGGAACTGGATCGATTCTCAATGATTCAGCAGTTGTCGCGAAGCCTCACTGAGAGTGTGATCGACTTGAATGACATCAGTCGTTCGATGGACACGCTGGTAAAAGAAACTGATGCGATTTTGCTGCAACAGTCACGTCTCAACGCGGATCTTCAGGAAGGCCTGATGGCAACACGGCTGCTGCCGTTTAGTGGCGTTGCTCCGCGTCTGGAACGCATTGTCAGACAAACAGCTAGCGAACTGGATAAGAAAGCGGAACTCACCATTCACGGCGCTGAACTGGAACTCGACAGAACGATATTGGATCGTCTGGTCGCCCCACTGGAGCACATCCTGCGTAATGCGATTGCTCATGGTATTGAAGCCCCGGGTGAACGTCTGGCAGCGGGTAAAACTGAGCACGGCAGTCTGACACTGAAGATAAAACGTGAAGGCTCGGAAATGGTGCTGAGTGTCAGCGATAACGGGCGCGGCATTGATGTCGACAAAATTCGTCAGAAAGCCCTGTCCCTAGACCTCATCAGTGTTGATGCGATGCCTTCGGAAGAAGAGCTTATCCAGCTGATTCTCAGCTCAGGTTTCAGTACTGCTGATACGATTTCCCAGGTGGCTGGTCGTGGTGTCGGCATGGACGTCGTGAATAACGAAATCCGAAGTTTGAAGGGACGTCTGACGATTCAGTCCCAGCGCGGCCATGGTACCCACTTCGAAATCCGCCTGCCGCTGACATTATCTGTCATTCAGGCTCTGCTGGTACGGGTACAGGATGAGCAATACGCCGTCCCTCTCGGTAGCGTCAATGCCGGTGAACGAATCAGCGTAAGGGATATTAAGCTGTTACTGGGCACACATAACCCTCAATACCGGTTCAACGGCGAAGACTATGACTTTATCCCGCTGGTATCCTTGCTGGGTAAACCGCTGAGCTTGCCCAGCAATCTCAAGCAACAGTTACCGATGCTGTTGTTCCGCTCTGGTGAGATGCGAATTGCATTACTGGTCGATAACATCATCAACAATCGTGAAATCGTTATTAAAACAGTAGGTCGTCAGTTGGGCACCATCAGCGCGATTAATGGCGCAACCATTCTGGGTGATGGTCAGGTCGTGTTTATTCTCGATATTTCGACTTTGATTGAAACCAGCAAAGACTTGCACATTGACAACAACGATGCGGTCAATCTTGAACGGGAACTGTCCCAAATCCAGGAGAGCCCCGTCACGGCGATGGTGGTTGATGACTCCATTACCATGCGCAAGGCTTCCGGTAATCTACTCAAACGCCTCGGCTTTGAGGTGATGACCGCGCGCGATGGTATTGATGCCCTGTCGCAACTTCATGAACACAAACCGGATATTATTCTGCTGGATGTGGAAATGCCGCGTATGGATGGCTTTGAGTTTGCCTCTATCGTACGTAACGATGCCGACTTCCGTCACTTGCCTATCATCATGATTACCTCCCGTACCGGTCAGAAGCACCGTGACCGTGCACTGGAAATCGGCGTCAACGCCTACCTAGGAAAACCGTACCAGGAAGAAGAACTGGTCGCTGAAATGCAAAAATTGCTGGGCCGGGCTCGTTTTCCTGACCAGCAGTCCTAATCACTGAGACCCTTATGACTGAACAAGCGGCACAATTCGTTCACTGCATGTTGATTCCTTTAAGTCAGCATTATTTGTTGCTGCCTAACAGCAGTATCAGTGAGGTCATCCCCAAAACTGGAGTTCGCACTGAAGCTAACTCGCAGTCATGGTTAAACTTCATCGAATGGCAAGATCAGCGTATCCCTGTGGTTCATCTGGAACAGTTGTTGAATGATGACTCCGAGCCGCTTTCCAGCGCTAATAAACTCTGTATTATCAACGCGATTAACAGTGAGGCTGGAATAAGCAGCTACGCAATTCCCTGTTCAGGCTCTCCACAGTTGATCACGCTGAATCAGGCTGCCCTGCACCTGACTCATGATGACAACAACTCCCCCTACCTGCACTGTCAGATAAAAATCAGTAACAAGGTTGCTTTAATTCCTAATCTGGATGCACTGGAACACGCGATCAAGCTAGAACAAGCCTAAGTCAGGCTTTCCGTTGAATCCGTCATTTTTGTGATCAAATCCTGCTGATTTTTCACCATCGAATGGTTTAACATAGCGCCATGCGTTGGATGAAAACAGTGTTGTTTTGCCTTGGGTGTCTGGTGCTGCTACCGCTTGCGAATGCAGATGCGCGGTCGCAACTCGAAAAACAGCGTCAGAGTTTCCAGCTCGCACACAAAGCTCTGCAGACCAATCAACTGCCTTTATATCAACAGTTCTATTCACGCTTGGATGGCTACCCCCTACAAGGCTACCTTCAGTACCTCTATCTGAGCCATCGCCTGCACCAGGTCCCGACCAAAGAAATCCGTGACTTTTTAGCGCAGCAGGACAATACCTTTTATGGCGAACGCCTGCGCGCTTCTTGGCTGGACCGTCTGGCGAAACAACAGCGCTGGTCTGAATATCTGCAGTATTACCGTGCTCCGCAATCGGCTGAACGTGAGTGTTATCGCCTGCAGGCTTTACTTGCAACAGGCCAAAGTCAGCAAGCCTATGAACTGGCTCCTGCCATGTGGCTGGTACCGCAATCACAGCACAAGGCCTGTGATCCAGTATTTGCCCGTTGGAAACAAGCCGGATTGCTGACTGACGACCTGCGCAAGCAGCGGATGATGCTGGCGCTGCGTGACAATCAGTTTTCAATTGCCAGTTACCTTGCCCGCTCCGGCCCAAATGCAGAGAAAGAACTGGCCTGGGTGGATCGCTGGCGTGCCATTCACAATGATCCTTTGTCATTGCTCAAACAGCTGCCCGCCAAACCACCAGCCAATAAGTCGGTCTCGCTGGCTCAGGATGAAGCACTGTCTCGTGAAATTCTGGTTCATGGCTTTAAACGGCTGGCACGACGCTCTCCCGGACAAGCCTATGACCAATGGCTAAAGTTACGCGATCATTATCAATTCAGTGAACAGGACAAAATCGATATCCGTACAGCGATCGGTACCTGGGCCGCATTAAATCGTGATGATAAAGCGCTGATCTATTTCGGCAATATTCCGGGGGGTGAGTGGCAGGCCCGTGCAGCGATCTGGGTTGAAGACTGGCGTGCTGTCGAAAAAGCTATCCAGCAGATGAGCGATGACGTGCGAAACTCAACCCGCTGGCAATACTGGCTGGGTCGTAGTCAGGCTGCCAGAGGCCAGCAGGCTGCAGCCAATGAAACCTTCGCAGCGATTGTCGGCCAGCGCGATTACTACTCGTTTCTAGCCGCCGATGCCCTGAAGCAACCCTATACTATGAATCATCGGCCTTTTGCTTTTCCGGCAGAGACCTTAAAGCAGTTCCGTGATGAAGCCGGAGTTCAGCGCCTGCAGGAGTTTTATCAACTGGATATGATGCTGGAAGCCCGTCGCGAGGCCTATTTCCAGTCTCAACACCGCCCTGATACCGAGTTACAGATGCTGGCCCAAGTCACGCATGAGTGGGGCTGGCATAACCAGACCATTG
The DNA here is from genome assembly GCA_030148085.1 of Methylophaga sp. Taxonomy (GTDB): domain Bacteria; phylum Pseudomonadota; class Gammaproteobacteria; order Nitrosococcales; family Methylophagaceae; genus Methylophaga. The sequence continues at coordinate 11,399 of JASBUF010000011.1, read as the reverse complement.
CTCTGCTCGGTAAGGCACAGTACTGGGATGCGCTGGATCTGCGTTTCCCGGTCATTTATGACAATGAAATTCGCCGTGCCGGACAGACCCATAATATCGACCCATCCTGGTTGCTTGCCGTGGCTCGTCAGGAGAGTGCGTTCAACCCTGAAGCACGCTCTCACGCAGGAGCCATGGGGCTGATGCAGCTAATGCCAGACACCGGCAGGCTGGTTTCAAAACTGATCAACAGCCCCCTCAAACATCTGGATGAACTGTATCGCCCAGAGCGCAACATTGAGTTGGGCAGCGCCTACCTTAAACGCATGTTTGATGAAAACCAGCGTAACGCGGTTCTAGCAACGGCTTCGTATAATGCTGGTCCGCATCGGGTGAAAAACTGGCTGCCCTCACAACAACTGGATGCTGCCATCTGGGCTGAAAATATTCCGTTCAATGAAACCCGTCACTATGTGCAAACCGTCATGAGTTATGCCGCCATCTTTGACAGTCAGCGCAAGCAGGCTATCAAACCGCTATCCGAACGGATGCCTGCAATCAAGCCAAGAAAACCGTAAACTACGCCTATGCAAAGCTATCTGGTAGGCGGCTGTGTCCGTGACAAACTGCTGGGCTTGCCGGTCAAAGACCGCGACTGGGTTGTGGTCGGGGCCAGCCCGGATGAATTGCTCAGTCAGGGCTTTCGCCCTGTGGGCAAGGACTTTCCTGTATTCCTGCACCCTGACACGCAGGAAGAATATGCGCTTGCCCGTACTGAGCGCCAAGCCGGACGCGGTTATCATGGTTTTACCTTTTATGCCGAACCCGATGTCAGTCTGGAACAGGATCTGGCACGCCGCGATTTGACGATCAATGCCATTGCTGAGGACGAAACCGGCAAACTGATTGACCCATACAATGGCAAGCAGGATCTGGAAAAAGGTCTGTTGCGTCATGTGTCATCGGCCTTTGTTGAAGACCCAGTCCGTGTTCTGCGTATTGCCCGTTTTGCCGCCCGCTTTGGTTTTACGATCGCCGATGAGACCAAAGCATTGATTGCACAGATGATTGAAGCAGGGGAACTGGATTATCTGGTGCCTGAGCGGGTGTCTCAGGAGCTGCTTAAAGCGTTACAGGCAGACAAACCTTCACTTTTTTTCACCACGCTGCGTGACATCGGAGCCCTGAAAACGCTGTTTCCGGATGTCGATCGCCTGTTTGGCGTGCCGCAACACCCGAAATGGCACCCCGAAGTCGATACCGGTGTGCATGTGATGATGGTTATCGACCAGGCTGCGCGGCTCACAGATGATGTATCCATTCGTTTTGCCGCCCTCTGCCATGATCTGGGTAAAGGCCTGACTCCCGCCGATATTCTGCCGAGTCATAAAGGCCATGAAGCCATTAGCGTCACCTTAACCCGAGATCTCTGTCAGCAGCTACGGCTGCCTAAGGATATGACTACCTTAGCACTGAAAGTCGCCGAATTTCATACTGATGTGCACCTGTTGTTTGAATTGGATGCTGAGCGTGTACTGACCGTATTGGAAAGCATTGACAGTTTCCGTCGGCCGCAGCGTTTTGAACAATATTTGCTGGCAGGTGAAGCCGACTTCCGCGGCCGCCCCGGCTATGAAGACGCCCCCATGCTGGAAGGCCCTGCATTCAGGGCCTGCTTTGATGCCGCCGCCTCGGTGACTGCCACCGAATTTGTTGAGGCCGGTCTATCTGGCTTAGCGATTGCAAAGGCGATAAGACAGAAACGCCTTGCAAACATCGAGCACACCTTGGCCGAACATCGTCCTGACTACTGATGACGGAAGAAAAATCAGTGCGCGAATAAAGGCTTGCAAAATGTCAGCCCGGCCCCATATCACGTATAATCCGCTTATTTTTCGACTTTAAACTAGGACTATTCATGAGCTCTGAACTCTCAGCCAACTGGACCAGCGTCAATGCTGCGTGCCAGCCATTGGTCGATGATTTAATCGCCGATGCACAAGCCCTTAACTTGCAAATCAGCACCTTGGAGAACGGTACCCGTATCGTTGATGCTGGTATCAACTGTAAAGGTGGCCTCGAAGCCGGCCGTCGTATCGGTGAAATCTGCATGGGTGGTCTCGGTAGCGCCACGCTAGGCACCAACAGTGGCTTTGATAACTGGCCGTGGTCAGTCAATGTGCATGCGAAAACCCCGGTTCTGAGCTGTCTGGGTAGCCAGTATGCTGGCTGGAGCTTGTCGCATAAAAGTGAAGACAGCAAATTCTTCGCTTTGGGCTCAGGCCCTGGTCGTGCTCTGGCAGCACGTGAAGAGCTGTTTAAAGAGTTCGGTTATAAAGATGAAGCAGACGCAACCGTCATCGTCTTGGAAGTCGACAGCTTCCCACCGGTTGAAGTCGCACAGAAAGTCGCTGACAACTGTGGCATCAAGCCAGAGAACCTGACCTTTATCCTGACCCCGACTTCCAGTCTTGCCGGTGTCATGCAGATCGCTATCCGCGTATTGGAAGTCGCGATGCACAAAGCGCACGAACTGCACTTCCCACTGGAAAAAATCGTCGATGGTTATGGCGTCACTCCGGTTGCACCACCGGGCGGCGACTTTATGACTGCGATGGGTCGCACGAACGATGCCATCCTGTTTGGTGGCCAGGTACAACTGTTTGTTGATGCAACGGACGAAGAAGCCAAAGAGCTGGCTGAAAAAATGCCAAGCAATACCTCGTCTGACTATGGCCGTCCATTTGCTGACATCTTCAAGTCTTACGAGTATGACTTCTTCAAAATCGACGGCATGCTGTTCAGCCCGGGCAAAGTCACCGTGACTAACGTCAATTCTGGTAAAAGCTTCACCGCCGGTGAACTGAACCGCGATTTGCTGAATCAATCATTCGGTCTGTAATTCATTTATGAATCATCCCCGCGTCGTCATTTTTAACGATACCCACGGCTGGCACAGTGCACAGTTAACCGCTGCACTGGGCCAGTTGGGTATTGAGACGACGCTGGTGGATTTAGCAGAGTGTCGAATCGATCTGGACTCGCCCACCGGTATTGTTATTCCCGGTTTTGATAATGAATTACCTGCAGCGGCTATCGTACGAGGCATTGCTCCCGGTTTTTTGGAACAGATCACTCTACGCATGGATGTCTTGCATACGCTGGCTGAACTCGGCGTACCGGTGATGAACCCTGCCACAGCGATCGAACACACTGTTGATAAGGCAAGAACCTCTCTACGTTTACATCTGGCAGGCTTGAATACGCCTCGTACCTGGGCCTGTGAAAACCGGGAACAGGCCAAGCAGATTGCAGAGCGCGAACTCGCCGCAGGCCACAAACTGGTGATGAAGCCATTATTTGGCTGCCAAGGCAAAGGCATCGTCCGCATTGAAACGTTGGCTGAATTTGAGCAACAAACTGCCGTCGGTGACGCCTTTTACCTACAACAGTATGTCGCACCCGAACAGCCGGGTGCTTGGCAGGACTGGCGTCTGCTGGTGATTGATGGCGAAGTCTGTGCAGCTATGTCGCGCCGCTCAACACACTGGATCACCAACTTTGCCCAAGGTGCGAGTTGTTTCGCCACACCGGTCTCGGAAGAGATGCGCCAACTGGCAATTGCTGCCACCGCCGCGGTCAATGCTGATTATGCTGGTGTCGATCTGATTCGAAGTGAAGACGGGCGTTACAGTGTGCTTGAGGTCAACAGTGTTCCAGCCTGGAAGGGCCTGTATCAGGCCACTGGTGCTAATGTAGCCGCTGCACTTGCTCATGCTGTGTGCCAACGTATTATGGCTTCTCGTTCTACCCATCATGCTATCTGAACCGGACATAGAACACGCCGTTTATTGGGCCTGTCAGCAAGAGGTCATGGCCCCCAAACCGGGTAATGTGAATTGCTTCAGTGATGGTCACAATATGGCTGTGGATGACTTTCTACGTAGCGCTAAAGCCATTGCTCCGATTATGGCCCGCCCAGGTCTTTCAGTTGGCGATCGCATTCTTCTTGCTATCAAAGCGACTCGTGAAGTTGTTGATTGCAATACGAATCTCGGCATCGTCTTGTTAATGGCACCCCTCTGCACTGCCATTGAGCATGTCGACAAGTTTGAACAGTTCCCATCCGCGCTGGAAAAAGTACTGAACTCGCTGACGCAGGAAGACGCCAAAGCTTGCTATGAAGCGATTCGTTTAGCTGAGGCTGGCGGCATGGGGAAAAGCGATGTTCAGGACATCTCGGAAGAGCCGACCGTGACCCTGTTTGAGGCCATGGAAATGGCTAAAGACCGCGACCAAATAGCCCTACAATATGTAAGCAATTTCAATACATTATGGCGCGTCAGTTTGCCAGCATTGACAAGTGCGTTAAATTCTGGGGAAAGTGTTGAATGGGCAACCGCTTTCGCGTATCTTATGCTCTTATCCGACGCGCCTGACAGCTTGATTTTACGCAAAAATTCCAGGCAGCTCGCAATCGCAGTGACAGATAAGGCAAAACAACTCGTTTTTGAGATGAATAAAAACAGTAAGTTAGATACTTATTTAAATCAGCTCACTGCTTGGGACAACGAATTAAAGCAGAATGCCATTAATCCAGGAACCACCGCAGACCTTGTCGCGGCAACGCTGTTGCTCTACGCATTTCAGCGCGGGTTTTCTGCTGACAGAATTTCAGTACCATGAAGCATCCAGCGGACGGCACTGAGCAGGTAATACGTTCCTTTATTACGTATACGCCCTTCCTTGCTTGCAAGGGAGGAAACATATGAGCCTTTTTAATAATTTTTTTGGAACAGGAAAATATAACATGCCAGTTATCGATCGCGTACTCGTAGGTGAATCTCTGGTCATCGAAGACGGTGACCTGGACAACGTCTCTCACATCGACCTCATCATGGGCCCACGTGGCTCAGCTGCAGAAGACGCTTTCTGCCGTACTCTGACTGATCAAAAACAAGGTGTTAACGGTCTGTTGGCTGTAGTAACTCCTAACCTGATGGTTAAGCCTGCTACAGTAATGTTCAACAAAGTCACCATCAAAAACATGAAGCAAGCCGTTCAAATGTTCGGCCCTGCTCAACGTGGTGTTTCTATGGCTGTTGCAGAATGCGTTGAAGATGGTACCATCCCAGCTGGTGAAGCTGATGATGTATTCATCTGCGTTGGCGTATTCATCTCTCCAACTGCTGACAGCGACGAGAAGATCCAAGATTGGAACTACCGTGCAACTAAAGAAGCTATCAAACGTGCTGTAGCTCGTGAGCCAAAAGCAGCTGACGTTGTAGCTCAATTCCGCTCAACTGAACACCCATTCGGTGCTAAGTAAGCTGTAACGCTTGTGATGCCGCCCTTCTCAGGAAGGGCGGTATTCCTGCTCCATAAAGCGGGAAATGACTTGTCTGCTGATTTGACCGGTGTGCAAGGCACTGGCAACTAATACCCCTGCGCCGCCATTCTGCTCCACCTGTTCCAAATCCTGCTCATTCCGTATTCCTCCGGCAATAAACCAGCTCACATCAGCTTTGGCTGACTGCAACTGCTGAAACCAGCCTAAATCCGGCCCCGTGTTACTTCCGACATGATCAAGGCTCATCATAATCACGTTCTCAGGCCATAGCTCCGTGTTCGATAATAGCTCGGGCTTACCCATAAACTGTTGCTTGCGCCTGTCCAGAGACAAAATCAGCCGCTGCCGCCAGTCTTTGTTTTTCAGCAGACTGAGCTCATCCAAGGTCTCACTACCCAGTACGGGATAGATAGTGGTCAGTTCCTTAAAAGCTGCCAGTTGAGCTTTATGCTGAATGCCACTATCCAGCCAGATGCTTAACTGTGGAAACTGGATGGTTAGACTTTGATATAGAGTAGTCGGTGCCTGCCCTGTTTCAATCGCATCCAAATCGGCGATATAAAGACGGGGAAACGGATACCAATTCAGCAAATCGCTCACAACCTGTAGCACATCATGGGAGTCCGTCAATATGGATGATAACGGTGGATAAGCATGACGCTCCCCACCGCGGGCATGCACTACTCGTCCCTGTCGGATATCAATGACCGGTATAATCTGCAACATCAAAACAGCTTCCTGAACCATGACCTTATTTATCTACGAGCATCTTACCAGTGGTGCCCTGCTCAATGAGCCGTTTTCGCCCGGCCTGATGCACGAAGGCGATGCTATGCTCACCGCATTAAGCCAGGATCTGCTTGCATTGGGACAGCACGTCACGTTAATGCGTGATGCTCGCCTGCCCGAACTGCCATCACATCCCCTGTTATCTGTTCTGAAGATTTCAACGGCTGGAGAATACCAACAGTATTGGCAACAAAGTCTGCAACAGAATGAACAGATTGTGTTGATTGCGCCGGAAACCGACGACGTACTCTATCAACTGGCCTGTCAGCTGGAGCAGCAACCGATACATCACCTCGGTTGCAGCACAGGGGCAATACATCTCTGTTCGGACAAGCTTTTGACAAGCCAGCAGCTTTCAAAACACACTATTTTGACTCCAGCTACCCAGACGGGGAAAGAATGGCTGGAGTCAGACCACAATGATGATTGTTTCTGGGTTATCAAACCGCGTGATGGCGCTGGCTGTGAGCAGACGTACAAGCTGCATAGTGCTGATTTACATCAGTATGTCTCAGGCCTGACTATCGAACAACAATCAGCATATATCGTTCAGCCCTATATTACTGGTGACACCTTAAGCCTGAGTCTATTTATTGGCGATACAGAAACCGACATTCTGTCGGTGAACCGCCAATACATCAAAGAAATACACAATCAGCTAAGTCTGAATCATTGTCAGCCCGGCTACGATAACCTTCTTCCGCTGGGAAGTGCCCAAGCCCTGGCTGAACAGATTCGTGCTACGATCCCCGGCTTATGGGGCTTTGTCGGTATCGACCTGATTCTCTCAGACAATCAAATATGGGTCATCGAAATTAACCCAAGACTGACCAGCTCCTATGCTGAACCGGGTTTCAGACAGCATCGTAACCCTGCCCTCGCACTGCATCAGAGCCTACAAGCATGACACAAGAACTTAGTTACCTCGGCTGGGATATCGGTGGTGCCCACCTGAAAGTGGCACGAAGTAATGCCCAAGGCGTACTTCAGGAAGTCCTCCAACTTCCCTGCGCGTTATGGAAAGGTATCGACGAGCTTCACATAAGCCTTGAGCAAGCTCTCTCCATACTGAAAAGTCCTGAAGCCACCCATGCTATTACCATGACAGGAGAGTTGGTTGATGCTTTTGCTCATCGTGCAGAAGGTGTTGAGGCCATTCTTGATTGTGTAAGTACTGTATTACCGGTTCAGCATTGCCATATCTTTGCGGGTAATGATGGCTGGCTCAGTATTGATGAAGCCAAACATCGCTGGCAAGCTGTCGCCTCCATGAATTGGCAGGCCAGCGCGCGTTATGCGGCCAGCAAGATCGACAGCGGTATCTTTATTGATATCGGCAGTACCACCTGCGACATCATCCCTTTCAGTCAACAAAAGTTACTGCTCAGCGGACTTAGTGATCATGAGCGCCAGCGTGAAGGCAGCTTGGTTTACACAGGTGCTATCCGCACACCTTTAATGGCAATTGCAGACAAAGCACCTCTACATGGGCATATCGTGCATCTAGCAGCCGAGTGGTTTGCCAGCAGCGCCGATATCTGGTGCCTGCTCGGCAAACTACAACAAACGGATATTCAAGATGCCAGTGCAGATAGTCAGCCCTGGACTGAATCTCACTGTCGCCAACGTCTGGCACGGATGCTGGCGACCGACGCTGATGCCGCCAGCGATACGCAATGGCAGCAAGTGGCTCTATGGTTTGCCGAAAAACAGCTGAGCTCCGTGATATCTGCCTGTCTTCAACAACTCTCGGCTTCTACTTTGTCTGAGTCAGCCCCGCTGATTGGTGCCGGAGTTGGCCGTTTTATGGTCGAAGCTTGCGCAGAACGCTTGCAACGACCGTATATTGATTTCCGTGCGCTCTGCGACAACTCAGAAGATGCGGCGGCGCATGCACCCGCCGCCGCACTGGCTCTTCTGGCGCAGCAGCAGTTATCGTAAAATAACCGGATGACTTTGCATTTTCCTTCGCTTTGCCACGAGTTGCCCTATCCGGGTGATAGCGCGCGCCTGTTTAACAGGCTGCTGAATCACCATTGGCCTGTACTTCTTGACAGCGCGAATACCGGTGGCGAAGACGGCCGCTATGATATTTTCAGTGCCGATCCTTTCATTACGCTGGAAACCCAAGGTGACACAACAACTCTCCGTCGTGGCGACTCTGTCGAAGCCAGTAAGGACGATCCATTCCTCATACTGGAGCAAACTCTAGCCCAGTTTCCTCAAACTAGCAGTGACTTGCCTTTTGCTGGCGGTGCGATCGGCTATTTTGCCTATGATCTGGGCCGCCGGATTGAACATCTGGCCAGCACCGCAAAAGATGCTGAACATATACCAGAGATGGCTGTGGGCATTTATGACTGGGCCGTGGTGTGTGATCATCAGCTCCAGCGCTGCTGGTTGGCCAGCTACGGCGTAAACCCACGAACCCATCAAGACTGGCCGGATTTAATCAAACTCTTTACTGACAACAAACCCGGCTTTGACTTTGAATCGTCCAACTTTACGGTCAAAGGTGAGCTGCGCTGCAATCTCAGCCCATCTGACTACCAGCAAGCTTTTGCACGCATCCAGCACTATATTCGTGAAGGAGACTGCTATCAGGTCAATCTGGCCAAACGCTTTGAAATAAAAGCTAAGGGGCAGCCTTGGTTTGCCTATCGCCGTTTGCGGCAGCAAAATGCTGCGCCGTTTTCAGCCTATTTCAGTAACGGTGACGTGACCGTCATGAGTTCTTCACCGGAACGATTACTGGAAGTCCATCACGGCGAAGTAGAAACCAAGCCGATCAAAGGCACTCGCCCCCGTGACCGGGACAATCCAGAGCGCGATCATGCCTTGGCCGAAGCGCTGCAAAGCAGCATCAAAGATCGGGCAGAAAACCTGATGATTGTCGATCTGCTTCGCAACGATCTGGGTAAGGTCTGTGAGCCTGGCTCAATTCAGGTGCCTAAACCCTTTGCTCTGGAAAGCTTTGCCACAGTGCATCATCTGGTCAGCACGATTACTGGTAAACTGGCGCAGCAACAATCAGCCGTTTCTTTACTCAGGGCCTGCTTTCCCGGCGGCTCGATCACCGGTGCGCCGAAGCTTCGGGCGATGCAGATTATCGAAGAATTAGAACCCCATCGCCGCGGTATTTATTGTGGCAGCATCGGCTATATCGGTTTTGATGGCAATATGGACAGTAATATCACCATCCGTACGTTGGTTTTCAGCGACGATAGGCTGCGTTTCTGGGCTGGAGGTGGTATCGTTGCAGATTCTCAGGCTGAGGCAGAGCATCAGGAGGTGCATGATAAGGCAGCAGCAATGCTGCACTTGATCGAGGGGTTATACTGATATGAGAGTGATCAAGCTGGGCGGAAGCCTGTTTCGTACACCAGAGCTTCGGCAATGGCTGGAATTGCTGGATACCGCCAGTCAGAATGAAGTGGTTGTCATCGTCCCCGGTGGTGGTCCTTTTGCCGATGAAGTTCGTCACGCACAACGCCTGCATAACTTCAGCAATAGCAGCGCCCATCATATGGCTCTGCTGGCCATGGCACAGTTCGGCCTGTTAGTGGCGGACCTGGCACCGCAAAGTCATCTTTTCTATTATCCGGAACAATCCGTTGACAGCTTAGCACCCGGCCTTCATGTCTGGCTGCCTGACCGCCAGTTACTGGCCAGAGAAGACATTCCACATAGCTGGGATATCAGCTCAGACAGTCTCGCCTTATGGCTGAGTCAGCAACTCAATGCAGATGAGTTAGTGATGATAAAACGCAGTACCGTGGTCTCACCTCGGATACAGGCACTGATCAAACACGGTGTACTCGACAAGGGCTTTACCACGCTGTACTCACGCCAACCTGTGCATACCAGTCTATTCCACTTCCAGCAACAGGCACTATTCCCTGATAAGGGTCTCGTTCTGCAATGAATCACACCCTGCCGGCAGAGACTGCTAACCGGCTACTGCAACAGGTATTAAATCAGCCTGAAGATATCAAAAGTCTGCTACCTACAGGCTGTGAAGCGCTGCTAGATGAGGCAACAGCGCAATCACTCGATAAAGCGGCACATATGACAACGGGGCTTGCCCCTTATAGCCAGCTTGGTATGCAACTCGCGGCCCTTCATCAGGGTAACCTGTTATCCGCCGAACTGTATCCACAACTGCTTGAGGCCGAACAAACGTCTCTGAAGTGGTTTAAACAGCATTTCCAACTGCCTTATGCGCAGTTCTCACATGGTGGTAGTTATAACAACTTACAGGCCCTGTGGCAGGCCCGTGATGCTAACAGAAAACGAAAAGTGGTCTATGCCAGCACCGCTTGCCACTACTCCGTCGCAAAAGCCTGTGCCATTCTCGGGCTTGAATTACAGACTCTGCCAGTCAATAAACAGGATCAACTGGATAGCGATGCGCTGGCTCACGCTTGTAGCATTTTCCCACCTCTAGCCATCATTCTGACGGTTGGAACCTCGGCGCTGGGCGCTGTTGATCCGTTGCAAGATGCCGTCACACTGGCGCGCCACTACGATTGCTGGTTACATGTCGATGCGGCCTGGGGTGGCGCATGGCTGATGCTTCCTGAAAACGCCGATAGTCTGGAATGGGCTCAGCAGGCAGATAGTCTGTGTCTGGATCCACACAAATCACTGTTTCAGCCTCGTCCCTGTAGCGTGTATCTGAGCCGTCATTCTTTAGCGAGTACGGAGCAGACTGACTATCTGGCTCAGGCCCCAACACAACGCTTGATGGGGTCCTATGGTGCGGAATTATTTCTGCCATTGTGGTTGAATCTGACAATGCTGGGAGAAGACTGGTTTGTGGAGCAAACACGACAACGTCTGACACAGGCCGCTAAATTTACCGCTTTGCTGCAGCAACATACGGACTGGGAAGTATTCATTGGCGGCACTGGTATCGTCTGTTTCAGCACGCATAAGGATTTAGCCAAACTGGTTGAACAAGGGGTGTTTTCTCTGGCCCGTATTCACGACACCCCAGTTTACCGCGCCGTATTTGCTGATTATCGGACTGATTCCGATCGGCTGTTTATGGCGTTACACCCTTTTCTTTGATTTGCTTTTGCACGCTATCGAAACGGCGAAGCCAGGTTGGTACGGTATTCAACGGTGCTCGCCACTGATTACTGGCTTTTAGCGCAGCCTGCTTCGAGGTGTAGATGCCATAAACCAACACGTGCCAAGGCTGACCATCACGTAAACTGGTGAAACGTGCATAGTCGCCGCTCAACGCATATTTCTCAATAAACTCATCCACCTCAAC
>JASBUF010000087.1 GCA_030148085.1 Methylophaga sp. | reverse complement strand
GAGGGTAGCAGGTTCGAGTCCTGCCGGGCGTGCCATTCTTTCCTCAACTCGTTAAAACGTCTTTAATATTTCATCTTTAAAATTTTCAACTCAACTTCCCCCATCTCGTAGTGCTTTAAATTTACATCGATTTTTGATCGTTTGATTGGTCAGAGATACATATGCATGAAATAATGCGACATTCAGATATGCAAATCGATGGAATGAGAAATTGGCGTTTACTGCAAGATTGACATTGATCGGAGACTGGTTTTTAAGTCGCTCACGCCCACTTAAACGTCTTATCACTATTAGCGTTGACTCGACCGCAGTTATCTTTTCTCTATGGCTTGCTTTTTCACTGCGGCTGGGTGAGTTTTATACGCCTCCTGCACAGCAGCTGTGGATATTTCTTTTGGCTCCGGTTATTGCTGTGCCGGTGTTTATCAAGTTCGGTTTGTATCGGGCCGTTATTCGTTATATTGGTATTGACGCGCTGTGGGCAATAAGTCGGGCCGTTATCATGTTCACCCTGGTGTTTGCTGTGATTGTGCTGATTGCCGACGAGTGGGCTGGCCGTGTACCCAGAACCGTGTATGGTATTAACGCGGTACTGGTTCTGCTTTTTGTTGGGGGAAGCAGGATGCTTGCCCGCTGGTTGTTTACACATCGACAGCAGCACAACTGGTCTGAACTTCAACCTGAGCGTTATGTACCTCCGGTCGTCATCTACGGTGCCGGCCGTGCTGGAGCTCAACTGGTGGCGATGTTAAAAATGAGTCATCAACTGCGCCCGGTTGCGTTTATTGATGATAATGTCACCTTGCATCATCAGCAGATTAATGGGCTGACGGTGTATCCGTTTGAGCAACTCGGCGGTCTTGTTGAACGCTATCAGGTCTGCGATATCTTGCTGGCCATGCCATCGGCAAGCCGACGACGTCGTAGTGAAATTCTGCTGCAACTGGCCGATTGTCCGGTACATGTCCGGACCTTGCCTGATCTGATGGAGATTGCCGAAGGCAAGATTGAAGTCTCAGATATTCAGGAAGTCGATATCGGAGATTTACTCGGACGTGAAGCGGTCAGTCCTGATCAGGACTTATTACACAAAAATATCACCAATAAAGTAGTGATGGTGACCGGGGCCGGCGGGTCAATTGGCTCTGAACTGTGTCGCCAAATTGCGCACTTAGCACCGAAATCACTGGTTTTGTTTGAAATTAGTGAATTCAGCCTTTACCAGATAGAAAAAGAGCTGGAAAAACTTCAGTTGGATGTGTCGATTATTCCTGTGTTGGGGTCAGTGCTTAATCAGCAGCGTGTTCTGGCCGTGTGCAAGCACTTTCATGTGCAGACTATTTATCATGCCGCGGCCTATAAACATGTACCCATCGTGGAGCGAAATACCAATGAAGGTATTCGCAATAATGTATTCGGCACCCTGAGTTGCGCTCAGGCAGCGATTGATTCCGGTGTGGAAACCTTCGTGCTGGTTTCAACAGACAAGGCGGTGCGGCCAACCAACACCATGGGAGCCAGTAAACGCTTAGCGGAATTAGTGTTGCAGGCGCTGGCACAGCAACCTCAGCTCTACAAGCAGACCCGTTTTACGATGGTTCGTTTCGGTAATGTGCTGGGCTCTTCAGGTTCCGTGGTGCCCTTATTCCATGAGCAGATTGCTGCGGGTGGCCCGGTTACGGTCACTGACCCCGAGATCATCCGCTACTTTATGACCATTCCGGAGGCCGCTGAACTGGTCCTGCAAGCCGGCGCAATGGGACAGGGAGGGGATGTCTTTGTGCTGGATATGGGCGAGCCGGTCAGTATTCTGGAGTTGGCCAGACGCATGATTCATCTGAGTGGTTTCAGCGTTCGTGATGAGTCTAATCCAGAGGGCGATATTGAAATTTGCTTTACCGGTTTACGCCCCGGTGAAAAGCTCTACGAAGAGTTATTGATAGGCGATAATGTCACAGATACGGCTCATTCCAAGATTATGCGAGCGGAAGAATTGGTTATTGCCTGGGAGCATTTGGAGCAGATCCTGGCCGCATTGGCAGAGGCTAACGACAAGGATGACAGTGCCGCTGCGCGAGAACTTTTGTTATCAACTATAGACGGCTATAAGCCGCAATGTGAGCTCAATGACTGGCTCAGGCAGCCACATTCACTACCGTGAGTTTGATGGTATTCAAGCTATAAGCCACGGTTGTTCTGTATAATTTTGCTTTAATCAAACGAGAGATTTTTCAACGTGTGTGGAATTGTTGGCGGTATCGCCGAACGTAATGTTGCACCAATCCTGATGGAAGGATTGCGTCGTCTGGAGTATCGGGGCTATGACTCGTCCGGTATGGCGTTGCTTGACAGCGAATCCAGTCTGCAGCGTGTCCGTGCTATCGGCAAAATTAAGCAGTTGGAAAACAAAATCGATGCACTTGCTGGGCCTTTTAGCGGACAATTGGGAATTGCCCATACGCGTTGGGCGACGCATGGTGTGCCTTCTGAGCAAAATGCGCATCCGCACATTTGTAATAACAAAGTGGCAGTCGTTCACAACGGCATTATTGAGAACTATCAGGAGCTGAAAAAGCGGCAACTGGCAGCAGGTTATCGTTTCACTTCAGAGACTGATACTGAAGTGGTTGCCCATGAAATTTTCGGACAGATGGAAGCCTCGGATGATTTATTGACAGCAGTGATGGCCTCACTCAAATCTTTTGAGGGAGCGTATGCTCTGGGTGTTGTTGCAGTCAATAATCCTGATACCTTGGTTGCCGCCAGAAAAGGCAGCCCATTGGTCATCGGAGTGGGTATCGGTGAACACTTCATTGCATCTGATGTTTCTGCTTTGCTGCCAGTCACACAAAACTTTATCTTCCTTGAAGACGGTGATGTTGCCCGCTTAAGCCGCGATAAAATCGAGATATTCAGCGTTTATACCGGCGAACGAGTAGAGCGTCCTGTTAAACATTCCAACCTGAATATCACCTCAGTCGAGCTGGGGGCGCATCGCCATTACATGCACAAGGAAATCTTTGACCAGCCACAGGCAGTCATTGATACCTTGGAGGGACGTATTACTCAGGATCAAGTGCTGGTATCCAGTTTTGGTCCAACGGCGGAGTCGGTCTTTGCCAGTATTAACCGTATTCATATTATTGCCTGTGGCACGAGCTACCATGCTGGTATGGTTGCTAGGTACTGGGCTGAAGATATTGTGGGGTTGCCCTGTCAGGTGGAGGTGGCGAGCGAGTTTCGTTATCGCAACCCGGTTATAGAAAACCATACCTTATTTGTCACCATCAGCCAGTCTGGCGAAACCGCAGATACCCTGGCTGCATTGCAGCAAATTAAAGCTTTGCGGGAGAATAAAACTCTTGGTATTCGTCGTAGAGCCTCTGATCAGGAAAGTGCATCAAGCGTCACTCCGGAGATGAATATTCCTACCTTGTCGATTTGTAATGTTGCTGAAAGCAGTCTTACACGAGAGGCAGACCTGACCTTTCTAACTCATGCTGGGCCTGAGATAGGTGTGGCGTCAACGAAGGCTTTTACAACTCAATTGGTAGCATTGGCTTTGTTAATCACCAGTATTGGTAAAGTACAAAACCGTTTGGATGAAGGAAGAGAAGCACTAATTGCGGGAGGGCTACATAAGCTTCCTAATCTGATTTCAAAGGCTCTTGGGCATGAAGAAGAGATCAAGCGAATTTCAGAAGGTTTTGCCGATAAGCAGCATGCCTTGTTCTTAGGTAGGGGAACGATGTTTCCGATAGCTCTCGAAGGGGCGCTCAAACTCAAAGAGATCAGCTATATCCACGCTGAAGCCTACCCTGCTGGCGAGTTAAAGCACGGCCCACTGGCGTTGATTGATGAAACGATGCCGGTGATTGCCATTGCGCCACTGGATGATTTGCTGGAAAAACTCAAATCTAATATTCAGGAAGTCAAAGCCAGGGGGGGGCAAATGATAGTCTTTGAAGATGAGCACAGTGATATCAGTTCAGAGACTAGCTTTAAAGTCGTTAAAGCCACAACCAATGTGGGTCGTATTACGGCGCCGATTACCTATAACATTCTGCTTCAACTGCTCAGCTACCATGTTGCGTTGATCAAGGGAACTGATGTGGATCAGCCACGGAATCTGGCTAAGTCAGTGACAGTGGAATGATCTAGACCGGCGTCAAAAAAACTTCATAAAAATGTCACGTTACTGAAAACCTGGCTTGTAACACTTAGCTTGTCCATGATGTGGGAAGCTAAAAGCATGAAAGTTGCTATTGCCGGAACTGGCTACGTTGGGTTGTCACTGGCGGTGTTGCTGGCTCAGAAGAATGAAGTAGTGGCGCTTGATATCAATGCTCAGAAAGTTGAATTGATCAATGCGGGGAAGTCGCCTATCAGTGATGCAGAGATAAGTGACTTTCTGGCTAACAAAAAACTCAATCTGACAGCCACGCTTGATAAGCAGTTGGCTTACCAATATGCCGATTTCATTATCATTGCTACACCGACGGATTACGATCCAGAGACTAACTACTTCAATACTCAAAGCGTCGAAGCTGTGATTGAAGATGTCCTGAGTATCAACCCTGATGCCACGATGGTAATCAAATCTACCGTACCGGTAGGCTACACCGAGTCAGTTAAACGCAAATATGCTTCTCGCTATCTTGAGAATAGCCTGACTCATCAGACTCAAAAGAAACGTCGGCTTAAACTGGAAGCAGTTGTCTCTGCTGGTCAACGCCACGACCTTGAAAAAATCTCGATTGGTAACAGACTCTGGCAGTCAGCTACGCAATTGCATCAGAACTTGTGCGTCGCAGATATCAAGGGAGATGAGCTATCAGAGTCAGACAGCTTGCCAAATATCCTTTTTTCGCCGGAGTTTCTGAGAGAAGGCAAAGCACTTCATGACAATCTTTATCCATCAAGGATAGTCGTCGGCGAGCAAAGCCAGAGAGCCAGGATTTTTGCACAATTGCTGGTTGAGGGATCAAAACAGGCTGATACACCAGTTCTTTACACAGATACAACGGAAGCCGAGGCGATTAAACTGTTTTCCAACACATATCTCGCTATGCGTGTTGCCTATTTTAATGAGCTTGATAGCTATGCTGAGACTCATGGTCTGGATAGCCGCCAGATTATTGAAGGAGTTGGGCTGGATCCCAGAATCGGCTCGCATTATAACAACCCATCTTTCGGCTATGGTGGTTATTGTTTGCCCAAGGACACCAGGCAATTACTGGCAAACTACCAGAATGTGCCGAATAACCTGATCAGGGCGATCGTCGATGCCAATACTACCCGTAAGGAGTTTATTGCCGATTCGATTATCAGACGCAACCCTAAGGTTGTAGGGATTTATCGACTGGTTATGAAATCAGGTTCTGATAACTTTCGGGCTTCAGCTATCCAAGGAGTGATGAAGCGCATTAAGGCCAAAGGTATCGAAGTCATTGTTTATGAGCCTGTCCTGGAAGAAGAGACATTCTTCCGCTCCGCTGTTGTTAAAGACCTAGGCGAATTCAAAGCCCGCGCTGATGTAATACTGGCAAATAGACTGACTGATGAAATCATAGATATTGAGGGTAAAGTCTATACGAGAGATTTGTTTGGCCAGGATTAAAGGAGCCTTTCAAACGATTTTTACTTCGTGAATTCAGTCAAAGCGAACGTTTATTACAGCCTACGCTATCAATAATGCTGACTGATTCACGAAACAGGAAAAAATCCTATTCCGAAACTTTATTGTAATTGCTATTTTGAAAGTCGGCATGGATGCCTCAAATTAGCAATGCGCTAGTCACTACCATGGAAGGTGGGACGAATGTTTTGCTCAGGCATTCATGCCGATTATTCTTCTTTTGTGAAATCTCAGCAATCTCCCTCCACTAGAAGTTATCCAACCAACTTCCCCATTTACATTTAATTAGACTTTACATAGATTGTTCAATTGTTGAACGCAAATTGGTTTGTATATGCTTACTGACGAATACCGCTACAAAATATTTAAATTGGTAGCTGCCAAGCCAGAGATTAGCCAGCGAGAGCTTGCACGCGAACTTGGCATTAGTCTGGGCAAAGCAAATTACTGCCTAAAAGCGTTGATGGAAAAGGGGCTACTCAAGGTCAGCAATTTTCGTAACAGCAAAAACAAACTGGCGTATTCCTATAACCTAACGCCAAAGGGAATTGAGGAGAAGGCAAGTGTTACGCTCAGATTTTTGAAGGCGAAAATGCGAGAGTACGAACAATTGCAACAAGAACTCGATGAGTTGCGAAAAGAATCAAACAAACTGGGTTGGAGCTTAAGAGAATATCAGGATGAAAAAAATTAACAGCAAGGCTGATCTAGCTATTAACGGTGCGCCTCCTGCCTTTGAAGAAAAGCTCCATGTCGGTCGGCCCAACATTGGAGACAAAGCGCAATTCCTAGAGTATGTCGATCAGATCTTTGACAACAAGTGGCTCACTAACAATGGGCCACTTGTTCAGCAGTTGGAAAACAAAGTTGCTGAATATCACGACGTAAAACATTGCGTGGCTATGAGTAATGGCACCATCGCATTAGAAATCGCTATCAGGGCATTGGAACTGACGGGTGAAGTGATACTCCCATCTTATACATTTATCGCAACTGCACATGCCCTGCATTGGCAAGGAATTACCCCAGTTTTCGCTGATATTGACCCGGTCACTCACAGTCTCGATCCACAAGCAGTTCGCAAAATGATCACACCAAAAACGACAGGTATTATTGGTGTGCACCTGTGGGGGCATGCAGCACCTGTCGACGAACTCCAGCAAATTGCGGATGAATACGGCCTGAAGCTTATGTTTGATGCCGCGCATGCCTTTGGTTGTTCATACAATGGACAGATGATTGGGCGTTTCGGTGAGGCAGAAGTGCTCAGCTTTCATGCCACCAAACTATTCAACACGTTTGAAGGTGGCGCTGTACTGACCAACAATGATGATTTGGCCGAAAAAATGCGCCTCATGCGTAACTTTGGTTTTGTGGGGTTGGATGAAGTCATTCATCCTGGCACGAATGGCAAAATGATTGAAATTGCCGCTGCAATGGGGTTGGTAAACCTCAACA
>JASBUF010000001.1 GCA_030148085.1 Methylophaga sp. | reverse complement strand
CGCCGGCGAAACTCAACCTGTTCCTGCACATTACCGGCCGCCGGGCGGACGGCTACCACAACCTGCAGACCCTCTTTCAGCTACTGGACGCCGGCGACCAACTCGACATTGAAACCAGCAACAACGGCAACCTTGTCATCACCCCGGCGCTCGACGGTGTGCCCGTGGAGGACAACCTGATCTACCGGGCCGCGGCACTGCTGCGCCGGGAGACCGGCTGTGCGCAGGGTGCGCGCATCCACCTGCACAAGCGGCTGCCCATGGGCGGCGGGCTGGGCGGCGGCAGCAGCGACGCCGCCACCGCACTGGTGGCACTCAACCACCTCTGGCAGACCCACCTGTCCACCGAGGCGCTGATGGCCCTGGGCCGGCAACTGGGCGCCGATGTGCCGGTATTTATTTTTGGGTACAGCGCCTGGGCCGAAGGCGTTGGCGAACAGTTGCAGAAGGTAGAGATGGAGCCGGCTTGGTATCTGGTTCTGGCGCCGGACGCACAGGTTTCCACAGCAAAAATTTTCGCCCACGAGGGTTTGACAAGAAACACGCATCCGATCAAAATACGCGCCTTTCTCGAGCGGGGTGGCCGAAATGACTGTCAGACAGTCGTTGAAGCGCTTTATCCCCAGGTAAAAAAAGCGCGCCTCTGGCTCGCGCAATTTGCCGAAGCTCGACTGACGGGAACAGGCGCCTGCCTCTTTGCCCGGTTTGCGACAGAAGCTGATGCGAGATCAGTGCTGGAGCAAGTACCGGCGCCCTGGCAGGGCTTTGTCGCACGGGGCGTCAACCAGTCCCCCCTGCTGACACATCTCCCGTCGCACAACTGACTACTGGGGTGTCGCCAAGTGGCTAAGGCAACGGGTTTTGATCCCGTCATTCCCAGGTTCGAATCCTGGTACCCCAGCCATTCTTTTTTGTTTTTAAACAGAAACTCGGCGCCACTACCGTGACACAAAACCGACTTCTCCAGTTACAGCAACGCACTGCCGATAGCCGCATGATGGTGTTTACCGGCAATGCCAACCGTAAACTGGCTCAAAATATTGCCAATTTCCTCAGTATTTCCCTTGGCAAAGCAACCGTTGAAAAATTCAGCGATGGCGAAGTCATGGTCGAAATTCTCGACAATGTTCGTGGCAAGGACGTGTTTATCGTTCAGCCGACCTGCATGCCAACCAATGATAACCTGATGGAATTGATGGTCATGACCGACGCTATTCGTCGTGCATCGGCCAAACGTATTACTCTGGTTGTACCTTACTTCGGCTATTCACGCCAGGACCGTCGCCCACGCTCAGCCCGTGTTGCTATCACTGCGAAAGTGGTGGCCAATATGCTGACCGGTGTTGGTGCCGACCGCGTATTAACCGTCGATCTGCATGCCGACCAAATCCAGGGCTTTTTCGATTGTCCTGTGGATAATGTCTACGCCTCACCGGTTCTACTCGGTGATATCTGGAAGCACAAGTACCAGGATCTGGTGGTGGTATCACCGGACGTCGGTGGTGTGGTCCGTGCCCGCGCGCTGGCAAAACATCTGGATGTGGAACTGGCCATCATCGATAAACGTCGCCCACGTGCTAATGAAGCCAAGGTGATGAATATCATCGGTGATGTCAAAGATCGCGTCTGTGTGCTGGTTGATGACATGATCGATACCGCCGGTACCCTTTGCGCTGCCTCAGCAGCTCTTAAAGAACACGGTGCAACGAAAGTCGTGGCTTACTCAACTCACCCAGTCTTGTCTGGTTCGGCGATTGATAACATCGCTAAATCAGTACTGGATGAAGTCGTCGTTACCGACACTATTCCGTTACAGCCTCATGCTGAAGCTTGTGAGAAAATTCGCGTGCTGAGCATTGCAGAAATGCTGGCAGAAGCGATGTACAGAATTAGTAACGAGGAGTCAGTTAGCTCCTTGTATATGGATTAGCCAACTTTCAAGTTGGCTTTTTTCGTGCCGAACCTGGTCGCGGGGGAGGCGTTTACCGCTTGATTAGCGGTTTTTTTGATGAACCTACGGTTCATATTTTTTGGAGAAAACAATGGAAAACTTGTTTGAAGTACAAGCCGAAGCGCGTACTGATGAGGGGAAAGGTGCGAGCCGCCGCCTTCGTCATGCGGGTAAAGTTCCGGCAGTGGTTTACGGTGCCGACAAAGCACCTGTATCAATTTCGCTGAATCACAACCAATTCATCCGTCACCTGGAAGAAGAAGCGTTCTACGCACACATTCTGACTCTGGTGGTTGATGGCAAGAAAGATCAGGTTGTTTTGAAAGATCTGCAGCGTCACCCTGCCAATGACAACAAAATTCTTCACGCTGACTTCCTGCGTGTCGATGCAAAACACGAAATGACCATGACCGTGCCTGTGCACTTCATCGGTGAAGAAGTGGCTCCTGGCGTGAAAGCTGGCGGTCTGGTTTCTCACCTGATGACTGAGGTCGAAGTTGCCTGTCTGCCTAAAGATCTGCCTGAGTTCATCGAAGCGGATATTTCTAAACTGGGTATGGACGAAAGCATCCACCTGTCAGAACTTGCCCTGCCTAAAGGTGTTAGCCTGACTGCGCTGACTCACCACCAGGCAGAAGAGCTGGAAGAAGGTGAGCGTTCTGCCTACGACCAAGCGGTTGCGAGCATTCATATGCCACGCGTCCAAGCGGTTGAAGAAGCGTCTGAAGCTGCTGAAGAAGCCAACGGCGACCAAGAAGCGACGGAAGAGTAACTTCATATCAACTTGGGGAGCTGAATGGCTAGCTGGATTATCGCCGGACTGGGCAACCCCGGCTCCCAATATGACGGAACCCGACATAATGTCGGGTTCTGGCTATTGGACCAGCTCGCACGTGACTTGGGTGCCAGTTTTACGGTAGACAAGAAGTATCACGGCGAGTTGGCTCAATGCGTTTTCGGTGGGCACAAGCTGTATCTGCTTAAACCGCTGACCTTTATGAATCGTAGCGGACAGGCTGTGGCCCCGCTGGCGAACTTCTACAAAATCCCTCTGCAAAATATTCTGGTTATCCATGACGAACTGGATCTTGATCCGGGTATCGTCCGACTCAAGCGTGACGGTGGTCATGGCGGGCATAATGGGCTCAGAGATATTATCGCCCAGACTGGGGGCAAACAATTTTTGCGTTGTCGTTTAGGTATCGGTCACCCCGGTCATAGCAAGCTGGTGTCGGATTATGTGCTCAGCAAACCGTCACCCACTGACCGTCAGCAGATCGAATTGGCCATCGACAATATGTTACGTATTCTGCCGGATGTCCTGTCGGAGAACCTCGACAAGGCCATGAACTGGCTACACTCTCAATAGGATTAGTTATGGGATTCAAGTGCGGTATTGTTGGTTTGCCCAATGTCGGTAAATCTACCTTGTTCAACGCGTTGACCGAAGCTGGTATTGATGCCCAGAACTATCCGTTCTGCACCATTGAGCCGAATGTCGGTATTGTGCCGGTTCCTGATCTGCGTATGGATAAGCTGGCAGCCATTGTCAGCCCTGAGCGCGTATTGCCAACCACGATGGAGTTCGTGGATATCGCTGGTCTGGTCGAAGGTGCTTCCAAAGGCGAAGGCCTGGGTAACAAGTTCCTCGCCAATATCCGTGAAACTGACGCGATCGCCCATGTTGTTCGTTGTTTTGAAGATGACAATGTTGTGCATGTAGCCGGTAAGGTGTCGCCGTTGGATGATATCGAAGTCATCAATACCGAACTGGCTCTGGCTGATCTGGAAAGTGCTGAAAAAGCCATTACCAAAGCCACTCGTGATGCCAAGGGTGGAGATAAGACGGCCAAAGCTCGCTTAGAGCTACTGACCAGAATACGTGATCACCTTGATGCTGGTCAGCCAGTAAGAGCTATGGGACTGGATAAGGACGAACTGGCGTTAGTTCGCGACTTTCAGTTCCTGACCAATAAGCCCACGATGTATATCGCCAATGTGTCTGAGGACGGTTTTGAGAACAACGCTGCGCTGGAGGCTGTACAAAAACTGGCCGAGCAGGAAAAAGCGGTAGTCGTGCCGATTTGTGCAGCAATCGAGTCAGAAATTGCTGATCTGGATGATGATGAAAAAGCGGACTTTCTTGCCGAACTGGGGCAGGAAGAGCCTGGCTTGAATCGTGTTATTCGTAGCGGCTACAACTTGCTTGGTCTTCACACTTACTTTACTGCTGGCGTTAAAGAAGTCCGTGCCTGGACGGTGAAACTAGGTGCTACAGCACCGGAAGGGGCCGGCGTCATTCATACCGACTTCCAAAAAGGTTTCATTCGTGCAGAAGTAATCAGTTACGATGATTATGTCGCGCATAACGGTGAGCAGGGTGCAAAAGATGCCGGTAAATGGCGTCTGGAAGGTAAGGACTACATCATCAAAGATGGCGACGTGATGCATTTCCGCTTCAACGTGTAAGCATTTTGCTATAACTGTGGTCTAAGGTTTTTCTTTTGTCCCGTTACAGGAACGTCTATGAAAAGCGTGATGACCACAGTGTTTCTCGCCGTATTTATCAACGCGCCTGCGGCTCAGGCCAATAAATACTTTGATGACTGTCTAGCGGCACAGGTAGCAACGGCTGACGACAGTATTACTATCGGACAGCTTCGCCAATACTGTGAGGCAGAACAAAGTCAGCAAGCTATGGAGGCTGCGACAGAGCAAGCTGCTCCCCAGCCTGTTGATATCACGGTGACCGAAAATGGTGTCGAAACCAAGGACGAGTCGGCGCTGACTCGGCGTATATTCCTGGAAAAGAAAGAGGCACGTAATCCCTTTGTGTTGCTGCCGCATAAGCCAAACTACATCATCCTCAGCAATAATATGTCTTCACCGAATGTGACGCCTTTTGAGCAGGATGATCCGAACGAGAACTTTCATTTCCAGCCTTGGGAAACCAAGTTTCAAATCAGTCTCAAAACCCCCTTAGCATACGGCCTGTTCAATGACCGAGCGGATTTGTTTGTTGCTTACACTAACCGATCTTTCTGGCAGCAGTTCAATACAGATAGCTCAGCACCGTTTCGTGATTCTAATCATGAACCGGAGATCTGGCTAGCATTCAAAAATGACTATGAGCTGTTTGGCATTAAGAACTCGATGATTCGCACCGGCCTGTCGCATCAGTCCAATGGTCAGTCAGGGAAATTATCGCGAAGCTGGAACAGGCTTTATGCTGATTTTATTTTTGAACATGGCAATTGGTACTACTCGTTTAAGCCATGGCTGCGTGTGGCTGAAAGCAGAGAAGATGATGATAATCCCGATATTGATGAATACATGGGCGATTTCGAGTTAAGCGCACTGTATCAAGCCGGCAATCATAATTTTGATGTCATGCTCAGAAATAATCTGGATTTTGGCGAAAATTATGGCGCTATTCAGCTTGGCTGGAGCTTCCCTATAAGCACTAACATACGTGGCTATCTACAGTGGTTTAACGGCTATGGGGAGAGTCTCATCGATTATAATGCGCACAGCAACAGTATCGGTTTCGGTATACAGCTCAGCGACTGGCTATAAAATTCATTTTCAGCCTTGATATTTACCAGTTCTTATCGTATTATGGCGCGCTTCTCATACGGCTATGTAGCTCAGTTGGTTAGAGCACATCACTCATAATGATGGGGTCGGTGGTTCGAATCCACCCATAGCCACCACATCCCCTCGTAAGTATCTCTCTCCACATAGTCCACTCGGTTTTTTACTGCCAGGTATTTACCTGCTCGACGTGTTCTCACGTTGCTTCTATTTATTTTTCCGTATTTACGCGCTAGTTTGGCGCATATCAGTCTCGCTTTGCACTGCTTAAGAGCAGCATGGCCCGCTTGATTAGTATCAAAATAATCTATCTTACTGATATATATGTAAAAAATAGTCTGGCATAAGAATTTCATTGTTTCTCCGGGGTAAATTAAATTTCTTTTAAAGAATCTGGAGTCAGTAATGAAAATAGTGACAGCCATTATTCGCCCAAATGCACTGGAGGTCGTGCGAACGGCCCTGCAGGATGTCGGAATAAACGGCATGACGGTGGGTGAAGTGAGAGGTTTTGGCCGCCAGAAAGGCCATCCTGCTCTCTATCGGGGCGCGGAATACAATGTCGCCTTCCAACCCAAAATCCAACTAGAACTTGCTGTCGATGACAGCCGACTCGACGAGGTGACTGAGATTATTTCGAAACAGGCGCACACAGGGCGAGTTGGAGACGGCAAGATTTTTATCGCGTCGTTGGAATCGGTCATCCGAATTCGTACCGGTGAAACCGGTATTGATGCCATATAGGGAGTGAGCAGATGGATACTATGGTGATAGAAGTAGGGTATGCGCTGGATACCTTTTATTTTTTGATGTGTACAGCGCTGGTAATGTGGATGGCCGCTGGCTTTGCGATGCTCGAATCGGGCCTGGTAAGAAGTAAAAATACGGTCGAAATTCTCAATAAAAATGCGCTCCTGTATGGGGTCGCTTGTATTGTGTATTTGCTGGTTGGCTATAACGTGATGTATCCGGGCGATCCTATTAGTTCGGTGATACCGGGCATTGATTTTCTGCTCGGCGCGGACAATTCGGTAGATGCCGTCACTGCTGGCGGAGAAGGGGCACCGTATTATTCGACGATGGCTGATTTTATCTTCCAAGCCGTGTTTGCCGCAGCAACCATGTCTATTGTGTCTGGTGCCGTGGCTGAACGGATGCGCTTGTGGCCATTCCTGATTTTCGCCGTGTTTATGGTGGCCTTTATTTATCCGGTTGAAGGCTACTGGAAATGGGGCGGTGGCTTCCTTGACCAACTTGGCTTCCAGGACTTTGCTGGTTCGGTTGTGGTGCATATGGCAGGTGCGGCAGCTGCATTAGCTGCAGTATTGATCATTGGTCCGCGTGCAGGCAAATACGGTAAGAATGGTGAAGTGCATGCCATTCCCGGTGCCAATCTGCCGCTGGCGACACTGGGTATGTTTATCCTGTGGATGGGCTGGTTTGGTTTCAATGGTGGTTCAGAACTCAAAATCGCCAATGTAGACGAAGCGAATGCTGTGGCAAAAATCTTTGTAAATACCAACGCTGCGGCAGCTGCGGGTATGGTCGCTGCGGCACTGCTGGCAAGGTTTATGTTTGGCAAAACCGATTTGACCATGACCATCAATGGTGCATTGGCAGGACTGGTTGCGATTACTGCAGAACCATTAATGCCAAGTGCTGGCATGGCCTCAATTATTGGTCTTGTCGGTGGTATTGTCGTTGTGCTGTCAGTTGTTGGTCTTGATAAGCTGAAAATTGATGATCCTGTCGGCGCCATTTCTGTGCATGGTACAGCCGGTATCTGGGGTATTTTTGCCGTTCTGCTCACCAACCCGGCGGCCAGTTTCACAGGCCAGTTGATTGGCACCGTTACCACCTTTGCCTGGATGTTCGGTGCTTCTTTTGTGGTCTTGCTTATTATTAACAAGATCACCAAGCTGCGAGTCAGTGAGGAAGAAGAGCTGGAGGGCATGGATATTAACGAATGCGGGATGACAGCGTATCCCGAGTTTACGCCTGACAAATAAGTTCTGAGGGTATAGTAAAAAGAGACGCCGACTTAGATGTCGGCGTTTCTGTTTTTACGGCACACAGGCGTATGATGGAAGTGTCGAGGCAAGCTGTGAGGATTTATGCGTGAAACCGTGCATATCAACTTACGAGACTATCAACAAGCAGATATCGAATCGATCCATCAGCTGCTGAACAATTTCGCTGTCAGCCGCTATCTCTCTTCCCGTATACCTTTTCCTTATTCCCATGCTGATGCTGAGTGGTGGGTTAACTCTGGTAGTAAGCAGGAAATCACCCGTGTAATCGAGTTTAATCAGCAATTGGCTGGTATTGTAGGCGTCATTCCCGGGCGTTATGAAAACCGTTATTGTGGCGAGCTTGGTTACTGGCTGGGACAGCCTTTCTGGGGAAAAGGGCTGGCTACATTGGCGGTCAGTGATATGACAACACTGATTTTTACCGAGACCGACATTGTCCGCTTGGTTGCTCCAATCTATGAGCCGAACAAGGCCTCAATGCGGGTGGCTGAAAAAAGCGGTTATCATTTGGAAGGAATCGCCGAGCAGGCCATTTTTAAAGATGGTCAGTTTTTCGATGAATATATCTACGTCCGTCTTAAAGCTCAGAAGCGCCTGTGAGCCGTTAAGCTATCTGCACCTAGCTATTATCCACTACATCGCTAAAGGTAAAGTTCTCAAAGCTGCTGTTGTGCGTGAGCAGACGATGCGGTCGAACAGTGAAGTTAAACCGTTTTTTGCCGGTCTTGATAGTCAGGTTTTCGCCTTTGGCATGGATGCCGGCGTGAGTGATTAGCATCGCGGGTTGTTGATACAGACTGTTTTCGCGAATCAGAAACGCCGGATAGCGTTGCGGGTTATCAGCGATGGAAAACTGTACTGGTATCGGGTCTCCATGCAGAAATTTGAGGCCAAGCTTGGTTTGTTCAAAGTCATCACTTCGTAACCAGCGTATCGAAGCCAACTTAACGCTGGGTTTGCTGCCGCTGGCATCGAGAATACCGACAAAATCACCGATTTTCAGATCATGTGCTTGGCGGACTTTCCGTTTTTGTACCAGATAACCGTAGCTGTTTTTATTGAGTACTTCCCAGGCGGAGTCCAACCAGGGATGCTTGGCTATGGGCAGTGTACTTGGTTCAGTCGCTGCGTGATGGATATCATCCAGTCCCACGGCAAGATAGGTTGATTTATTGTCCTCAACCGGCAGCCGAGGCTGCTTACGCTGATATGAGGTATTGAGGTAGGGCACGATCTGACGTAACAGTTGGATGTTATCTGCAGCCGGGTGATAGCTGCCTTGTTGTTCTGCCTGCTCAAATAAGGTCGCGATGCGACTGAGGATGGGTTTGGTATCCATAATCAGCGTCGGTGGGCGGTTTTCATTTTCCAGCGCGGGCAAGACGGAAGGCGTAGGTGTGCGATCACTCAGGCAGTTGATATAGAAGTGACCTGCTTCTGGTTTGGCATCTTCAGCCAGTAGCGCGATCTTGGCCGCAGGTGCTAGCTGCAGCATCAACTGGTAAGCACGAAGCACATCGCCATCAGCTAAACCGTAGGGATTGCAGACACTGGTCAAGAGTAACTGGGTGTAGCGCAACTGGACGGAGAACTCTGCCTTGTATTGCGAGTTCACGAAGGGGGGCTTATCAACAATACCCGCTGCTTCTGTCAGCATATAGAGTTGGTGCAACTCACGAAACAGTTTTTCTGGCAAGGTGCGGTAGAACTTATAGGCATGGAGTGCTTGTAAGCTCAGTTGTTCGACGGCACGGTAAATTGCCATATGCACCAAAGGCTTGAGCTTGAGGTTATTGCTGTGCTCGTTTGCCTCGACCACCACGATTTTATAGCCTTTGGCCAGTTCATTGAGTACATCAGCCATCTGCAGGATTAGTTCAAGCCGATGAGTCGGGTTTGAAATCAGTGTTTGTAATTTTCCCGTCGTCAGACTCAGAACCAGTTTATTGAAAGGCTCCCGATACATATCCAGCAGCTTCATACGCTCGACATGGGTGATGTCATTGCCATTGAACCGTTTGAGGGCGTCGAGGTAGCGTCGGTTGAACTCGAGTGGATTATTAGATGGAAGCTGACGAAGCCAGTGCTGCAGCAGTTTCTCATTGAGTTCAACATTGCCAGCAGCATGCCGGTCAGGTGGAACTGACAGACTCAGAGACGGCATATTGTCGGGTAAAGCAAAGCTCATCGCAGGCTTGAATCCCTTTCAGGTTGAGGTGGCTACAGCTTGGGCTATCTCATCATAATGCAGTGAAGAGATCAGGACAATGAACTAGCTCAGGTTCTTAGGAAAGAACTCCAACCAGTGGAAGCTAGAGTGATTTAGCGCCGGGGAAGCCCAATTGCTGCCAGGCCTGGTACAGAATGATACCGGTGGCATTGGAAAGGTTGAGGCTGCGACTACCTTCCAGCATTGGAATACGTATCTTAAACGCAGTAGAAATGGCTTCCAGCACAGCGTCTGGCAGCCCACGTGACTCAGGCCCGAAAAGCAGAATATCTTCGTCCTGATAGCTGACTTCATGGTGGTGTTGTTTGGCTTTGGTGGTGCAGGCGAACAGGCGGCGTGTGCCCTGCCATTGTTGGAAAGCAGCAAAGTCAGCATGCTGGATGACATGGGCGAATTCATGGTAATCGAGGCCGGCTCGGCGCAGCCGTTTATCTTCTAGGGCAAACCCCAGTGGCTCGATCAAATGAAGCTGGGCACCGGTATTGGCACACAGACGGATAATATTACCGGTGTTGGGAGGAATTTCCGGCTCAAACAGCGCGATATGCAGCACGATAAATCAGGTTTCGTCGAGGAACAGTCTCAGGCTTTGACCGGGCTGTAACATGGAACGATCGCTGAGGCCATTCCATTCACGGACTTGTGCCACACTGACATTGAACTTACGTGAAATTGCCCACAGTGAGTCACCGTTTTGAATGGTGTAACTGACGTGCTTACGCGCGGCTTTCTGCGATGACCAGAGCACCAGCTGTTGGCCCGGTTGCAGCGTGTCTTGGGCTGTCTTCTTGTTCCAGCCTGTCAATGTGCTGATGTCGAGATCATGCTTGCGCGCGATATTCCACCAGGTGTCGCCATGTTTGACGGTATAGGTGGATTTGCGTGTCTGCGCTGTTGGTCTGGATGAGCTGGCTTCCGCTTCGGCCAGAGCCGTATTGCTCAATTGACCCGAGCTGACTGGGATAAGTAAGTGGCTGCCAGCGCGGATTTGATTACTGCTGAGCTGGTTGGCGCGTTTGATAACAGATACGGTCGTATTGTAACGGCGAGAGATGACACTGAGTGACTCACCACCTTGAACACGATGACGTGCCCAGGTCACACGTTTACTGGCTGGCATCTTAGCCAGCGCCGATTTGAAAATTTCGATCTGGGTGAGCGGTAACACTAGTTCATGTGGACCTTGAGGAGCAGTAGCCCAGCGGTTGAAAGCCGGGTTAAGCAGGTTCATCTCATCTTCGCTGACATCAGCCATTTTGGCGGCTAGCGCCAGATCAATCTGTGAGCCAACATTGATGACACCAAGGTAAGGAGCATTATCAATCGGGCTTAAGCTGATGTCATAACGCTCCGGATACTTGACCAGATGACTGACGGCCATCAGCTTAGGTACGTATGCGGTCGTTTCGGCAGGCAAATTCAGCGACCGGAAGTCGGTTGCAAGGCCTCGCTCTTGGTTATGTTTGATGGCGCGACCAACGGTGCCTTCGCCACAGTTATAGGCTGCTAATGCCAGTTGCCAGTCACCAAAGTCATTGTAGAGCTTTTGCAGATAGTCGAGCGCGGCGTTAGTCGATTTGATGACATCACGACGACCGTCGTACCACCAGTTCTGCTCAAGGCCGAAAACTTGGCCCGTGGCAGGAATAAATTGCCATAAGCCTGAGGCATGGCTTTTTGAATACGCATGTGGTTTGTAGCCACTTTCGATAACCGGCAGCAGCGCAATCTCCATCGGCATATCGCGTTTGTGGATTTCTTCGACAATGTGGAAGAGATAAGGCCGTGCCCGTTCAACCACACGCCCTACATAATCTGGGTGCTCAATAAACCAGCGCAATTGGCGCTCAGTTTCTGCGTCGAGCGTTTCGTGGTCAGTGATGATAAAACCATCACGTATGCGGTGCCAGACGTCGTTGGTTTGAAAGGAAGGAGATTTTTTCTTTAAGGCGGAAGCGTTGGAGAGGGTGTTTTGTGTAATATCTAAATCGTCTTCGTAGCCTTGTTGCCACGGGTTGTGACGATGTTTTTTCAAGTTAGCAGACTGAACTGACGGCGACGCAGTTGTCTCAGCGACCTTTTCCGGTGAGCTGCTACATGAGGCAACCAGTAACAGAGAAGCTGCCACCAGCGCGAATTTTAAGAAGGCATTTTTTCGCATAATTCGGGCTATTATAGGCAAGGAAAAACGATCTGTCTCTAATCAAATTTAGTAAAGATGTCATTCGCTTATGTCGACAAAGAACAATAATTGGTGGGGTGAATTTGAGTTGACGCAGGGGCAGCAACGTTTGCTGCGTTGTGCTGACTTGTGCCTGTTGATTCAATCGCTGCCACATCAATGGTGGTTGGGTTACCAGTGGCAGGATGAGGTAAATCAGTTTCAGCCAGTGTTGGAGCAAACTGAGGAAGACTTCGCCGATAAGGAAAATGAACAGCGTTTCGTGTTTGCCGAGTTACCGGGAATCATGCAGATTCAACCCGCGCTGGCTGACCGCCCAGTGGTCTGCCGACCGGTAGTCTCGGTCAGCTTACTACCGTTTCAGGAAGTGACGTTGTATGTGTGCCTGCCCTTATGGATTCAGCTCATTACCAATCAGGATGAACATACCTTGCTGGACATTCCCACCGTGCGTGTCTGTGACTCGTGGTTTGGCCCCAATACCCGAGAGGGTGTCATCAGTTACGCCTCGCAGGTGACGGAGCAATTGGATGTGAAGCCGATTGCCAATAATAAGGCCAGAGCGGCGATTGAAGTACGCATTCAGAATCAGTCCGATCAGATGTTGACGCTGGATAAAATTAGTGTCCCGGCACCTAACCTGAGTTTGTATGCCGACAAAGAAGGGCAGTTCTGGACGCCACGGATCACGCTGGTTCGTCGCGATGATCAGGATGCAATTCTGAGTGTGGATGAGGTGGTCAGCGGAGGCTTGCCCGAAGATGAACTGACCTTAGTCTGCGCGGCGCGTGAGGACATTGGCCGGAGTAAGATCACCAAGGCCATTTCGGCCCTGTTTGGCTAAAAGGACGGACTAGCAATGAATGACTGGCTGGGAAACATTGATGGCGCCTTGATTAAGTCCATCGTCGAAGCGTTGATTTATTTTACGGTCGGTCTGGTGCTGGCACGAATGGCGAGTCGAGGCGTCAAGCAGTGGAGCAAACACCGTTTTGATAAGCATCAGCAACTGCTGATGGCACGCATTGCTTCGTATCTTGTACTGCTGGTGTTTGTGGTGATGGGGCTCAACGCCATCGGTTTTAATCTGGGCGTGCTGATTGGTGCGGCAGGTATTTTGTCGGTAGCTATTGGCTTTGCTTCCCAAACCTCAGCGTCGAATATTATCAGTGGTCTGTTTCTGGTGGCAGAAAGACCATTCTCCGTGGGGGATCTTATCCGTGTTGGAGCCACCACTGGTGAGGTCTTATCAATCGATTTGCTGTCGGTCAAACTGCGTACCTTTGACAATTTATTTGTTCGCATTCCCAATGAAACGCTGATTAAGTCTGAAGTCACGACACTGACCCGTTTCCCCATCCGTCGTATCGATCTAGCGATCGGTGTGGCTTACAAGGAAGATATCAAGCAGGTGCGCAAGGTGCTGGAACGAGTCGCTCAGGCCAATCCCCTATGTCTGGATGAACCCAAACCGATTTTTGTGTTCCTCGGTTTTGGTGAATCGTCGCTGGATATGCAGTTTTCGGTCTGGGTTAAGCGTGAAAAATTCATTGATCTCAAGAACAGCATCCATGAAGAAATCAAGGAAGCCTTTGATGCTGAAGGCATCGAAATTCCGTTCCCGCACCGTTCGCTGTATACCGGTTCGGTGACTGAGCCATTTCCGATTCGGGTGGTCAACGAGCCCGCCGCAGACGACTAGCGGCTGTCGGCAGCAAAGTAACTGCGCTACCATAGCAGCCTGAATCAGAAATTGAGGTACACCGTGAGTACAATCAGCGGACAGCTGACAAAAATGGACGTCAAACTGGCGGCCGGAAATCAAGCCGACTACTCCATGCGGCTAGGCGAACAGAGCATGGCGATGAATCCTCTGTTGGGCCAGATGGTTACGCTTCGCTTTCAGGGACAAATTAACTGTGTGCACTGCCAGCGGCTGACCAAAAAAAGCTTCAGTGGCGGTTTTTGTTATCCCTGCTCACAACGTCTCGCTCAGTGCGATATGTGTTTTCTCAAGCCCGAACTCTGTCACTTTGAGCAAGGTACCTGCCGTGAACCGGAATGGGGTGAAGCGGTGTGCATGCAGGATCATATTGTTTATCTCGCCAACAGTTCCGGCTTAAAAGTGGGTATTACCCGCCTGAATCAGGTGCCGACCCGCTGGATTGATCAGGGAGCGACCCAGGCTATTCCGATTTTCCGAGTCAGTAGCCGTTACCAGTCCGGGCTGGTGGAAGTGATGTTTAAGGAATGGGTATCGGATCGCACCGACTGGCGCAAAATGCTCAAAGGCGATGCCGAGCCACTCGATCTTGCTGCAGAGCGTGATCGCCTGTTTGCCGAGGCTGAAACATCAATAAACGATCTTCAGCAGCAATTTGGTGAGGCAGCGATCACACAATTACCGGCCGAGCCAGAGCAGCAGATTCAATATCCAGTATTGGAATATCCAAAGAAAGTCAGTTCCTTTAATTTTGATAAAACAGCCGAGGTCAGTGGTCAGTTAGAGGGAATTAAAGGGCAATACCTGATTTTTGATACAGGCGTTATCAACATCCGCAAGTTCAGCGGTTACCAAGTAGAAATGGTGGTTTAATCATGCTCTATCGCATGCTACGCAATCTTATGTTCCGTTTGGATGCGGAAAAATCTCATCATCTGGGGCTGACAGGGTTAAGCCTGATGGAAATGTCAGGCCTAACCTGCCTGTTTTCCCGAAAAATGGCAGCAAAGTCTGTTCGGGTCATGGGACTGGAGTTTCCTAATGCCGTTGGTCTGGCGGCCGGGCTTGATAAGAACGGTGATTACATTGAAGCCATGTCAGCCTTAGGCTTCGGCTTTGTAGAAGTCGGCACCGTCACCCCACGTCCACAGCCGGGTAACCCTAAACCGCGTCTGTTCCGTATTCCTGAGGCGGAAGGTATTATCAACCGTATGGGCTTTAATAATCTCGGCGTCGATCATTTGCTGGAGCAAGTGAAAGCCGCAGACTGTAAAAGTCTGATCGGTATCAATATTGGTAAGAACTTTGACACGCCAGTAGAGAAGGCGGTGGATGATTACCTGATCGGTCTGAAAAAAGTGTACGCACACGCAGACTACGTCACCATCAATATCTCATCACCAAATACGCCGGGTCTACGTAATCTCCAGTTTGGAGAGTCACTGGATGAACTCTTATCTGCCTTGAAGCAGGCTCAGACCGAACTGGCACAAGTCCATGGCCGTTATGTGCCAATGGCGGTCAAAGTGGCGCCGGATTTGAGTGCGGAAGAAGTCAAACAACTCGCCGAGGCCTTTGCCAAGCAGCAGATTGATGCGGTTATCGCCACCAATACAACGATGTCCCGTGATGAAGTCACTGGACTGAAGAATGCCGATGAAGCCGGTGGTTTGAGTGGGGCGCCGGTATTTGCAAAGTCGACTGAGGTGGTGCGCCAGTTCCGTGCCGCGTTGCCGCAAGACTTGCCCATCATTGCAGCAGGTGGAATCATGTCTGCAGAGGATGCCCTCGCAAAACTGGATGCCGGTGCGGCATTGGTTCAAATCTACAGCGGCCTCATCTACCGTGGGCCATCGCTGGTTCGTGAAGTAATCGAAACTATCGCTAAGAGGAGTTGAAATGGAAACAACAGGTAGCATCGTCGGATTCTGGTTGATGAATATTCTTTACGCGGCACTCATCGTCTTTGTCGGACGTATTGCCGTGAAATGGCTCATCAAGCTGTCTCGCAAGCTGATGGTCAGAGCCAATCTGGATCCAATTCTTATCAACTTCCTCAGTGTCATCGCCAATGCGGTGCTGATGTTGTTCATACTGATTGCCGCCTTGGATCAACTGGGCGTCGATACCACCTCAATGATCGCCGTATTGGGTGCCGCCGGTCTGGCTGTTGGTCTGGCTTTGAAGGATTCATTGCAGAACTTCGCTGCTGGTGTGATGCTGATCATGTTCCGTCCGTTCAAAATCGGTGACTTTGTTGAAGCTGGTGGCACATCAGGCATTATTGAGCATATCAGCATTTTCAATACCATTATGAAAACGGGCGATAACCGTGAAGTAATCGTACCTAATGGCCAGATCTATGCTGATACCATTACTAACTATTCGGCCAAGGATACCCGCCGTATCGATATGGTGTTTGGCATTGGTTATGGCGATGACCTGCTCAAAGCCAAACAGATTTTGACTGATATCGTCACCAATCACCCCAAGGTGCTGGCTGAACCGGAAGCCGTTATTCGCGTTTCTGAGCTGGCTGACAGCAGTGTCAATTTTGATGTACGTCCATGGGTCAATGCCGGTGATTATTGGCCAGTGCGTTCTGAATTGATTGAACAGGTCAAGCTGAGCTTTGATGAAAACGGTGTGTCGATTCCGTTCCCGCAGATGGATGTGCATGTAAATAAACTGGAAAGCTGAGCCTTGCTGGGCTCAGCCTGAAAGGAGGCAGGTTATGAGAGTCTTAGTTGTTCTTGGTATTGCGCTGCTGTCTCTGACAGCCAGCGGTTGTGTTAACCGGGCGTCGGTAGGTTACGGTGAGGATCGTCATTACCATGACGGTCCACCACCACATGCCCCGGCCCATGGTTATCGGGCAAAGCACCACCATCACGATATGGTCTATGACTCACGTCTGGGGGCTTATGTGGTGCTGGGGTATCGTGACTACTACTATAACGATGGCTGGTATTTCCGTTATTACGATGGTTTCTGGCAAATCAGTGCTGACCTGAGCGACCGTAAATGGCGTGAGGCGGATCGATATCGAGTGCCGGAAGGCTTACGTTACAGCAAGCATCGTTACCGTGATCGTGAATATCGAGACTATGACGATCGCCGATATAAGGACGATAAAAAGCGTGCCAAGGGTCACGATGACGATGATGACCGTGGCAAGGGGCGTGGCCGTGGAAATGGCCATGGCCATGACGATAAGTGGGACGACTGATTCGCTAGAACTGGTCTTTCCAGCGTCTTAAGGTTGTAAACACAGCCTCACTGCTATTCAACGGGCGGCCGATAAATCTTTCGGCCGCCTTTTTTATTGCCTGTGTGTCACAGCGCAGAAACGGGTTAGTAGCCAGTTCATCTGCCATTAGAGAGGGCACTGTTGCCAGATGATGCTTGCGTTTGTCTGCGACAGCGTCAATCCGTTGTTGTAATGCTTGGTTATCGGCATCGACAGCTTTAGCAAAGCGTAAATTGGCCTGTGTATATTCATGGGCGCAGTAGATTTGAGTATCTCCGGGCAATTGCTTGAGTCGCTGCAGAGAGGCAAACAGTTCAGAGGCTGTACCACCCAAGAGGCGACCACAACCACCGGCAAATAAGGTGTCGCCACAAAATAGCTTGTTCTCGGTGAGGTAACAGATATGTCCTGCAGTATGACCGGGCGTGTCGAAGACTTTGATGCTTGGGAATAGTGGATCCAGTTCAATCTCATCCTGATCAGACACGGGGTGAGTGATGTGTGGAATCCTCTCTTGCACCGGGCCATAAACAGGTACGCTAAAGTGAGACAGCAGTTCGGTGATACCTCCCACATGATCAGCGTGATGATGTGTGATTAAGATGGCTGCCGGTATCAGCCCAAGTGTATCCAGTGTGTTAAGTACCGGCGTGGCATCGCCGGGATCGACAATCAACACCTGTTGACTGTGTTCAGCCTGAATCAGCCAGATATAATTATCCTGAAAAGCATTCACCGCATGTATCTTAAGCATCGAGCCTCCTTCGGGACGAGAAATGAATAAACATAACGGCCAGAACATTGAGCAATGGTGGCAGACCCCGCTGGGACAGCATCTGCTGGCTGCGGAGCGCGAACTATTGAGTGAGCTGGAGCAACCGTTGTCAGGCTATGTCACATTGCAGCTTGGTGGCTTGGAGCGCTGTCTGCCAACGCCCAACAGAGCCGAGCATTTCTGTCTTATCAGCGGTCAGGGTGATGTTCACGCCAAACCTGAAGCCCTGCCGTTTAAGTCGCATAGTATAGACAACATGCTGCTGCTGCATGTTCTGGAGCGATCTTCTGATCCGCATCAATTACTACGCGAAACCGAGCGGGTACTGGCGGCCGATGGCCGGCTGATCGTCTGTTGTTTTAATCCCTTTAGTCTGTGGGGGCTCCGGCGTTTGTTTTCATGGCAGGACAAGGCACCATGGGATGGCCTCTTTTTTACCCCAACCCGCATTAGTGACTGGTTGGCCCTGCTCAGTTTTGATGTTATTGAGCGGCATAAAATTGTCTTTAAACCACCTTTTCAGAATACCGGCTGGCTGTCCGGCAGTCAGTTTATGGAACGCTGGGGGCGCAGACTGTGGCCATGGTTAGGCGGTGTTTCTGTTATGGTAGCGTGCAAACGTACCATTCCGCTGACACCAGTCAGAGCGCAATGGCGGAACCGACGCTTGTTTCCGACCCCCGGACTGGTCAACAAACCCCTTACCCGAGAAAAAATAGATGGATCACGTTGAAATTTTTACTGACGGTGCCTGTAGTGGTAATCCCGGCCCCGGCGGCTGGGGTGCAATTCTGCGTGCGAAAGGCAAAGAAAAAGAACTATCCGGCAGTGAAAAACAGACCACCAATAACCGTATGGAATTGATGGCGGTGATCGGCGCACTGGAAGCATTGAAGCGACCCTGCCGTGTTACCATTACCACGGATTCGCAGTATGTGATGAAAGGCATGACGGAATGGCTTCCGGGCTGGAAAGCCAAGGGCTGGAAAACCGCCGCAAAGAAGCCAGTGAAAAATGCCGAATTATGGCAGCGTCTAGAGCAGGCTATCTCACCACATCAGGTCGAATGGCAATGGGTGCGTGGTCATGATGGCCATGAAGAAAATGAACGCGCTGATCGTCTGGCGGTAGCGGCCAGAGAACAACTAGCAGGTTAAAAAATGAGTAATGTGGAGACAGCAGTTAAACGGCAGGTAGTGCTGGATACGGAAACCACCGGTATCAGTACGGCTGATGATCACCGCATTATCGAGATCGGCTGTGTTGAACTCATCAACCGCCGCCTCACGGGCCAGACCTTTCACCAATACATAAACCCGCAGCGTGAGATTGATGCCGGGGCGATAGAAGTGCATGGCATTACCAATGAGTTTCTGGCCGATAAACCCCTTTTTGCCGATATTTCAGAAGACTTCCTGCGTTTTATTGATGGTGCTGAACTCATCATCCACAATGCTCCCTTCGACGTTGGATTTATTGATCATGAACTGAACAAGCTCGATGGCGAGACGCGTCGCGTCAATAGCATTGCCAGCGTGCTCGATACGCTAAAAATGGCCCGTGACAAGCATCCGGGGCAGAAGAACAACCTTGACGCTTTATGTAAGCGTTACGATGTAGACAACTCCAACCGCGAACTGCATGGTGCTTTGCTGGATGCCGAGATCTTGGCGGATGTCTACCTGGCAATGACGGGGGGGCAGGTCAGCCTGACCCTGACAGCCGAAGAAACGCAACCGGTTAGCAATAAATCCACTGAGGCTGATTTGGGTAAGCTGGAGCGTCAGCCGTTGAAAGTTTTACGTGCGACAGATGATGAACTCGCGGCACATCAGGCGATGCTTGAGAAAGTGAATAAAGCCAGTGATGGTAAGTGTGTCTGGCTTGCCGCTGAGCAGAAGTAGTCTTTAAATTCCTTTGCTTGGGCTGACTGAGCTCAATGGTCCAAAGTCTCAGTCTATTTGTCCTGCTTCAAGTCCGTAAATGTCAGTGTATGCTTGCCGACGCAGATTTTAAATTTAGCGCCAAGCACTTCAAAAAATTTACCTTTTCCCTTGAAATCATAATTTTCACCCCCAATTTGTCGTTCTGTTACAAGCAAACCGGAATGATGACTCATGAGCAACGAAGAAATCGAAAAATCTGAAGACTTGCAGGAGACTGTGGCCGAGACTGAATCAGCAGAACACGCTGAAGCTGGCCAAGATACAGAGAAGCTGTTGGAAGATGCCCGTAACAAGGCCGATGAACACTGGAACGAACTGCTACGTGCACGTGCTGATCTGGAAAATCTACGTCGTCGCCACACTCGTGATTTGGAAAATGCCCACAAGCATGCATTAGACAAGTTTGTTGCTGAACTTCTGCCGATCTGTGACAGCCTCGAATTGGGCATCAATGCTGCGAACAAAGACGAAGCCACCTTGGCTACCGTTCGTGATGGCATGGATATGACGCTGAAAATGCTGCTCGGCAATATTGGCAAGCTCGGCCTCGAAGCAATCAATCCCGAAGGCGAAGCCTTCAATCCTGAAATTCATCAGGCTGTCTCTATGCAACATGCCGATGGCATCGAAGCCAACCAGGTCATCAGCGTGATGCAAAAAGGCTACACCTTTAACGGCCGTGTGATTCGACCTGCGATGGTCGTGGTCTCGCAATAAATTTCTGGGCGGACTTGAAATTCTGAATTTCTCCCCCAAATAACAATCAAGAGCTGGTAAGGCCAGCAAGCTACAAGAATGATGGAGTGATAATTATGGGTAAAATTATTGGTATCGACCTGGGCACGACCAACTCCTGTGTCGCAGTTCTGGAAGACGGTAAAGCGCGTGTTATTGAAAACAGCGAGGGTGATCGCACCACCCCGTCTATCGTTGCCTTTACCAAAGACAACGAAGTGCTGGTGGGCCAGTCTGCCAAACGCCAAGCCGTAACCAATCCGAAAAACACCTTGTACGGCATCAAACGTCTTATCGGCCGTAAATTCAAGGAAAATGTGGTTCAGCGCGACATCGATATGGTGCCATACCAAATCGTTGAAGCTGATAACGGTGATGCTTGGGTGTCAGTGAATGACAAACGTATGGCGCCACCAGAAATTTCTGCACGCGTTCTGATGAAAATGAAAAAAACCGCGGAAGAATTCCTCGGTGAAGAAGTGACTGAAGCGGTTGTGACTGTTCCGGCTTACTTTAATGATTCACAACGCCAAGCGACCAAAGATGCCGGCAAGATTGCTGGTCTGGAAGTCAAACGTATTATCAATGAGCCGACTGCTGCTGCACTGGCTTATGGTATGGACAAAAAACGCGGTGATTCAACCGTCGTAGTCTACGACTTGGGTGGTGGTACGTTCGACGTATCAATCATCGAAATCGCGGATATCGAAGGTGAGCACCAGTTTGAAGTGTTGGCCACTAACGGTGACACCTTCCTCGGTGGTGAAGACTTTGACCAACGTATCATTGATTTCCTGGTTGAAGAATTCAAGAAAGACCAAGGCGTGAACCTGGCTAACGATCCTCTGGCACTGCAACGTCTGAAAGACGCGGCTGAGAAAGCCAAGATCGAGCTGTCTTCAAGCCAGCAAACCGACATCAACCTGCCATACATCACAGCCGATGCCAGCGGTCCTAAACATATGGAAATCCGTCTGACTCGCGCCAAGCTGGAGTCTCTGGTTGAAGATCTGATTGCTCGCAGCCTTGAGCCTTGCAAACAAGCACTGAAAGATGCCGGTCTGTCTACCGCTGAAATCAACGACGTGATTCTGGTTGGTGGTCAAACCCGTATGCCTAAGGTTCAGGAAGCGGTTAAAGGTCTGTTCGGTAAAGAGCCACGTAAA
Source organism: Methylophaga sp. (assembly GCA_030148085.1). GTDB lineage: Bacteria > Pseudomonadota > Gammaproteobacteria > Nitrosococcales > Methylophagaceae > Methylophaga. The sequence continues at coordinate 12,413 of JASBUF010000001.1, read as the reverse complement.
GACGTAAACCCTGATGAAGCGGTTGCTGTGGGTGCGGCAATTCAGGCGGCTGTTCTGGCGGGTGATGTCAAAGATGTTCTTCTGCTCGACGTGACACCGCTAAGCCTGGGTATCGAAACCATGGGTGGTATCATGACCAAACTGGTTGAGAAAAACACCACCATCCCGACCAAGGCACAGCAGGTGTTCTCAACGGCGGATGACAATCAGCCTGCGGTAACCATTCACGTACTGCAAGGTGAACGTGAAATGGCGTCTGCGAATAAATCTCTGGGTCGTTTTGACCTGGCAGATATTCCACCGGCTCCACGTGGTGTACCGCAAATCGAAGTGACCTTTAACATCGATGCCAACGGTATTCTGCACGTGTCTGCGAAAGACAAGGCAACCGGTAAAGAGCAGTCTATCGTCATCAAGGCCTCAAGTGGTCTGAGTGATGAAGAAGTCGAACAAATGGTGAAAGATGCAGAAGCGCATGCCGAGGAAGATCGTAAATTCCACGAGTTAGTGACTGCACGTAACCAAGGTGATGCTCTGGTTCATGCGACCAACAAATCGCTGAAAGATCTGGGCGATAAAGTTGAAGCTGACGAAAAAGCATCTATCGAAGCGGCTGTTGAAGCGCTGCAAGAAGCTATCAAAGGTGAAGACAAAGACGACATCGAAGCTAAAACTGCGGCACTGAGTGAAGCAGCGTCTAAACTGGCTGAACGCGCTTATGCAGAAAATGCGGAAGCGGGTGAAGGTGCAGCGGACAATGCACAGTCTGCAGATGATGTCGTTGACGCCGAGTTCGAAGAAGTCGACGACGACAAAAAATAAGCCTGTAAATCCCGTCGGTGATGAACTTGATTTATTCAGGATCTGAGCTGAGAGGAGTCAGGAATTAAAGAGACAAACAGGCGTCTGGTTATCCGGCGCCTGTTTTGTCGTTTCAGAAGTTGGGTTGGGAAAACAACATAAATGGCCAAAAGAGACTTTTACGAGGTTTTAGGTATCTCGCGAACGGCGACCGAAGCCGAAATCAAGAAAGCCTATCGTCGTATGGCGATGAAGTATCACCCGGATCGTAATCCGGACGATGCGGACGCGGAGTCAAACTTCAAAGAAGCAAAAGAAGCCTACGAAATTCTGTCTGATAGTCAGAAGCGGGCTGCCTATGACCAGTTCGGCCATGATGGTGTCGATCAGGCGATGGGCGGTGGTTTTGGGCGCGGCGGCGCGGGTGGTTTCAGTGATATCTTCGGTGATGTCTTTAATGACATTTTTGGTGCCGGTGGCGGCCGTCAACAGGCCTACCGTGGTGCCGATCTGCGTTACCGACTGGAAATCACACTGGAAGAAGCAGTGGCCGGTACCACGGCCAAGATTCGTATCCCCGTCAATGTCGAATGTAAAACCTGTGATGGCAGCGGCGCCAAGAAAGGCACCGAGCCTGTCACCTGTTCAACTTGTGGCGGCCATGGTCAGGTACGCATCCAGCAAGGCTTCTTTACCATGCAGCAGCCGTGTCCGCACTGTCGTGGCACCGGCAAGATGATCAAAGAGCCATGCTCGGATTGTCACGGTGAAGGTCTGGTGCAAGAACACAAAACGCTGCAGGTCAAAGTACCGGCGGGCGTTGATACTGGCGACCGAATTCGTCTGCAGGGTGAAGGTGAGCCAGGTTCGCACGGTGCGCCATCGGGTGATCTGTTTGTCGAGGTGGCCGTTAAACGCCATGACGTGTTTACCCGTGATGGAACCAATTTGTTCTGCGACGTCCCTCTGAGCTTTGTGACTGCCGCGCTGGGTGGTGAAGTTGAAGTACCGACGCTGGAAGGTAAAGCCAGTTTGAAGATTCCGGAAGGCACCCAGACCGGTCAGCAATTCCGTTTGCGTGGTAAGGGCGTCACTTCTGTTCGCGGCGGTGCGACCGGTGATTTGCTGTGCCGGGTAATTATCGAAACTCCAGTGAAGTTGTCGAAGAAACAAAAAGAATTGCTGCAGCAGTTTGATGAAGATATTCAGGGCGAAGGTGAAAAGCACAGTCCGAAACATTCATCCTGGCTGGATGGCGTTAAACGTTTCTTTGAATAATAGCCCTGCCCTTGCGTTAGGGCTGAGCGACAGGGATACTTTCCCGCTATTAGATAAACCGAATTAAGGAAGGCTGATGACTATCAAAATCGCGATTAACGGTGCTGCCGGACGGATGGGACGTTGCCTGATTCAGGCTGTAGAACAAACCGAAGGTCTAGTACTGAGCGCTGCCATTGATCGGGCTGACTCATCGTTAATTGGCGCTGATGCTGGTGAGTTGGCCGGTGTTGGTAAGCTGGGTGTGGCTGTGAGCAGTGACGTTGCACAAGCGACCAAAGACTCGGATGTCATTATCGACTTTACCTTGCCAGAAGTGACCATGGCACTATTGCCTCATTGTGTCGCCAATAACTGCCGACCAGTGATTGGCACGACCGGTTTTGATGATGCTCAGAAACTGGCCATTGATGATGCCGCCAAACAGGTGGCAGCAATCTTGGCACCCAATATGAGTGTGGGCGTGAACCTGTCGTTGAAACTGCTGGATATTGCGGCGCGCGTACTTGGTGATGATGTCGATATAGAGATCGTTGAAGCGCATCACCGTCATAAAGTGGATGCACCATCTGGTACGGCGCTGCGTATGGGTGAAGTCGTTGCTGATGCCTTAGGTCGCGATCTCAAACAATGTGCTGTGTATGGCCGTGAAGGTCGCACCGGCGAGCGTGATCGTAATACCATTGGCTTTGCGACGGTGCGTGCCGGCGATATTGTCGGCGATCACACAGTGATGTTTGCGGCAGAAGGTGAACGGGTCGAGATTACCCACAAGGCCTCTAGCCGTATGACTTTTGCTTTTGGTGCGATGCGGGCATCGAAGTGGTTGATGACGCATGAAAACGGCTTGTTTGATATGCAGGACGTGCTCGGCCTCTAACTAACATGTTAATCACGCCGCTGTTCTGGCGGCGTAGTATACATTCCACTTTTTTTGCTTATATAATCAGCTGAGTAGGTCCAATGGAAGGGAACCATGCCAGCAAAGCCTAAACTCTTGATCGTCGATGACGTCGACGTCAATATAGAAATTGCGATCAATGTGTTGCGTGAGGATAACTATAGTTTCTCCTCCGCCTCGGATGGCAAACAAGCGTTGTCCATTCTTGAGCAGGACGCTGATTTTTCCCTGATTCTGCTTGACATCATGATGCCGGAAATCGATGGCTTTGAAGTCTGCCGGCAGATCAAAGCACGCCCTGAGTGGCGCGATATTCCGATTATTTTCCTCAGCGCCAAGACCGATATCGACTCCGTTTCAGAAGGGTTTAACTTAGGTGGTGTGGATTATGTTACTAAACCCTTCCACCCCATGGAATTGCTGGCCCGGGTCAAAACCCATGTTGAGTTGTTTCAGGCTAAGAAAGTGCTGCAACAGAATAAGCTCGACATCGAGATCAAATCCCGTCATGCACAGGCACGTCTGTTATCTGAGCTGGAAGGTAGCCAGAAGGAGCTGATTTGGTTGCTGACCGAGTTGATGGAATCCACTTCCGATGAGACGGGTAAACATATTCGTCGCGTGGCCGAATTCTCCTCGCTGATGGCCAGGTTACACCCGACCTTGAGCGATGATGATGCTAACACGCTCTATCATGCGTCACCGATGCATGATATCGGCAAGATGACCGTACCCCACGACATTTTGCATAAAAAAGGGCGTTATACGGCGGAAGAATTCGACATCATGAAACAGCATACAACGAATGCTTATCAGCTATTGTCTGGATCTCAGCGCAAGTTGACTAAAGCCGCAGCGATCATCGCTCACGAGCATCATGAAAAATGGGATGGCTCAGGCTATCCTCGCGGTTTAAAAGCATCTGGCATTCATATTTACGGTCGCATCGTGGCGCTTGCCGATGTATTTGATGCGCTGACCCATAAGCGCTGCTACAAAGAGGCTTGGGATATACGGACCGCTGTCGACTATATTCAGTCCCGGCGGGGCAGTCAGTTTGATCCTGAGCTTGTCGACTTGTTTGTTACTCACCTGGATCAGTTTGTCGCGATTCTCGACATGAATGATCCTGAAATAGCAGGCCTAAATAGAGCGGCTATTTAAAAGGACGCAGCTTTCTCAGTGGCGGCACGCGAGCCTGCCGCATCACCGGCTCGTAATCGAATTTTGGCTATCAGCTGCCATAAACGCTGCGACTGATACGGGTTGCCCTGCGCTACCGAGACGCCTTTTAACGCGACCTGCTCTGCCAGGTTGTAGTCTTCCTGTTCCATATGTGTCTCGGCCAGTGAGTAATACACTGCCGGATCGCGTGGTGCAATCCGTTGTGCCCGTTGCAGGCTACCCTGCGCGGCGCGGTAATCACCACTGGCACGGGATTGCTCGGCATCATCCAGCAGCGCCAGTACGGCAGGATTTTGTGGGGTCTGAGCAGAAGCCGGAGCTGGCGCAACAGAGGTTGATGGCGCTGGTGATGCGCTGATCCGCTCATCGGGTAATGGACTCACCACTGCTGCACCGGATTCCTGCTGGGGATAACTGTCCTGACGCGAATAGCTATCCTGACGAGAATAACTGTCCTGAGGTGGAGTCGGTACGGAAGCTTTGGCCTGACGGCTTTGTTCGTCTACCGGCGTCTGGCGATAGGGCGAACTGCTACAGCCTGCGACCAGCACAAGCAACCAGGGTAATAATGAGCGTGTAATACGTTGTTTCATACAAGTCCTTATTGGAACCAGTCCTTGAGCCAATCGATAGAGCGGTTGAGGGGATTGTTCTCTTCACCGGGTTGGACATAACAATCTGCCGTCAGTTGCGGAGCTGTGCCAACAATAAACGGTAACTGGCGTGCATTATCGCATTGCTCGGCAGAGAGGCGGCCACTATCTTTATCTACCCAGATCCACTCCACATTTTCCGGTGTCAGTGCATCAAAGCTATGCAGAGGCTGACTGGCCATAAATTGGGTCCAGGCACGCAGAGCCCCACCGGAGCCGGTAAAGGGAAGCGGCGTATTATCATCCAGCCCAAGCCAGACGACGGCAAGGCGGTTGCCACTGAAACCAGCAAACCAACTATCACGCTGATCATTCGATGTGCCGGTTTTACCGGCCACAATGATATCGGCAGGCAGCGACTGATAAATGCTGCGTGCGGTACCGCTACGTGTTACTTCCTGCATCGCGGTCTGCAATAGAAAGACGGCTTCACCGTTGACGGTCTGTTTGAGCTGGAACGGGTAGCTGGAGAGCTCCTGGCCCTCACTGTCGGTCACGCTGCGGATGGCTCTAGGCGGCATCTGGAAGCCATTAGCCGCGATGGTTTGATACATCGTTGCCACTTCCAACGGAGACAAGCCTTGCGCTCCCAGTAGCAGAGAAGGAAAGGCATCTAACTGTCGACGCACACCTAGTCTGACCAGAGTATCGATCACATTATCCAGCCCCAGTTCCATGCCCAGTCTGGCTGTCGAGATATTATAGGAGTGGGCCAGACCTTCCATCAACGTGACATTATAGTGCGACTGCTTATCAAAGTTCTGTGGTCGCCAGGTCTGGCCATTAGGTAAGTTTAAGCTGTATGGCGAGTCATCCACTGGAGAACTCAGGGTGTAGCCCTGCTCCAGAGCAGTCAGATACACCGCCGGTTTTACCAGAGAGCCGATGGGACGTAAGGCATCGAGCGCCCGGTTAAAGCCTTTATAACGGGTATTACGATCGCCGATAATGGCCTGCACTTCACCGGTCTGCGGGTCGGTCACCACCATGCTGCCCTGCAACTTATCGAGTTTGCTGCCGTAATTTTTATTCAGCGTATCGATAGTTTGAGTCAGAGCCTGTTCTGCCTGACTTTGCACGATCGGATCGAGGCTGGTGAACACACGTAGACCTTCCGAATTCAGATCGTCATCACGGTAGTGGCGGCGTAGCTGACGTTTAACCAAATCAAGATAAGCCGGGTAGGCTTCCTTAAGTAAGGTACCTTTTTTAACGACATCCAATTCTGCCGTTGATGCTTTCTGGTATTGCTCGTTGCTGATTTTTCCCTGTTCAAACAAGACCTGTAACACCAGATTACGACGCTGTTTGGCTCGTTCCGGGTGACGCCGTGGATCGTAGTAGGAGGGGCCTTTTACCATACCGGCCATCAACGCAAGTTGGTGCAGTTTGAGTTCATGCAGCGGTTGGGCAAAGAAGTAGTGTGCGCCCAAACCGAAACCATGAATCGCACGGGCTCCGTCTTGACCTAAATAGACTTCGTTTAAATAGGCTTCGAGAATTTCATCCTTGCTGTAATGCAGTTCCAGCAGCATCGCCATCGGCAGTTCCAGCAGCTTACGGATGAGGGTGCGATCAGAGGTCAGATAGAAGTTTTTGATCAGCTGTTGGGTCAGTGTGCTGCCGCCCTGTACAAAGCCGCCCGCTTTGATATTAGCAAGCATGGCGCGGGCAATACCCTTGGCAGAAACGCCATGGTGATCATAAAAATCGCGATCTTCGATAGCGATCAACGCATCAAGCAATCCTTCCGGTGCATCCTGAAGCTGAATCAGATCGCGATCTTCATTATTCAGTGGGTAGATGCCACCGATCAGAACCGGTTCAAGTCGCACCAGCGCGAGGTCTTGTCCCTGTGGATCACTAAGGCTGCGCACACCGTTTCGATCAAAGTCGAGTACCAATTGGCGGGCAGGTTCTTTGCCATCAGTAAAGTTAAAGCCACGACTGGCAATAATGGCGCGTGAGGCTGAAAATGCGGCCTGACCCGGCTGGGCCGCGCGGCTGACAAACTGGTAGCCGAGACCACGCAGCTCAATTTTCAGATCCTGAATGGATAAAGGCGCGCCGGCATAAAGCTCAAGCGGACGGGCATACACCTTGGCGGGCACCGCCCAGCGTTTGCCTTCAAACTGGCTGCGTATTTGCACATCCAGAAACAGCAAAACCAGACCTGCCAGCACCAGTAGGGTAAACAGGATCTTGAATAGGGTCGCCTTGCTGATAAAACCGCGGTGCTGTTTTTTCAGTGAGCGACGCGCAGGTTTACGCTTAGTGGAACGGGAAGTTTTTTTTGGGGCCATAGACTGAGGTATTCATCCGCTTAAGTGTGCAAACATTAAAACATTTCACGGAAGATTTCTGTTAATCCGCTTTGATAATCCTAGCTAAGACAGCGCTAATGGTGATTCGGTTTACCTGTCTGCTGCAACACTGTCTTTTTGGTGTGCGCAAAACTGTATGACTGTCCGTGCAGTTTTGTCACTGAGAATAAGAATCTTTTTACGGTTTTTTGACTTGATACAAGGACCTGCACTCATTCCGATTCACTATCAGCCTGATTTCGCATTCTCGAAATTGTCTGGTAATATGCAGAACTCCGTACGGGTTTCATGCGTAAATTCTTGCCGCTGAAACTGCGAGAAACAGCAACGAAAGTGAGTGTTTATGGCGTTAGAAACACCGGTCTGTGATTTTGGCCAGCCTGCGATTGATTTCTCTTTGCCAGGCACAGATGGCAAAATCTGGACATTGGACGACTGTCGCGGTGAGAATGGCCTCTTGGTCATGTTTATCTGCAACCATTGTCCTTATGTACAAGCAGTTTTGGACCGTTTGGTTCGTGACACTAATGAGCTCAAACAGTATGGCATCAACGCCGTCGCTATTATGGCGAATGATGTTGACGAATACCCGGAAGACTCTTTCGACAATATGAAGCGCGTTGCCGAGGAACAAGGGTTTTCCTTTCCTTATTTATATGATGAATCACAGCAGGTTGCCCAGGCTTATGGGGCCGTCTGCACACCTGATTTTTTTGGCTATAACAAAGACCTGCAACTGCAATACCGTGGTCGTCTGGATGCCAGCCGCAAAGAAGCTGCACCGGCCGATGTGAGACGGGATCTGTTTGAGTCTATGAAACAGGTCGCTGAGACAGGTAAGGGCCCTGAAAATCAAATACCTAGTATGGGCTGCTCGATCAAATGGCGAGCGGCTTAATTTTTTTTAATAGGAGAATGTAGAAAATGGCTACACGTAGACATTTAGCTAATGCAATCCGTGCTCTGAGCATGGATGCAGTTCAAAAGGCAAACTCTGGTCACCCAGGCGCGCCTATGGGTATGGCGGATATCGCCGAAGTCCTGTGGAATGACCACATGAAGCACAATCCTACCAACCCGAACTGGGCTGATCGCGATCGCTTCATCCTGTCTAACGGCCACGGCTCTATGCTGATTTATTCATTGCTGCACCTGACCGGTTACGACCTGCCAATGGATTCAATCAAAACATTCCGCCAGCTGCATTCACAATGTGCGGGGCACCCTGAATACGGCTATGCGCCTGGTGTAGAAACCACTACTGGTCCTCTGGGCCAAGGTATCACCAACGGTGTTGGTTTTGCGATGGCTGAAAAACTGATGGCTGATCAGTTCAACAAGCCTGGCCACGACATCGTTAACCACCACACCTATGTTTTCATGGGCGACGGTTGCTTGATGGAAGGTGTTTCTCACGAAGCATGCGCTTTGGCTGGTACTTGGGGCCTGGGCAACCTGATCGCATTCTGGGATGACAACAACATCTCTATCGATGGTCACATCGACGGTTGGTACACCGATGACACTGTTAAGCGTTTTGAAGCCTACGGCTGGCACGTTCAATCAGTAGACGGTCACGATGCAGACGCAATCAACGCAGCTATCGTTGCGGCGAAAGCAGTTAAAGATAAGCCTTCTCTGATTTGTACAAAAACCATCATCGGTTTCGGTTCTCCTAACAAATCTGCAAGCCACGACTGCCACGGTGCAGCACTGGGTGAAGAAGAAGTTGCACTGACTCGTAAAGAACTGGGTTGGGAATACGAACCATTTGTTATCCCTGCTGACGTTTACGAAGGTTGGGACGCTAAAGCGAAAGGCGCAGCTGCTGAAGCAGACTGGAATGCTAAATTCGAAGCTTATGCGGCTGAATACCCAGCAGAAGCTGCTGAGTTCAAACGTCGTATGGCTGGTGAACTGCCTGCAAACTGGAAAGAAGCGACTGACGCGTTCATCGCTGAAATCAATGAAGCAGCGCCAAGCCTGGCTTCACGTCAGTCTTCTCAAAAAGCGATTGCAGCTTTGGCTCCTGTTCTGCCTGAATTCCTGGGTGGTTCGGCTGACCTGACTGGTTCTAACCTGACTAGCTGCCCAAGCTTCAAACATGTGTCTGGTAAAGAGCCTGGTAACTACATCTCATACGGTGTTCGTGAATTTGGTATGTACGCGATCATGAACGGTATGGCCCTGCACGGTGGTCTGCTGCCATTCGGCGGTACTTTCCACATGTTCTCTGACTATGCCAAGTCTGCTCTGCGTATGGCGGCATTGATGAAACAACGTACCATCGCGGTTCTGACCCATGACTCTATCGGTCAAGGTGAAGACGGTCCTACTCACCAACCAATCGAAAACACAGCGGGTCTGCGTTACATCCCTAACATGGATGTATGGCGTCCTTCTGATGCAACTGAAGTTGCTGTTGCATGGGTTGCTGCTGTTGAGCGTATGGATGGTCCTTCAAGCCTGGTACTGAGCCGTCAAGGTATTCCTGGCCGTAAACACGACCTGGCTGACGTTGAAGGTATCCGTAAAGGTGCTTACGTTCTGTCTGAAGCAGACGGCGCAGCTGACGTTATCATCATCGCAACCGGTTCAGAAGTTGATCTGGCTGTACAAGCGCAAGAAGCACTGAAAGCTGACGGTGTGAAAGCACGCGTTGTTTCTATGCCTTCTACTAACGTGTTTGACCGTCAAGACCAAGCTTACAAAGACAGCGTTCTGACACCTGGTGTTAAACGTGTATCTGTTGAAGCGGGTGTGACTGACTTCTGGGCTAAATACGTTGGTCTGGAAGGCGGCAGTGTTGGTATCAACACCTTCGGTGAATCTGCACCGGGTGGTGTTCTGATGAAACACTTCGGCTTCACCGTCGAAAACGTTGTTAACACTGTTAAATCAGTGCTGTAATAACGGCAGATTGCTAATCTGTTGAAAAAGAAGAAGAACCAGTGGGCTCCGGCCCGCTGGTTTTTTTTCGTCTGACACTTTAAAGTTTAACCAGTGAAACCTTGTGCCCAAGTTGTAGTGGTTAGACATTCAGGAATTAAGAGGAATAAGCATGACGATTAAAGTAGGTATTAATGGATTCGGTCGTATCGGTCGTATGGCGTTTCGCGCTGCGGTAAAGGACTTTACCGATATTGAAGTGGTGGCAATCAATGACCTATTGGATCCGGAATACCTGGCGTACATGCTGAAATATGATTCTGTGCATGGCCGTTTCGATGGTGAGGTTGAAGTCAAAGACGGTAACCTGGTCGTCAATGGCAAAACCATCCGTATCACCGCAGAGCGCAACCCTGCCGATCTGAAATGGGATGAAGTCGGTGCCGAACTGGTTATCGAATGTACCGGTTTCTTCCTTACCGAAGAAAGCTGCCAGGCACATATCGATGCCGGCGCAAAGAAAGTGGTGCAATCAGCGCCATCAAAAGATCACACGCCGATGTTTGTCTATGGCGTCAACCACAAAGACTATGCCGGTCAGGCGATTGTCTCCGCGGCCTCCTGCACCACTAATGCCTTGGCACCGGTGGCCAAAGTCCTGCATGATAAATTTGGTATCAAACGTGGTTTGATGACGACTGTGCATGCGGCCACTGCCACGCAGAAAACCGTCGATGGCCCGTCTATGAAAGACTGGCGTGGTGGTCGCGGCATTCTGGAAAACATCATTCCTTCATCAACGGGTGCGGCCAAGGCCGTGGGTAAAGTGTTGCCGGAACTGAATGGCAAGCTAACCGGTATGGCGTTTCGCGTACCGACTTCCGACGTGTCGGTGGTTGATTTGACGGCTGAACTGAATAGCGACGCCAGCTACGATGATATCTGCGCAGCAATGAAAGCTGCGTCTGAAGGTGAGCTGAAAGGTGTACTTGGTTACACCGACGAGAGCGTAGTCTCTACCGATTTCCGCGGACATACTGCACCATCGAACTTCGATGCGGGTGCCGGTATTGCGCTGGATAGCACCTTTGTCAAAATCGTCGCCTGGTATGACAACGAATATGGTTACACCTGCAACATGATGCGCCTTGTGCAGCATGTTGGTCAGTAATTATTCTTTAATAGACTGACGGCAAACTGAAAGGCCTCCTGCCGGGAGGCCTTTTTTGTGCCTATGTAAATCACCAGCCGCTTATACTGGACTGGTGATGACAATCAAAAACAAAAAAAGAGAGAGGAATTGATATGTCCGTAATCAAGATGGCTGATCTAGACCTGGCTGGTAAACGTGTCTTAATCCGACAAGATCTCAATGTTCCGCTGAAACGCGGCGTCGTTGCCGACGGTACCCGGATTCTGGCTTCCTTACCGACGATTAAGCTGGCGCTGGAAAAAGGTGCCAAGGTCATGCTGATGTCCCATCTTGGACGCCCGACGGAAGGTGAATACGAACATCAATATTCAATGGCACCGGTAGCGAATTACCTCGCAGCCCTCCTGGAGCAACCTGTTCGTCTGGAACAGAACTGGCTGGAACCCGACTTTATCCCAGTGGAAGAGGGAGAGGTGGTGCTCTGTGAAAACGTGCTTTTTAACATCGGCTAAAAGAAAAACGACGATGCCTTGGCAAAACGTATGGCGCAGATGTGTGATGTGTTTGTGATGGATGCCTTTGGCACCGCGCACCGCGCTCAGGCCTCCACGCACGGTATCGCCAAATATGCCCCTGTCGCCTGTGCCGGTCCGTTGCTGGCCGCTGAACTGGAAGCTCTCGGTAAGGCACTGGATAATCCGGCCCGTCCTCTGGTGGCGATTGTCGGTGGATCTAAAGTGTCTACAAAACTGACTGTGCTGGAAACTCTGTCTCAAAAAGTGGATCAGTTGATCGTCGGTGGCGGTATCGCCAACACCTTTATTGCGGCTGAAGGGTTTAATGTCGGCAACTCGCTGTATGAAGCCGAGCTCATTGATACCTGTAAACAACTACGTGCCGCGGCACAGGCAAAAGGCGGAGATATTCCTGTGCCGACCGATGTGGTCTGCGGTAAGAAGTTTGCCGAAAACGCGGAAGCGGAAACCAAAAAAGTCGATGCCGTTGAGGACGATGATATGATATTCGACATCGGTCCCAAATCCGCTGCGCAGCTTGCTGAAATCCTCAAAACAGCGGGCACCATCGTCTGGAACGGCCCAGTCGGTGTATTCGAATTCAACCAATTCGGTGAAGGCACCAAAGAAATTGCGATGGCGATTGCCGAATCGGATGCGTTTTCGATTGCCGGTGGTGGCGATACGCTGGCGGCCGTGGCGAAGTACAAGATC
>JASBUF010000078.1 GCA_030148085.1 Methylophaga sp. | reverse complement strand
AACAAAGTGGCGGGTGTTATCCAGCAAAGCTTGCTTCTGCTTATCAATACCTTTCAGCTCGTCCAGTCGAACCGGATCCAGACGCTCGACTGGTTTCAATTTCTGACTGTGGCTACGCCAAACAGCGGCGTACACCTGATGCCAATCAACCCGCATACAGACCTCATAGTTGATAATAAAGCTTTAGCATAGCACCGAACGCAGTCAATTCTCATGCCGACACCCGCCTTATCTGTCACTCACACTGCAGCGTGTTTGTGTTGGCGCAAAACGCCCCTTTTATTCGCTGCCAGGGCTGCCATCGTCAGCCTAAACTGACGATGGGAAATGAGTCGCTCTGAGTTTTAATAATCTAGAAATCGTAGTTGAGCGTCAGACTCGCATTGCGAGGCGCACCGTAAAACGCCTGTCCGAATACCCCCGCCCAATACAAGCTGGTGTAATACTCTTTATCGAATAGGTTATGCACATTCAGGCTGGCTTTCAGCTGTGGTGAGACCTGATAGCTGACCATGGCATCCCAAACGGCATAGCTGCCCTGCTCAACTAGATCGCCGTAGGTGTGATCTTTCCAGTTGACGCTGGCACCGACTTTCCATTTAGGTGCAGACTGCAGTTGATACACCGATGCCAACTTAAAGAGTTCTCGCGGGGTGTAGGTATTGGTGCGCTTATCATCGGCATCACGAATATCCACGTAGGTATAGCCACCACTCAGATTGAGGCCCGGCAAGACTTCGCCCTGAATATCGATTTCAATACCTTCACTGGTGACCCCCTCTTCACCCACATAGTAGGTATCGGTGGTACTCGGGATCACGCCTGCCGCTACAGCCAGATTATCCTGTTCGGTTCTGAACACGCCAATTGAAGCAAATGCTTTACCGTCATTAAAGTCCATTTTCAGACCTATTTCATAGGTTTCCCCTTCAATCGGGTCCAAGGTTTTGTAGTTAATGTCCACTTCCTGCTGTGGCTGGAAAATCTCAGTGTAGCTGGCATAGACATTCAAATTGTCAGTCAGCGAATAGACTGCACCCAAATAGGGGATGGACTCCTGCGCTTCACGATCCTGAACCACGCCATACGACACACCATCCAACTGGTAGTCGATGAAACGGCTACCCACGATCAGGTTAAGCGAATCAGTGACATTCAGTTTTGATGCGGCATACACACTACGTTGATAATCACGCCATTCGCCGCTTGCCACTGAGGCATCAAAGCTGGGTTTAGGATAATCACCATTCCAGTCATTCAGATCCGGTAATGGCGTACCAATGCCTTGGCCATAATTGGATTGCTGCCAGATATCTGAGCGGGCCCACTGTGCACCGACAACCAACTCATGCTCACGTCCGGCGAACTCAAATGGTCCAGAGGCATAGGCATCGGCAATATAGTGTTCGGTATCCGACACATAGGCACTGGGGTAGGCAAACAATCCCAGCCCTGTTGCGGCATCAGGCGTTCCATAGACATAGAACAGTTCACTTTCGGCATCGGTCGCGATACGAGATAACTGTGCTGTGGTTTGCCAGCCATTGTCGAAATGGCTTTTGAGTTCAACAAAGCTGTTATGACTTTCGTTATCCCAGAAAGACCAATCTGAGGCACTGCTGTCACTGCGGTCATAACGTGTCGGAGAGCCATCACTAAATGCCACAGGCAATGCGCCCCAAAGTGGACTATTCGCTCTGTCCTGCTGGTAGGTATGCCCCAATGTCAACACACTGATCTCGGAGAGTTCGACGTCAACCACACCGTACACGCTCTGACGGTTTTTCTCATACCGATCCAGATAGGAGTTTTTATCATCATAGGCGGCAACCAGACGGCCACGGACCGTATTGGCTTCATTCAAACTACCGGATACATCCGTTTCAGCGCGGTAGCGGTCCCATGAGCCAGCCAAGCCTTTCAAGGAAGCCTGAAAATCAGTGGTCGGGCGCTTTCTGACAAAGTTGACTGTGGCTGAGGGATTACCGGTACCAGTCATTAAACCCGTCGCACCGCGTAAGACTTCAACACGATCATAGGCCACGGTATCGATTTCGCCAGCAATGTTGCCGTAGTGCATAGGCACACCAATTCCGTCGAGCTGAAAATTAGTGACATCAAAACCACGCGCTGTGTAGTAGGTGCGATCGGTTTCCACTTTCTCCACGTTAATGCCCGGCGTCATCTCCAGAACATCATTCACTGTATTAAGTGAGAAGTCGTCCATCTGCTGACGAGTGATGACTGATAACGCCTGTGGGATATCTTTCCATGACAAATTCAAACGAGTTGCTGATCGGCTGTTGTTAATTTTGTACTCACCGCTATTTTCCGATGCTTGTTGCTCTAACTGAGTATCAGAGACATTGATTTCCGGTAGGATCATTTCAACACTATTCATTTCTTCAGCGAAAGCCATTGTGCTCATCAGACCCGTGGTGATAGAGGCCAGCGCGATAAGACGTGTCAGACGACGAGGGGTAAACTGTGGGTTGGGTTCAATCATAGTGGCTTCCATTTTATTAATTTTAAGCTAAATAGTATTGATTCGTATTTAGATATACTAATAAAACGTTTGCATGACTGCAATAGAAAATTCATTCAGACTAGGGAATAGCGCAGAGCGTCTGAGGTAATGCTGTTGATGGTAGGTGTGCCAGCCAGGCTCATGGTGACTTCCAGTTCTTCACGCATTACCCGCAGTAAATGGGCAACACCCAACGCCCCTGCTACTGCCAATGCATAAAACTGTGGTCGACCAATACAAACCAAATCAGCACCTAAAGCCAAGGCTTTGAAGGTATCCGTACCACGTTCAATCGCGCCGTCATACAGCACGGCAAAGTCAGGTCCTACCGCCTCTCGGACTAACGGTAACATTTCAATTGATGATGGCATACAGTCCAGAGTCCTGCCGCCATGGTTGGACACAACAACACCGGCAAGGCCCATATCCTGAGCGCGTAATGCATCAGCTGGTGACAGAATCCCTTTCAAGACGATAGGTAAATCTGTCTGCTGTTTGAGCCAACGAAAAGTTTCCCATGTTGGTGCTTCGCTCATCATGCCCTGAAACACGATGCTTTGGCTCGGGTCAAAACTCTTACTGGGTAACGGTGGCCGGTCTTTAAGGTTCACCGCCTCTACCCCATCGGGTAAAACAAAACCAGCTCGTTGAGCGCGATTACGAATGCCATGCAAAGGTGCATCAACTGTTACTACCAGCGCGCTATACCCTGCCAGTTCAGCACGTCTGACCAGGCTCAAGGTAAAGGCTTTATCTTGCTGGAAGTAGAGCTGAAACCATTTCGGCTGTGCTGTTTTAGCCGCTATATCTTCAAGGCTTCGTGTCGCCAACGTACTCACCATCATGCCGGTTTCAACTACATCGGCCGCTTCGGCTGTCGCCAGCTCTGCCTGAGGATGGGCGAGCTGTTGGAATGCCACGGGAGCAAGCATTAAGGGATGACGAAATCTTTGGCCTAACACGGTTGTTTGCGTACCGCCTTGCGTGCAGTCCTGCAATACCGAGGGCAAGATCAATATCTCATCCAGCTTTTGACGGTTGCGTTGTAAGGTGATTTCATCAGCGCCACCGCCGACAACATATTCGTAGACATCTGTTGGCAGATGCTTTTTGGCATAGCGTGCATAATCTGTTGCACAGACCAAATCCTGAGGTATAGCCATTAAGGGTACTTTTATGATGTCTGTCATGCTCAGGTCTCCGCCCATTGTCTGAGCAGGTTTTGGTAGATACCGGTCAGACGCATCACATCAGTATTCTGATGCCCGTGCTCAGCACTCAACGATTGGATGCTCTGGTCCAAATCAAACAACATTTGCCGATGTTCGTTATCACGCACCATGCTCTGCATCCACAAAACACAGGCCAGACGCTGACCTTGAGTAACTGGTAAAACCTGATGCAGGCTGCTGGAGGGATAAAGGATCATATCGCCAGCAGCGAGTTTAATCTTCTGCTCACCAAACTGTTCCTGAATATGCAGTTCACCGCCTTCATAGTCTTCAGGCTCACTCAAAAACAGGGTCGCAGACAAGTCACTGCGGACCCGTGTTGGCGTGCCAGGAACAAACCGCACGGCATTATCGACATGAATGCCGTAAGTTTCACCGCCCTGATAGCGGTTAAACATTGGCGGGAAAATTTTTAGGGGTAAGGCAGCAGACATAAATTGAGGCTGTTGTGCGAGTGCGTCCAGTACGACATCACCGAGCTTCTGGGCCAGTGCAGAATTATCTGCTAACTGCTGATTGCGTTTAACACTGCGTGCTTGATCACCGGCAGTCAGAAGACCATCTTGCCAGTCAGCTTGATCAAGCTGGCGCTGAGCCAAGCCAATTTCGGCTTTGGTAAACACCTTGGGAATCACAATCAGCATGCTTCTCTCCAAAAGAGAACGGGCCCGAAGGCCCGTTAGGGTTTCTGACTTAGAACTTATAAGTCAGGTTGACATTGGCACTACGTGCATCGCCTTTGTAGACGATACTGCCACCACGATATAGCGCGGTGTAGTAATCCTTATCAAACAAGTTAAGGATATTGGCACGTAGTGTCATGTTTTTATTGATGTCGTAGCTGGCAAAGGCGTCATAGACAATGTAGCCGGGAATACTGATATCGGTATTCGCTGCTGCATCTGGCTGACCGCCAAACATCCCGCTGGAATAGGTCACAGCGCCACCAAAGGCAAACTTCGTTGTGGCTTGATATTTCAGTTGACCATTCAGGCTACGCTTAGCGAAGTTGGCTTTTGGATCACCTTCGCTTTCTTCATCAAACGACTTCAATGTTTTTGAATGCATCAGCGCCAGGCCCATTTGGCCACTCAGTTTGTCAGTGATGTTACCTGACAGGCCTAGTTCAATACCCTGTACGCGGTTTTCACCGGTATTGAGTGAACCACCGGATGCATACGAGTCATTACCGCCTTCTATCACATCGTCTTTAGTCGTTTGGAATACAGCAGCCGTTAACAGCAGATTGTTGTCAAACAGGTTCCACTTGGTACCGACTTCTAAATTGGTCGATTGTTCAGGATCGGCACTCTTGTAATTGCCATCATCATCAGAACACAGACCTCCATAACCACAGTTACCACCGGCATCGGCTTCTCCACCGTTGATGTTGGATGAGGTGCTCCAGCTGGCATACACATTACCGTTTTCCCATGGTGAGAAAACAACACCAGCATGACCATTCCAGAAGCCGTCGCTATAACTTCTATCCATTTCAGGCGTGAAGCCAAAACGACCATTACTCGCCGCTGTCCACAAGTCATAATCAAAGTGGTCATAACGCACACCAGCAAAGACTTCCCAGTCTTCATTCAGGGTGATGGTGTCCATCAAGTACGCTGAAACGGTTTTCAGCTCCAGTTCTGTTGTAGCTGCATTTCTACTCGTAGAGCCAGTCCATGCACCATGATCAGGGTTGTAGGGGGCAACCGCTACACCACCAAAAAAGTTAGCTCCTGCACTATCGGGAGATACCTCATAAGTGCCGGAGTCCATATTCTCTTTTGCAATCTCAATACCTGCCACAATGGTATGACGCTTACCCCAAAGGTCGTTATCAAAAATCAGATTAGTCTGATTACCGACATAATCATTTTCCTGCCAACCACTAAACGGTCTTGTACCTCCAGCAAAAGAAGCATAGGCAGAAATAATGTAGTCATTTTCTGTTTTACCGATACGTGATTTATTCTCCAGTCGTACCCCCTCGCTAAGCTCAACATCAAAGCCAGCTGTAAAGATATCGGCTTTGCCTTCCTGGAAATCGAGGCCATCCTGACCCACGTAGTCGTATTTCATAATTTGATTGGTAGCATTATCCAATGCGACACCCGGATCAGAGCGATCATCAGCACGGAAGTGGTAGTAATCCGCTGTTACACGCAATTCATCACTGGGTTGATAGACTGCAGATAATAACGCCCCCTTCCGCCGCTCTTCGGCTGGTGCGCGGTCCGGAATATCCGCATCGCTGTATAAGGCGTTGAAACGTACAGCAAACTCATCCGTTAGGACTTTGTTGCCATCCAAGGTATAGCGTTGGTAGTCATCCGTACCCACACCACCAGACAGGGTCAGAAAATCGTCATCCAGACTGGCTTTCTTGGTCACGCTATTAACCGCACCACCGGTTGAACCACGACCGGCAAAAGTTGAACTTGGCCCCTTGGTGATTTCAATTTGTTCGACGGCAAAAGTTTCACGGGTGATCAGGCCGGGTTCACGTAAACCATCGGTGAACACATCACTACGGGCTTCATAACCACGAATGATGTAGCGGTCACCAAAGGAGTTACCGCCCTCACCAGTACCAAGGGTAATGCCTGGTTGTGCGCTCAGAATATCTTTCAGTTCTGTCTTGCCCGAGTCGGCAAGCGCCTCTTTCGTTAACACCGTCATCGTTTGTGGGGTGTCAGCAATATCGCGCGTGCGTTTGCTATCTGACAAACGATTAGCTTTATAGGGTGCATCTGGCTCGGCGTATGGATTAGCATCTGCAGATGCCTTATTGTCCTCGATAACTACCGTGTCCAGATTGACCTGTTCCGCCATTGCAGGTGCCATCATTGCTGAAGACAAAGCCAGTGCCAAAGTGGACATCACCCACTTCTTGCTACTCAGATCCTGACTCCTCGTCAGAGATTGAGATGGTAGATTTTTGTTATTAGTCATAAACTTCCCTTGCTAATACTAGTCTAAATACAAATGCTTTATATTTAATATAATACCGAGAACACCCTGCTGCTTACTCGCATTAACAAGTAGGCATGAAAGTGCTGTCAGCGTTCGAACGACGCTGTAAATCAAGTCATTAAATAGGGATCAACCCGTATTGAGTTGAAATGCGATCGGGACGTTTATCTCAAGCTGTGGTTGCAACATATCAGCTGGGAATGCTGGTAAAGGCTCTGCCTTTTTTAGCATTTTGATAACCGCGTCATCCAGCCTCTTGGAACCTGAACTCTCGCTGATGCGGTAATCCAGAACCTTGCCGTTTCGATCAACAACAAAAAACAGTTTGACGATGCCCTCTTCCCCCCGACGTCGCGATGCTATGGGGTACTGTTTATACTTCGCCAAAGTGGCCGCAAGCATGCTGAAATAGGATTGTTTAGCCGTCACCTGGGCACCTGTCGTTACAGCATTGGCTTTACCAGTACTTTGCTGTTTACTACTGGTCTGGCTTTTTTCAACCTTAGCGACCATCGTTGTTGCTACCGCTTTACTTTTTACTGGCTCCGGCGTCGGAACAGGCTCAGGTGGCGCCACGGGTTGTTGTTTAGGTTTAGGCTTTTCGACCTGTTTTTTTACCTTTACCTCTGTCTGCTGCTTCGGCTTAACGGGTTCCGGTTGTTTTATCGGCTCTGGTTTAACTTCAGGCTCGGGTTCTGGCTCAGAAACGGGCTCCGGCTCTTCAATAGGCTCAGGGTCAACCTGTTCAGACTCTGTTGTTTGTTTAGCATCCCCCAAGTCACCCAGCATGCCTAGATCGATTTCTACCCCTTGCTCACCCTTATCCTTGGCCCCCTCGTCTTCAGAATTCGCAAACACCAAGAAGCCGGCAGCATGAACCAAGGTAGCCACTAAAATGGCTACCAACCAATAACGTCGCTTCATCATGATGCTGTTGCCTGCTTTTGTGTCGCCAGCGCAATGCGCTTAATTCCAGTTTGTTTGACAAGACTTAACACGTGCTGCAGCTTTTCAACGGCCAGATTGGCATCGACCTTGACCAATAACCTGAATGCCTCAGGATCTTCTGCCTGTGAGAACTGCCGGTTAATCGCAGCAGTTAATTCCTGCTCTGTCACCTGCTCCTGTCCCACCGCGATCTCGCCATCGGTGTTAACAACAATGGTCAGAGGTTTTACCTCTGAGTGCTGCTCACTCAATGAGCCCGGTGGCTGGACTTTAATCGGATCAGATTCACTGATATGACCGGCCACCATAAAAAAGATCAGCATCAGAAAAACGATGTTGATGAGCGGGATCAGGTTATCATCCTGGTTTGGCTTTTTATGCTGAATCGCTTTCCCCAGTTGCACTAGATGACTCCTGCCAGGCTGACATTATTGGCCCCTGCTTGCTTCAAGGCATCCACTAAGACGATCATGCTTTGCGTGCGTAAACCCGGTTCTACCTTGATCACATAAACGGCTTCAACATCTTCTAACACCAGCGCTTTGACTGCAGCTTCGTTCTGACTGTCATATTGCAAACCATCGAAGCTAAACAGCCCCTGATCCGACTTCAGCGTCAGGATTCGCTGAGTTTTGGTGTCACTGCTCGCTTCTGTAGGCGCTGACACATCGATCTGACGCCACTGTATAAAGGTGGAAGACAGCATGAAGAACAGCAACAGGATAAACACCACATCAATCAACGGGGTCAGACTAATGGCGCGCCGGTGTACCGGCTTATCTGCTTTAAGCAGCATGGCGCATGGCTTCTTCGTCGCTACTGCTGTGAACACTGTGACGTGCTGAAGTAAACACTTGGGTGACGGTGTCATTCATCAACGACGCGACACGTTCAACCTTACGCTCCATCCAGTTATGTGCCACCACAATGGGGATCGCAACAGCCAGACCCACCGCCGTTGTCAGCAATGCCTGCCAGATACCACCCGATAATACAGATGGATTCACCTGATTACCGGCCGCTTCCATCTGCTGAAAGGCGATGATCATGCCTAGTACCGTACCCAGCAAACCCAATAACGGACTCAAGGTGGCGATGACTTCAAGTGGGCGAAGGTAAGCACGCAGCTGGTTCAATCTTAAGGTTGCGACCCGATCCAGCTCTTCCTTCAGCAAGGACAGTTCAACATGGGCACTGCCAAGTCCGTTGATGGTGAGCGCAGTCAGTTCATCTACAGGTCGTTGCAGTTTTAGTAAGGCCAAAGCCTGTTTTAACTCACCATAACGCCAATGTTTCAATACTTTTGGCAAATGCGAGGCCTTCTCTGGCTGCTGCATGGCAAACTGCACTAATTTCACCAGAATAATAGCTAAAGCGATAACCGACATTGCAGTCAAAATCCAGACAACCGGCCCGCCCACCTGCATGAACTCAGTGATCTGTGCAAAAAGTTGCTGACTGGTAGTTTGCAGCGGTTCTACCGTTGTATCTGTGGCTGATATTAGTGCTTGCTGTGCCAGTTCAGGGGGGAGGGTTTCTTGTTCCACGATTAGCTCCTAATAAATTTGCGTCAATGATAATCGTTATCATTTAGCTTTACAAGTTTTACACGCCCTCAACTTGCCTTGCGTAGCCCCTGAAGCCCTTGAAGCCCCTGAAACCTATTTAAAACTTCCAGCGGACACGAACATTGTAGATCGGGCTTCTATCGCCACTTTCAAAATGCACATCACCCAAGGGCTTGGCATATTCGAGTCCAAGGTTGTAATGAGTTCCATCAGTGATATCAACACCCACAGCAGCCGAGACCAATTCTTGCTCATTATCGTTACTTCGTAAGCGCGTCTTGGCCGCATCAACAACGACGTAAGGCTCGAGTCTTTTTATCAGAGCCATTGGCAGTGGTTGCAGATAACGTAACTCAAGTTCTGCCGCCATCCCCTCATCACCCTGTGCCTGCCCATCAGCATAACCCCGCCCAAAACGCGGCCCACCGTAACGGATTTGCTCAGCTGACGGTAAAATATCATCTGACCAGAACAGATTAGCTTTACTTTCAAGTCGCCAGCGCGGGCTTATCAGGTATCGCCAGGTAGCATCAAAACGCAGCGCATTAAAGTGCGTCGTCTCACTCCCTTTTCGGCTACCACTGGCATCGCTGATGTGATTACGTTGACCACCAAGATCCATTCCCTGCTTGATGCCACCCGAGAGTCTGAACACCTGCCGTTTGGTCTGTTTATACCAGTTGGAATACAGCTCAAAAGCAGAGTAACGAAGCTCTTTTTCAATCTCCACTGCCTGACCTGCCCCATCGGCTCGGCTTAGTTCATAAATTGAATTTTCGTCCAGATGGTGAAGATTGCCACCTAGCCACCAGGCCGAGTTTTTTTGCAGATAAAGCGGATATTTCAGCCCCGCTTTGAACCGGTCCCTATCCTTGTTTTCCTGATAGTTAACGGGAATATCGGCTACAAAGATGCGGTCATCCCCCTGACTTTCGAAGTGATTACCAGACAATTCCAATTGCAGGCCATCAGCACCGATATCCTGACGGTAGTTGATAGCGTAGTAGGCATCGATAGTGTCGTTGGGCAACAGGGTTGAAACCGTCAGGCTATCCCCATAAGAAGTCAGGCCATTCAGTGTGGCACTGGCAAGTAACCGTAACTCCTCCTCCTTGCTGTCATCGAAGCCCAGCGAAGTCGTTATCCATTCCGCTTTTGCTTCCTCAACCAGAATCGTTGTCCCCCCGCCCAGGGTTTTTGGCTTAGGCACCCGGATTTTGAACTTATAGCCCGGTGTACTCTCAATCAGGCTGACATAACGCTCAAAAGTAGCCTGCTTAAGCGGTTTTTCATTGTGCAGTTTTGCGGCTAGGCGCTCTATGCGTCTTTTGACATCTTCATCGCTAATCTCAATTTCACTTCTGGCCACATAGCCTTCAATCAGGGCAATAGTCAGCAAGCCATCGGCTGTGCTTTGTTTAGGTAGGAAGGCAAACGACAGGGCATAGCCGGCTTCTTTATATCTGGCCGTAATCACTCGTAGCACTTTGACGATATCGCTCTTGCTTACGTCCTTACCGATCAACGGTTCGACCATTTGAGCGAGATCGTTCAGCTCAAATACACTTCCCCCCTGAAACTGTATTCGCTCAATATGGACCGTATCGACATGTTTAGCCGTACTCAATGCCTCTTTCTGCGGTAGTTCAACATCCGGCTTATCTTCGACAAACGCCTCCGGTTCAGACTCATCCACGATAAATGGAGGCTCCACAGCGAAGGCCTGCTGCCCGTTTAATAGCGCTAGAAATAATACGACTGAATAAAACTTACAGGTCATTGATTTTTCATCCATGAGTAAACATGTTCAACTTTACACAAAAAAGGCGTGA
The DNA here is from genome assembly GCA_030148085.1 of Methylophaga sp. GTDB lineage: Bacteria > Pseudomonadota > Gammaproteobacteria > Nitrosococcales > Methylophagaceae > Methylophaga. The sequence continues at coordinate 11,033 of JASBUF010000078.1, read as the reverse complement.
CGACAGGGACATTATCGTCACGCCTTACTTACACCATCTTCAGTTCTTATAAAGCTTTATCGAACCATCAATGCAGAATGTCTGACACTCAAAGTACACCGCCCAGAAGCGGATCCAGCAACGCGTCATCAACCTGATCTACGAGGCCATCATCCTCTCCGCCATCGCCGGAACCGAGCAAGGTTCCAGTCACACTATCAACAGTATCAGTAACACCGCCCAGCAGATCATCTCCACCTGTCAGACCATCAACTGCGTCTGTCACGCCACCCAGCAGATCATCACCACCGGTCAAACCATCAACTGTGTCTGTCACGCCACCCAGCAGATCATCACCGCCAGTCAGACCATCAACTGTGTCTGTCACGCCACCCAGAAGATCTTCTCCGCCTGTCAAGCCCTCTACAGTATCAGTCACACCGCCAAGCAGATCATCTCCACCGGTCAAGCCCTCTACAGTAGTGGTGACTGTACCCTCTAGCCCATCAGTACCACCGAGCAAATCTCCGTCGCCAGATCCCACAAGAGGCAGCTCACTATCATCCAGCAAACCAGCCAGATCGAACAGATCACCCTCGCCAGTCTCACTGACAGACAGGATGCCACCGGCATCAACGACTAACTCACCTACCCCTGCTACTGTTCCACCGACACCAGCCAGTACCGCATTGTCTTCATCTCCGATTTTGTTTCCCAGAACAACAACTGCTGTCCCGACTTCTGTAAGAATATTATTAGCAATTGGTCCAACCACCAGTACTTCACCAACAACCTGTGTTGTACCACCGATATTTGTAACTAGTGGTCTGACAACCGCAGTCAATTCTGTAGTCAGTCCACTGAGGTGACCGTCTTCCTGAGTAAATGCCACTGTAAGGCCATCCCCTGTTTCAGTCAGCACCGCACCTAATGAATCAACCGTGCCACCCAGTTCAGTCAGTAAACCGGTAGATTGATCAAGCTGCGCAAAAATAGGCAATGTATTCAGACTTTCTACTGTATTTCCAGTCGCAGAAACCGCTTCACCAGTTTCAGCGACTGCACCAGTTGCACCTGCCAGAGTGGTGCCAATGGCATTATCATTTTCACTCAGAGAGCCCAGTCCATCACTCAGTCCATCCCCCAACGCTTCGACGGCTTCACCGGTATTGCTGACGATATCACCAGTGCCACTGGTTATTGCACCAGTACCCAATACATCTATCTGACTGACCGTAGCGCCCAGTGCTGTAACGTTAGTGCCAACACTACTGACAACACCACCGGTGTCATCAACCAGTGTTTCGACGGAGGTTGATTCAGCACCACCGCCACCGTCGCCCGGTCCATCACCCGGATTTTCGCCATCGACAGGTCCTTCACCAGGGTTACCACCCACGACCTCACCACCACCAGAACTTTTTACTGATTTACTGCTGCTGCCGCTACAACCTGCTGACATTGACAACACCAATGCCAAAGCTAGGACCTGTGTCAATTTTGATTTTTCCATCTTCACATCCTCAACCTGTTTGCTTCCATTCCGTTAACGATCAAATATTCGGAATATTTGATACCTAAGGCGGATGTTATCGTTTTTTCTGAATATATTCTATTATTTTCTCCGTTTTTGTGACTTGCATCACACAACGATTATTGAAAGTTCGAATCTTCAGACAAAAAAAAGCCCCGGTCATTGGACCGGGGCTTTTCAAGCTGAGAAGCTTGGAATTAACTCAGTTATTCCGCACTTTCTTCATGAACCGCTTTCATACTGAGGCGGATACGACCTTGACGATCCACTTCCAGTACTTTCACTTTGATCATGTCACCTTCAGACAGTTTGTCACTGACATTCTCAACTCGCTCTTCCGAGATTTGTGAGATATGAACCAGACCATCTTTACCAGGCAGAATGGTAACAAAGGCACCGAAGTCCATAAGTTTAGCAACTCGACCTTCGTAGATCTTGCCAACTTCAACTTCAGCGGTAATGTCTTCAATGCGACGCAGTGCTGATTGACCAGCATCGAAATCGGCAGAGAAGATCATCACAGTACCGTCATCTTGAATATCGATAGTCGCACCGGTTTCTTCAGTGATAGCACGGATAGTCGCACCGCCTTTACCGATAACGTCACGAATCTTCTCAGCATTGATTTTCACAGTGATGATACGTGGTGCAAATTTCGACATTTCAGTACGGTGAGTTGAAATAACAGCATTCATTTTTTCAAGAATGTGCATACGACCATCACGGGCTTGTGCCAGTGCAGTACGCATGATTTCTTCGTTAATGCCTTCGATCTTGATGTCCATCTGCAGTGCAGTAACACCTTTTTCAGTACCGGCTACTTTGAAGTCCATATCGCCAAGGTGATCTTCGTCACCCAGGATATCGGTCAGAACGGCATAACCGTTTTCTTCTTTGATCAGACCCATGGCGATACCGGCAACAGGTGCTTTAATTGGCACACCAGCGTCCATCAGCGCAAGGCTAGTACCACAGACAGAAGCCATAGAGCTTGAGCCGTTTGATTCTGTGATTTCAGAAACAACGCGCACAACATATGGGAATTCTTCCGCAGTTGGCATAACCGCCTGAATACCACGCTTAGCCAGTTTACCGTGGCCAATTTCGCGACGTTTAGGTGAACCAACAAAGCCAGTTTCACCGACACAGTATGGAGGGAAGTTGTAATGCAGCATGAAACGGTCACGGTATTCACCTTCCACCGCATCGATGGTTTGTGCATCACGTTCCGCACCCAGAGTGGCTACAACGATGGCCTGAGTTTCACCACGGGTGAACAGTGCAGAGCCGTGAACACGTGGCAGTACAGTGGTTTCAACAAAGATAGGACGAACACTGGCAGTGTCACGACCATCGATACGTGGATCACCGGCGATAATCTTACCGCGAACCAGCTCTTTCTCCAGCTTAGAGAAGATACCTTTCACGTCATCTGCAGTGTATTCAGATTCTTCTGTCGCCAGAGCTTCAACCGCAGCAGAGCGAACAGTGCCCAGTTGTTCCAAACGCGCCAGTTTGTCACTGATTGCATAGGCGGCTTTAATACCATCAAATGCTTGAGCTTTAACGCTGTTATAGAGGGTTTCGTCTTTAGCAGGCGCGGTCCAATCCCAAGCAGGTTTACCCACTTCGGCTTGTAGTTCTTTAACCAAATTGATCGCCGTTTGCATTTGTTGGTGACCAAACATCACCGAACCCAGCATTACTTCTTCTGGCAGTTCTGATGCTTCAGATTCCACCATCAATACTGCAGTTTCAGTACCAGCTACAACCAGATCCAGAGCACTGTTTGCCAGTTGCGCTTTGCCCGGGTTCAGAACGTATTGACCGTCAACGTAACCAACACGCGCCGCACCCAGTGGGCCGTTGAATGGAATGCCAGAAACAGCCAGTGCAGCAGAAGCACCAATCATCGCAGGAATATCTGGATCGATTTCAGGATCCAACGCAACAACGGTTGCAATGACCTGTACTTCGTTCACAAAGCCTTTCGGGAACAGTGGACGCAGTGGACGATCGATCAGACGTGAAGTCAGCGTTTCTTTTTCGCTAGGACGACCTTCACGTTTGAAGAAGCCACCTGGAATTTTACCTGCTGCATAGGTACGTTCTTGATAGTTAACAGTCAATGGGAAAAAGTCTTGCCCCGGAGACACATCTTTTTTACCAACTACGGTTACCAAAACGGAGGTTTCGCCTAAGCTGGCGATGATGGCACCACCTGCTTGACGGGCAATTTTTCCGGTTTCCAGACTTAGCTGATGGTCACCGAACTGAACTGTCTTCTTTACTGAGTTCACTCTTTTTTCCTTATCTTCTTTTGCTCAGCCACGAACCTATTCCGCGACTGATTTTCAAACTAAATAAACGAATATGCCCCTGAAACTGCAACAGCTTCAGGGGCATATCTTATATCTCGGACCCCGGCCTTATCTGACCGGTCACGGGTCGTTGCATATAATTGGTCACCAGACTCAACTTAGCGACGCAGACCTAATTCAGCGATCAAGGCACGGTAACGTTCGATATCTGTTTTTTTCAGGTAGTCGAGCATTTTACGACGGCTGCTAACCATTTTTAACAGACCTTGACGAGAGTGGTGATCATGCGTGTTGTTTTTAAAGTGATCTGACAGGTTGTTAATGCGAGCAGTCAACAGGGCAACCTGGACTTCAGCAGAACCTGTATCACCTTCAGAACGGGCATGTTTGCCGATAATTTCTTTCTTTTGCTGTGCTGTAATAGACATTGAAAACTCCAACTTTTTTGTAGTCTTAAGACTAATAGTTAAATTCTGGACTGATTCAGCTAGTTCAAACCGAAACAGCCAACCATTCAAGCGCTGCGAATTTTACCGACTTTTTGCTTGCTAAACAAGGTTGTCGTTACGAAACCGCAGACGCAAACAGGCGTTTTGGCTTAATGACACCATCTGGTGACATTTCACCCAAGCCCATAAATTTTTCATTTTGATCAAACAGGCGCACATTTGCGCATTCAAAATCCTGTTCGACCTGGATAGACTGACCAAAACTTAGGGTTTTACTGGCCGCTTCATCCAGATTCACCACTGGCCAGTCCGGCAAGGCATTTTCTGCTGCTTCTAGCAGTTTATCCAGTACGGCTAGATCACCCGTTTCGCGTCGCTCAGCAAGCTGTTCAATGCTTACGGCATCATCCAATGTGTAACCGGCCACAGCGGTGCGGCGTAACATGGTGACATGACCGCCGGTGCCGAGCTTGTGGCTGATATCTTCAACCAAGGTACGAATATAAGTGCCTTTGCTGCAGCGTACCGACAAGGTGAAGCTGTCATAGCTGCAATCCAGCAACTGGATCTCATAAATGCGGATACGGCGGGACTTACGCTCAACTTCAATACCCTGACGAGCCAGCTTATAGAGCGGTTGTCCCTGATATTTCAGTGCGGAGAACATCGGTGGCACTTGATCCTGCTCACCGATAAAGCTGTTAAGAATCGTCTGTAAGCCAGCTTCATCAAACTCAGGAATCGGCTGTTCGGCAATCACTTCACCATCGGCATCACCACTGTCAGTGGTAATACCCAGCTTGCAGGTCACAGCGTATTGTTTATCGGCATCTAATAGATAACCAGAGAGTTTGGTTGCTTCACCCAGGCAAATCGGTAATACACCACTGGCCAATGGATCGAGGCTACCGGTGTGACCGGCTTTTTTAGCATCAAACAGACGTTTCACCTGTTGCAGAACGTGATTCGAGCTATGACCGCTGGGCTTGTCAATCACCACGATACCAGTGATATCCCGTCCCTTTCTATTGCGTCTTCCCATGGTAATTGCCGGGGTTAGTTCTCGTCCTGACGCGGGCTATTCGCCTTGGCAATCAATTCATCCATGCGGAAGCCGTTTTCCAGCGTTTTATCATAGACAAACAGCAACTCAGGAATATTACGTAGTTTGACCCGCCCAGCAAGACCTCGACGCAGGTAGCCGGACGCACTGTTCAGCCCCTTAAGACACTCTGCGACATCCTGCTCAGACTCAAAGCCATTAAAACGGGTGATGTAGACTTTGGCATATTTCAGATCAGCAGTCACATCCACGTGTGACACGGTAACCATGCCAACACGCGGATCCGAAATCTCACGCTGAAGCATCAGCGCGAGTTCCCGCATTACGACTTCGCTAAAGCGACTAGTGCGACTATATTCTCTTGCCATTACAGTGTTGGATTAACCTTTACACGCTCAAAGACTTCGATCTGGTCGCCCGGCTTAACGTCTTTGTAGTTCTTCACACCGATACCACATTCCACACCGGCGCTGACTTCACTGACGTCATCTTTAAAGCGTCGCAGTGATTCCAACTCACCTTCGTAGATAACGACGTTATCACGCAGAACACGGATCGGATTGCTGCGTTTAACCACACCTTCGAGTACCAGACAGCCCGCTATATCACCGAATTTCGGTGAACGGAACACGTCATCCACACGTGCCAGACCAATGATTTCATCTTTGAAGACAGGTTCCAGCATACCGGTCATGGCTTTGGTTACGGTATCCAGCAAGTCATAGATAATGCTGAAGTACTGTACATCCAGACCTTTCTCAGCAATGACCTTACGCGCCGCATTATCAGCACGAACGTTAAAGCCGATGAGGATTGCAGAAGATGCCGCAGCCAGCTGCGCGTCGGTTTCGTTAATACCACCAACACCAGAGCCAACTACGCGAACTTTAACCTGCTCGGTAGACAGTTTCTGCAGACCTTGGCTGACCGCTTCAACAGAACCGTGAACGTCACCTTTGATGACAACGTTGAGGGTTTTCACATCGCCCTCTTCCATCTTGTTGAACATTTCGTCCAGTTTAGCAGCCTGCTGCTGTGCCATCTTCTGTTCACGCGCTTTGGTGTGACGGAAATCGGCAATTTCACGAGCGGTTTTATCATCCGGTGCGGCTTGCAGTTCATCACCGGCAGCAGGTGTACCTGACAGACCTAACAATTCAACCGGTGTAGACGGGCCTGCTTTATCAAGCTGCTCGCCTTTTTCGTTGAACATCGCACGAACACGTCCATATTCCTGACCGACAACAACGATATCACCTTTGTTCAGGGTACCGCGTTGAACCAGTACAGTGATAACCGTACCGCGACCTTTATCCAGTCGTGATTCGATAACGGTACCGTGAGCAGGGCCCTGTTCTGGCGCTTTCAGTTCCATCATTTCGGCTTGAATCGAAATTGCTTCCAGCAGTTCTTCAACGCCTTGACCAGTCAACGCCGATACTGGCACAAACTGTACATCACCACCCCAGTCTTCTGGGATAACTTCATGATTGGCCAGTTCCTGCTTGACGCGATCCGGATTGGCTTCCGGTTTATCCATCTTGTTGACAGCAACAATGATGACCGACTCAGCGGCTTTCGCATGTTGAATCGCTTCAATCGTTTGCGGCATAACACCATCGTCAGCAGCCACCACCAGAATAACGATATCCGTGACTTTAGCACCACGTGAACGCATTTCGGTAAAGGCGGCGTGACCTGGTGTATCCAGGAACGCGACTTCGCCACGGCTGGTTTCAACACGATAAGCACCAATATGCTGAGTAATACCACCGGCTTCGCCTGAGGTCACCTTAGTGCGACGAATGTAATCCAAAAGCGATGTTTTACCATGGTCAACGTGGCCCATTACGGTCACAACTGGAGCACGGATAACAGCCTCACCTTGGTCTTCTTCTGAAACCTGCAGCGCCTGCTCAACTTCATTCTCTTGAATTGGCTTGGCAACATGACCCATTTCTTCGACCACGATAACAGCTGTATCCTGGTCCAGAACCTGATTGATTGTGGCCATTGTGCCAAGGCCCATCAAGGTTTTGATCACTTCAGCCGCTTTGATAGACATACGCTGAGCCAGATCAGACACGCTGATGGTCTCAGGAATGCTAACTTCGCGTACGACTGGTGCTGTTGGTTTCGAGAAGCCATGCTCTTGGTCTTTAACAGCAGTAGCTACTCGACCACCAGTACCTTTCTTCTTCTTACGACGGCCAGATTTTCCTTCACTAACGTGCAGTTCTTTACGCTCAAAGTCCTCATCTTCACGACGACCACCACGGCGCGTTGACTTATCACGGTTGTGCTTAGCTTCGGCATCTTTCGTTTTGCGTGCCGCTGCTTTTTGTTCTGTAGCCTGTGCTTCTGCAGCTTTCGCTTTGGCTTCTTCTCTGGCTTTCTCCAGCGCCTCTTCTTCCTCGCGTGCTTTACGCTTGGCTTCGAGGGCTTTTTCTGCCTCTATACGCGCCAGATTGGCAGCACGACGCTTGGCATCGGCTTCTTCCAGTTTCTTATGCGCCAGCTGTGCAGGTGTTAAAGTCGGCTCTTTTGCCTTTTCTTTCGCTTTTGCTGTCTTAGCTTTGGCTTCTTCTTCCAGCGCTTTTTGCTCTTCCTGAGCCGCGCGCTCAGCTTCTTCGTTAGCTTTATTTTCAGCTTCAATCGCTGCTGCTACGGCTGCCGCTTCCTGTTCATCCAACAGTTCTTTACGGCGCGCTTCTTCTTCCTGCTTACGTTTGATTTCTTGCAGACGCAACTCTTCCTGACGTGCGACTTCTGCCGCATGTTCTTCTGCTGCTGACTGTTTTTGTGGTTCGTCCGCTACAGGCGTCTCAGCGACTTCAGCGTCAGTTCGCTTAACGTAAGTACGCTTCTTTCTCACTTCAACACTAACGCTTTTACCACCACGTGCAGAACCGCCCACTTTAATCTCACTGACAGACTTACGCTTCAGCGTGATTTTTCTAGGTGATGATGCACCAGTGTCATCCGCCGCTTTACCATGGCGTTGTTGCAAAAACTTGAGCAGTGTTTGTTTCTGCTCTTCAGTAATCAGATCGTCAGGCTGTGAGACGTTAATCCCCGCTTCGTTCAGCTGATCAACCAAACGTTCAGCTGTAATTCCGACTGTGCCAGCTAGGTCCTTAACCCTCATGTCACTCATTGGTTACTCCCCTGCATCTGTATTTTCGTCTGCAAACCATGATTCTCTGGCTTTCATGATTAAAGCTGCAGCTTGCTCATCATTCATATCGCCAATTTCGACCAGTTCATCAACTGCCAACTCGGCCAAGTCATCCAGTGTGGTTACACCTTTACTAGCCAGTGTCAGAGCCAGATCCTTGGTCATGCCTTCCATATCCTGCAGTTCCTGGCTAGGCTCAGCAGATTCAAGCTGTTCTTCGCTGGCAATGGCGCGGGTCAACAGCACATCACGCGCTCTTGAACGCAGTTCAGCCACGATATCGGCATCAAACTCTTCGATGTCGAGCATTTCCTGCTCCGGCACATAGGCCACTTCTTCCAGAGAAGAAAAACCTTCCTGAGCCAGAATCAAAGCGACGTCTTCATCCACGTCCAGATCGGCCATAAAGGCTTGGATCAGTTCGCCAATCTCGCTTTCGGCTTTCTGGTCAGCTTCCGATGCTGACATAACGTTCAGCTCCCAACCGGTCAGTTGGCTGGCAAGACGTACGTTCTGACCACTACGGCCAATCGCCTGTGATAATTGGCCGTCTTCAACTGCGATATCCATGCTGTGTGCATCTTCATCAACAACGATAGACTGCACTTCAGCCGGTGCCATCGCATTAATAGCGAAACGGGCAGGATCTTCATCCCACAGAATAATATCAACACGCTCACCGGCAAGTTCATTGGTGACAGCCTGTACACGTGAACCACGCATACCGACACAGGCGCCAACCGGATCAATACGTGACTCTTTGGCTTCAACAGCGATCTTGGCGCGCAGGCCTGGATCACGGGCAGCACCTTTGATTTCAATCATGCCATCGCTGATTTCCGGTACTTCCAGCGTAAACAGTTCAATCAGTAAGGCTGGTGACACACGGCTGACAATCAGCTGTGGGCCACGGCCTTCTGGGCGAATTTCTTTCAAATAACCACGGATACGGTCACCGCTACGGAAAGATTCCCGTGGAATCATTTCTTCACGTGGCAGGAAAGCTTCGGCATTACCACCGAGGTCCAAAGTCACATTACCGCGGTCAACACGTTTAACGGTACCGTGGATCATCTGACCGACTTTTTCACGGTACTGATCAACAACCTGAGCACGTTCCGCTTCACGCACTTTCTGAACAATGACCTGCTTGGCTGTTTGTGCTGCGATACGACCAAACTCGACAGATTCCATCGGTTCGATAATGTAGCCACCGACTTCCGCATCAGCTTGTTTTTGTTGGGCATCAGCCAGCGTGATCTGGAGTTTTTCTGATTCCAGCTCTTCTTCGTCTTCTACGATCAACCATTGGCGGAAGGTTTCATAATTACCTGTCACACGATCGATTTTGACATTGGCATCAAGCTCCATGTCATAACCCTTACGCGTGGCCATTGCCAACGCCGCTTCGATCGCCTGAAAAATGACTTCTTTACCCACGCCCTTTTCATTGGACATGGCGTCGACCACCAATAAAATTTCTTTGTTGTTCATCACGCCCCCAGTGGATTACGCCGCAAACTAATCCAACCCAGTTTTCTGTTATTAACCGACAATAATACGCCTTTTTTAGGCTACGAGTCTCGCTTTAGCCAACTTTGACAATGGCAGCGCATAGACCTCGCCATCCACTTCAATCAATATTTCACCGTCTTCAAATCCCTGTAATACCCCTCTGAAGTTACGTCTGCCATCGACCGGCAGCTTCAAGGTGATTTTTGCTTCTGCGCCAACAAAACGTTCGAAGTCTTTGGCTTTAAACAGTGGTCTGTCAAAACCCGGTGAGGAGACCTCAAGCAGGTAAGCACTTCGGATAGGTTCTTCGACATCGAGGATGCCGCTAACCTGATGACTGACACGTTCGCAGTCTTCAATGCCAATCCCCTGTTCGGCATCGATATAAATCCGCAGGATCGGATCAGATCCGCCCTGAATGTATTCCACACCAACCAACTCGTAACCGAGCGCTTCGATCGCCGTTTCAACTAATTGTTCAACCTGATCTGTGATGGCCATAGTTACCCCGTCGCATCCTTCGATACGAATCAAATCTCCAGAAAAACAAAAACCCCATATAGGGGCCCGGAATATAAATAATTGTTATACGGGTGTTGCCATTCCCGTTCTGCCAAGCAAACTGGCAACACAGTCTAATGAATGACCGGGCAACTCTGCCTTACAGAAAGCAAAGAATGTTACCAAAAGTGGCCACTAACAGCAACTGAAACCGTGTAAGCAAAGCCTTTAGCAAACCGATCGTCCCTGCACGTTCACATCGGGTATGAATATCACCCGTTTTCAAGCCCAGAAACGAAAAAGGCTCAAAACAATGAAACACTGTTTTGAGCCTTCTGACTCTAATCAGAGTTGGTAGCGGGGGCACGCAACATTCAATACCCTACACTTTTATATACGGCTTAAACCGAAGGCTGCGCATGATAGCATGTTTGCAGCATTAAATAAGGAATAGTTATGCCCAAAACCTCGGCTGTGTTATTTTGACTTTCAG
>JASBUF010000068.1 GCA_030148085.1 Methylophaga sp. | reverse complement strand
GAGACCGGTCATTTCCAGGTCAATCCAGATCAGGTTATTTTTGCTTTTGGCCATGGTCTCCGTCTTTCTGTCTGTGAGTCAGATGAACTTACTTGCCAGAGATTGTATCAAAGGCTACTCTGCATGGCATTTTATACACTTAACCTAGGCGTGGCGTATGAACGAATTTAGTTGGATTTTTCTGGCCGCTGTTGTTGTCATGACAGCGGTTGAACTGTGGTTATCATTACGACAGGGACGCTATGTCGCGGCGCATCGGAACGAGGTGCCAGCTGCGTTTAAAGAGCAAATCAGTCTGGCTTCTCATCAGAAAGCGGCCGATTACACCGTCGCCAAAGGTAAGTTCAAACGTGCTGAGACACTGTACGGGTCAGTCATCCTTTTACTATGGACCTTGGGTGGCGGACTGGCGCTATTATCCGGGTCATGGGTGCCATTTGAGACCGGAACTGTCTCAGGAGGAATCTTGTTTTTCCTCAGTTTTTTACTGATTGGCTCTTTGCTGGAACTGCCGTTCTCCTATTACAAAACCTTTGTGCTTGAGGACAAATTCGGTTTTAACCGCCAGACACCTAGCCTGTTTATTACCGACTTTTTCAAACAGACGGTGTTGATGCTGGTGGTCGCTGGCCTCTTAGTCTGGGTTGCCTTGTGGATGATGGGCAGCGCCGGTGAGTTGTGGTGGCTGTATCTATGGGCTGCGTGGATGGGATTTGCGCTGTTTATGATGTGGGCTTATCCGGCCTTCATCGCACCTTTGTTTAATAAATTCACGCCACTGGAAGACAAGCAGTTGCAACAGCGGGTGGAGAATCTGCTGAGCCGTTGTGGCTTCAAGAGCCAGGGCATCTTCGTGATGGATGGCTCGCGCCGTAGTGGTCATGGCAATGCCTATTTCACAGGCTTGGGCAGTAATAAACGCATCGTGTTTTTTGATACCTTGCTCAATACCTTGAACGAAGATCAGATTGAAGCCGTACTGGCTCATGAGCTGGGCCATTTCCGTCGTAAACACGTCATCAAGAATATGGTAGTGATGGCTGGCCTGAGTCTGCTTGGTCTTGCTTTGTTGGGTTGGGCGTCGGCAGAAAGCTGGTTTTATCAAGGTTTGGGTGTAAGCACCGAGTCAGATGCGATGGCGCTGGTTCTGTTTATGCTGGTGATTCCTGTTTTGATGTTCTTCCTGCATCCTCTGATGACATCGTTATCACGTAAATACGAATATGAAGCCGATGATTATGCAGCTTCTGTTGCCAGTGCCGATGATCTGATCGCAGCGCTGGTGGCCTTGTATAAGGAAAATGCCAGCACCCTGACACCGGACCCGTTAGTCTCGGCAGTCTATGACTCGCATCCGCCGGCAGCACTGCGCATTGCCCATTTGCAGGCTAATCATGCCTAGGATACGTTGGGCGCTACTGTTTATCGTGCTGATTTTCAGTAGTGCCGCGATGGCGCAAGGGCAGGCGTTGCATGATGCCGCTTGTCTGCAGTGCCATGCCTCACTGGGCGGTGGTAATGCCTATCAGCTGTATCAACGCGCTGATCGGAAGGTGAAGAGCTTGGCAGAACTGGAAAAACGGGTGGCTTTCTGTATGACAGCCGCTGATGTGAACTGGACAAAATCGCAGCAGCAGGCTGTGGTGCAGTATTTACGTAACGAGTTTTACGGCTTTTAGAGAAAGTTAACGCGGTTGCGGCCTTCGGCCTTGGATTTATAGAGTGCCTTATCGGCTCGTTCAATCAGCATGCGCGGCGTATCGTTTGGCTGAATGTGACTTATGCCAACGGAAACCGTGACCTGACCGATAGATTCATCACTGCCTTTTTTCTTGAGGCGGCTATTGGCAAATTTCTCCCGAATCGACTCTGCAATCACGAAGGTGTCTTCAAGATTGCTGTGCAGGAAAAGCATGGCCATTTCTTCACCGCCAAAGCGTGCAGCAATATGAATATCATCACTGACATCGGCCAGCATAGCAGCAAAGTACTGCAATACCTTGTCACCCACTAAATGACCAAAACTGTCATTCAGCCGTTTGAAATGATCGAGGTCGAACAAGGCCAGAGAAAAATGCATGTCTTTCTCATCGCACAGATGTCTTAGTTCACGATCAAATGCGCCACGGTTGAGCAAACCGGTCAGACCATCAGTGCGGGCCGAGTGCTTCACCGCCTCTAACTCTTCCCTAAGCTTCATAATTTCTTCGGTGGAGCGAACCAGCTCCGATTTGAGCTCATGGCTGCTTTGGGTTAATTGTTGGGTGTTGCTAAGAATCTCACCAACTAGGTATTTCAGCTGTTCCACATCATCACAGTTTTCCAGCAAGCTCTGGCTCTGACTCAGTCCACTGGAACATTGTGTGGCAGTTGCTTCAGCTTTATTGATATTACTGAGCGTGTTGTCGACCACCAGTTTTAGCCCGCTATTGGTTCTATCCATACGTTCGGGCATGCCCATCAGTACGTATTTTTCATACAGGTACTGGGTGACCTCAGCGGTGATAGGTTCGTTTTTATGCAAGCGAGTGTCAATGGCATTGGTCAAGTCGGCATTATCACCGGAGACATATTCATACCAGACTGCGTAATTTACTGGGTTGACCGGGGTTTTGTGCTGATTAACGAGGGGAAGGGCTCGGCGGAGGTTTTCTGATGCTTGTTGAAATTCGTGGTTATAAACAGGGGGGAACGAGGATGGTTTACTCACACTCTTTTCTCACATCAGATGACCAGCTATTGTTCAAAAGAATTACTTATTTTTGTGTTAATAGCAAGTTCGCCATGTTCTCGACGAGCGCCATGCAAGCAGCAGTGCCAGCAGTGCCGTGATAATGGGAATAGCCTGGATCAGCGCATGACTGGAAATGGCCGCCATCGCTGACAACAGGGTTAGCATCAGGAAGCTTATCATCACAATATTTTGTACCCAGTTATTGCCAGCAAGCACTGTGCCTAATTGAGTTAACGGGGCATGAAGCTGGATCAACGCATTGAGCGGAATAATAAACAGCCCGCCAAACAGGCCGAAGGCCAAAATCGCAATTGCAAAGGCTATTGTGTTGTTGAGAAGTGGTATAGCAAACAGCACTGCACACATACCGACAGCCCCGATGGGGATGTGCTGGGTTTTTATGTGCCCCTTACGGCCACTGCCGGCCAGTATCGAGCCGATGATAATGCCTATGCCAGAACAGGCCAGCAGGCCCTGAATCACAATGGTATTGTCCTCAGCCAAAACGATTTTGGCGAAGGCTGGAAAGGTCGCGAGAAAGGTTTGTGAAATACCCCAGAACATCGACAAACCCATAATGGCGTACCAGATGACGGGCTGTTGATAGAGCTGAGTCAGATTGTCACGCAGAATATGACCACGGCGATAACGCTGCCAGTCAAAGCCTTTGCTTGTCGTTTCTGCGCGCACCAAGGGCAAACGGCAGGCCAGAATAAACTCAATCACACTCAGCAACACCAGCAGCCAGCCAACCGGCGCGATAAGTTGAATCAGCTCTGCTTCGTTGTTGTAGCTTTGATCGGTCAGTAGCAGCTCAAACACGATGCTGAACAGAAAAATGCCACTTAAGATCGCCACTATCGTGGTGGCCTGTATAAAGCCATTGGCTGCAGCCAGTCGATCTTTGCCAGCCAGTTCACGGATATAGCCGTATTTAGCCGGTGAATACAAAGCACTTTGTGCAGCCAGAACCAATGTCAGGATAAAGGCAAACACAAACCAGCCCTGATAGTAGGCGAGCGTTATCAGCAGAGTAATCAGAATCGCGGCAAAGGCTGTACAACGCATGATGAGCGGCTTGGTAAAACGATCAGACAGAAAACCGGCCGGGGTGAACAGCAGGATGAACGGCAGCAGGATCAAAGCATTAACGACGGCCGTCAGGGCCACCTGGGCAGCATCGTCGTAGATCTTGAAGATGGTGTTCTGGATCAGAATTTTATGACCGAGATCGACCATGGCATTGATAAAGGCCACGGCAAGAAAACTCAAAAAACCGGGGAGTCTGGCTGTTTCCAGCAGGCTGGATTGTTTCACTGGCGTTCTTTTTGTTAAGGGTTAATCATCTCTGAGCCGCACCGCCAGTACATCACAGTGCGCATGGTGCAGCACGGCATTGGCCGTTGATCCCAGCAATAGCTTTATACCGTGGCGGCCATGCGAACCGACGACGATCAAGTCCACCTGTTTGTCATCGGCGATGCGCACAATATCGTGGCCGGGGCTGCCGCATTCTACCCATTGCTGAGCTGGCGGGATATGTATTTTCTCCGCTAGCTTGGCTAATTGTTTGCGGCCTGCTTCCAGCAAAGCGTCACGCATGTCGATATCGACACTGATCATTGGCTCATAGGCAAAGTCGGTCAGTGGAAAGTCTTCGACAATATGACAGAGGCTGAGTGTGGCCTGATAGCGTTCAGCCAAAGCTCGTGCCTTTTCGCAAACTTCATCCGTGTGACTGGAGAAGTCGGCAGCAATCAGGATGTGTTGATAAGCGCTGTCCATACGTCTCTCTCCCGACTGTGAAAATAGATCGAAAAAAAGGGCGGTTAGTCCGCCCTTTCATTGTATGCGCTTAGTCTTTATCGAGGAAGCGTTCTGCATCCAGTGCGGCCATACAGCCAGCACCGGCAGAAGTCACTGCCTGACGGTAAACCTGATCCGACACATCGCCGGCGGCAAAGACACCCGGTACGCTGGTTTCGGTACCTTTCTTCAGTACGATGTAGTCATGATCCATTTCTAACTGGCCGGCAAAAATGCTGGTATTAGGCTGGTGACCAATCGCGATGAAGACGCCTTGAACAGGGACTTCCTGAGTGCTGCCATCTTCTGTGCTTTTCACGCGGATACCGGTTACACCTGCATCATCACCCAGGACTTCATCTAAGGTGTGATTCCAGAGGATTTCAACGTTGCCTTCTTCAGCACGTTTGATCAGTTTGTTACTGAGGATTTTTTCAGAACGGAATGAATCACGACGGTGAATCACGGTCACTTTTGAAGCGATGTTAGACAGGTACAACGCTTCTTCTACGGCAGTGTTACCACCACCAACCACGGCGACAGGCTGGTTGCGATAGAAGAAACCATCACAGGTCGCGCAAGCAGAAACGCCGCGGCCTTTGAAGTTTTCTTCTGATTCCATACCCAGGTATTTGGCAGAAGCGCCAGTGGCGATGATCAGAGCATCAGCAGTGTATTCCCCGGCATCACCAATCAGGCGGAATGGGCGCTGGCTCAGATCGGTGGTATGAATGTGATCAAATACAATCTCGGTACCAAAGCGTTCTGCATGACGCTGCATACGCTGCATGAGTTCTGGTCCCTGAACACCCTCATCATCGCCCGGCCAGTTATCGACATCGGTAGTTGTGGTCAACTGACCGCCTTGTTCGATACCGGTAATCAGCACGGGTTCCAGTGCAGCACGCGCCGCGTAGACCGCAGCGGTGTAACCCGCCGGTCCAGAACCCAGAATCAACAAACGACAGTGTTTGGCATCAGCCATAGAGATTGCCTCCAAAGGATAAATTAATGTTTGCAGTAGAGTAACCACTGCAGTGACTTTGGACAAGCATCTCAGTTCAAAAGCTGTGTTAAAATCAGACGTTAATTTATTGGCTGAGTTGGAAATATCACAGTGGCACAGGCGACACGAGTCAACGACAAGCAGAAACAGAATGACAATGCTGGCGCAGTTGGCTTTCGCCTGCGTGAAGCAGCTTTGATTCTTGCCGTGGCAATAGCCGGGTATCTGCTGTTGTCCTTATGGAGTTATCAACCGACCGACCCGGGCTGGTCAACTACCGGTACCGATGATTTGATCGCCAATAGCGGCGGCATTGTCGGCGCCTGGCTGTCAGATGCCTTGCTCTATGGTTTTGGTTTTCCGGCTTACCTGTTCCCCTTCATGCTCGGCTTTTCCGGCTGGCTATTATTCAGCTGGGGTAAACGTGCCGACGGTGGCGATGAGCTGCATTTCTGGGTATTGAAAATGGTCGGTCTGTTGATGGCGCTGGCTGCCGCCAGTGGTTTATCCGCATTGAGTCTGAACCCGCATGCGCAGTTGATGCCGCTCGGTGCCGGTGGTGTGTTGGGCGAAGTGGTCGGACACGGTTTTGAGGCCGTATTTGGCGCATCAGGCACCAGTCTGTTGTTACTGGCTGTATTGCTCACCGGCGTGACCTTATTTACCGGTCTGTCATGGTTAATGGTCATCGACAAGCTGGGCGGCTTTGCCATGATAGCGGTCAGCTATATCACGAGTTGGGTGCATGAAATCAAAGATAACCTGCAGGTAAAACGTACCCGTCAGCAGCGCGAAGAAACTTTCCGCGAACAAAAAGAAAAACTGCAACACAAAGCCAAAGTGCGCATTGAACCGGTGATGGAGCAAAAAGAACCGAGCAAGCGTGAAGAAAAAGAAAAGCAAGTGCCTTTGTTTGAAACAGCGGATGCACCGGGAATGCCTGCGCTGGCTTTGCTGGATCAGCCTAAAGCGAGTCAACATGGCTACAGCGAGGAAGTGCTGCAGGCTTTATCGCGTCAAGTTGAACTGAAACTGAAAGACTTTGGTGTTGAGGTTCAGGTGGTTGAAGTGCAGCCGGGTCCCGTTGTTACCCGTTTTGAATTGCAACCGGCTCCGGGCATTAAGGTCAGCCGCATCAGTGGCCTTGCTAAAGATTTGGCGCGTGCTCTGTCAGTCAGCAGCGTACGTATTGTGGAAGTCATTCCAGGTAAACCGGTAGTGGGCCTCGAAATCCCTAACGAAACCCGTGAAATTGTCCGTCTTCGCGAAATCCTGGCTTGCAGTGATTATGAAAACAGCAAATCTTTCCTGGAGTTGGCTCTGGGTAAAGATATCGCCGGCAGACCGGTGGTCGCTAACTTAGAAAAAATGCCTCACCTGCTGGTCGCCGGTACGACCGGTTCCGGTAAATCGGTCGCAGTCAATGCGATGATTCTGAGTTTGCTCTATAAAGCGACACCAGAGCAGGTGCGCATGATCATGGTCGACCCGAAAATGCTGGAACTGTCGGTCTATGAAGACATTCCGCATTTGTTGGCACCGGTCGTGACCGATATGAAAGAAGCTGCCAATGCGCTGCGCTGGTGTGTGGCTGAGATGGAGCGGCGTTACCCGCTGATGGCGGCCATGGGCGTGCGGAATATCGCCGGCTTCAACAAAAAGGTTAAAGAAGCCATTGAGCGTGGCGAGCCGATAAAAGATCCGACCTTTGAGGTTGAACCGGGTGAAGTGGCGCCGACGCTGGAACCCTTACCGTTCATTGTTGTGGTCATCGACGAATTGGCCGATATGATGATGGTGGTCGGCAAGCAGGTCGAGGAGCTGATTGCTCGTTTGGCACAAAAAGCCCGTGCGTCGGGGATTCATCTTATTCTGGCTACACAGCGTCCGTCGGTGGATGTCATCACGGGTCTCATCAAGGCCAATATTCCGACCCGTATTGCCTTTCAGGTGTCGTCACGCATTGACTCGCGGACTATTCTTGACCAAATGGGGGCGGAGCAACTGCTGGGGCAGGGCGATATGCTTTATCTGCCGCCGGGCAGCGGTTTGCCGGAGCGGGTTCATGGTGCCTTTGTGGATGACCACGAAGTGCATGCGGTGGTTGAACACTTGAAGAAAAATTCAGCACCGAATTATCTAGAAGAGATTACCCAAGACCAAGGCGGTGATGATGGTGAGGGTGGTTATGGTGATCCGAGTGATGCCGAGTCCGATCCGCTCTATGATCAGGCCGTACAGATTGTCACTGAAAGCCGCCGCGCCTCTGTGTCCGGTATTCAGCGTCGCTTGAAGATTGGCTATAACCGGGCCGCACGTATTGTTGAGGCGATGGAAGCGGCCGGAGTGGTCTCAGCCATGCAGGGTAATGGTAGCCGTGAAGTACTGGCGCCACCGCCACGCGATTAACTCGGTCTAACGGGAACCCGCTGCAATCCTCGCAGTCTGCTCAAATAACACTTATCTATGGAGCATCAAATGACACGATTTAAAGCTCTTGCCGCTCTGGCTTTAGCTGGGCTGTTTTCAGTGTCTGCAATGGCACAGAATGGGGGAGTCGAGAAGCTCAACCAGTTTGTCGACAAGGTACAGACCTTTGAAGCGCACTTTGAGCAAACGGTGATTGATACCGAAGGCAATATTTTGGAGCAGGCTGAAGGCCAATTCCAACTGCAACGTCCGGGCAAATTTCGTTGGGATTATCAAACCCCTTACCCCCAGCAAATCGTGGCGGATGGTCAAAAAATCTGGTTCTACGATGTGGATCTGGAACAAGTGACCGTGAAGTCACAGCAGGAAGCGTTGGCGGAAACGCCAGCCACCTTATTGTCTGGTGAGTTAGTCCCTGCCGAAAAATACCATATGCAAAACCTGCCATCGGATGATGGTCTGGTTTGGGTGGAATTGTCGCCAAAAGATCCTGAGTCCAACTTTCAGGCTGTCACCCTGGCGTTTGAAGGAAATTTACTCAAGCAAATGATCATGCGTGATAGCTTCGACCAGCGTACCCGTCTGACCTTTAGTCAGGTTAGAGAAAACCCGCATTTTGATAACAGCACGTTTCACTTTTCTCCGCCTGCTGGCGTCGATGTTGTAGGTGAAGACCTGCAGTGAGTTTATTTGATCAGGTAGACGATCTGGCCAGCCGACCGTTGGCCGATCGTATGCGTCCCAAAACACTGGATCAGTATATCGGGCAGACGCACTTGCTGGGGGCCGGTAAACCTCTGCGTCAGGCGATTGCTTCAGGTCATCCGCATTCGATGATTTTCTGGGGCCCCCCCGGCACGGGTAAAACCACGCTGGCCAAGCTCATCGCCGGTTATTGTGATGCGGAATTTATCACTATTTCCGCCGTACCGGCCGGGGTCAAAGAGGTACGTGCGGCCGTCGCGAGAGCACAACAATTGCAGAAAGAGCGGGGGCGTCGCACCATGCTGTTCGTCGATGAGGTGCATCGCTTTAATAAGTCGCAGCAGGATGCCTTTCTGCCTTATGTTGAAGACGGTACCTTTACCTTTATTGGTGCCACAACAGAAAACCCCTCGTTTGAACTCAATAACGCGCTGTTATCACGGGCTCGTGTCTATGTGTTGAAATCACTGGAAGCCAAAGATTTACGTTTGATTATTGACAGAGCAATGGCAGACAGTGAGTTGGGGCTCGCGGACAGAGGCATTGCCATGCCTGAGCCGCTGCGTGATCAACTGGCGCAAACGGCCGATGGTGATGGGCGTCGGGTGTTAAATCTGCTCGAAATTGCCATTGATTTGGCTGATAGCAAAGGGCAAACACAGGTTGATGAGCAGGATCTGGCTGAAGTCCTGTCCGGTACCTTGCGCCGCTTTGATAAGGGCGGAGAAGCTTTTTACGACCAGATTTCTGCCCTGCATAAATGTGTGCGCGGCTCAGCCCCTGATGCCGCCTTGTACTGGATGTGCCGGATGATCGATGGTGGTTGTGATCCGGTTTACTTAATGCGCCGAATCGTGCGTATGGCCGCAGAAGATATTGGTAATGCCGATCCGCGTGCCTTGCGAATTGCACTTGATGCCTGGGAGACCTTTGACAAGCTGGGCAGCCCGGAAGGGGAACTGGCTATTGCTCAGGCGGTGGTTTATCTGGCCTGTGCACCGAAAAGTAATGCGGTCTACGTGGCCTATAAGGCCGCGATGAATGATGCCAAGGCCCATGGTAGTGCCGAGGTACCGATTCATCTAAGAAACGCACCGACCAAGCTGATGAAAGAACTCGGCTATGGCAAAGAGTACCGCTATGCCCATGATGAGCCGGACGCTTATGCGGCAGGTGAACAGTATTTTCCGGACTCAATGCGTGATCGCAGCTATTACGAGCCAGTGAACCGTGGCCTGGAAATTAAAATTGCTGAGAAGTTAGCTCGCCTTAAAGAGTTGGATAGACAGTATAAAGGCTGAGTTCAGATCGTCGGGTAGATATCAAAGCGGGTGTTTTTGCTTTGAATGCTGGCAGATGGTTTCTGCTCGCCCACGAATTCGGCACCTTTCGGTCGTTTGACGACCACCCGTTTTCCAGCCTTTTGCCTTGCAAGAGCCAGTAATTCGGCACTATCCGTATCGGCTCCAGCCAATTGATGTAACAGCTGCATATCCTTTTTGACCAACGCTGACTTTTCTCTCGTCGGGTACATCGGGTCCATGTATATGACATCGGCAGTAATGTAGTTCTCGGTCAGGAATTGGATAGCATTGCTGTGATGGATTTGCATGCGAACGCCGATATCTGCAGTATCTGCATTCTGGGTGGCACGTGATAGGGCATCAGCCAGTAGAGCAGCCATAATCGCATTTTGTTCTATCATCGTGACGCTACAGCCCAGACTGGCGAGGACAAAGGCATCCCGGGCAAAACCAGCCGTTGCATCAATCACGCTAGGGTTCTGACCCTGCTTTAGCCCCACCGCTTTAGCCAGAGGTTGACCACGGCCGCCACCAAATTTACGCCGATGATCATACTTGCCACCGTTGAAGTCGATATAAAACGGCTTGCCCAACGAGGGCATGTTCAGCGCCAATCCATGCCCGCTCAGCCACAGCTGATTCAGATTCTCATCTGCCGGTTGCAGGGTGAGAGTGAGTTGGCTGGCCAGCTGCTCTGCATCAAAAGCAGACTGCTCATCCAAAGCCGCGATGGAGTCGACGAAGTCAGTCAATTTCGGTTATGAAATCACCAAAAGCGCGGCTGCCCTTGGCGGTATCGATAGTGTTGATTGACTGTTCAGTGTGAGCGTCGATGACCGACACTGTACCGTTACCCCAGTTGGCGACATAAATCAGCTTGCCATCGGCACTGATATCAATGCCTTCCGGTGTATCTTCAACATCAATGGTGTTCAGGACTTTATTGCTGGCCACATCGATAACAGAGACGGTGCTCTCATCCTGATTGGTCACATACAGTTTATTGCCATCAGGGCTGACAACGGCGCAATAGGGCCATTCGCCGACGGGTATGGTAGTGACGACGTCAGCCGTTTCCGTGTCAATCACAGTGACATTGCTGCTTTGCACATTGACGCTGTACAGGCGCTTACCATCGGGTGTCAGAGCCAAGCCAAACGGGGCTTTGCCAGAGCTTACACTTCGCACCACTTGTTGTGTTTTCAGATCGATAAATGCCACAGCATTATCATCACGATTAGCGACATAAAGTCGCTGCTGCTGTTCGTCCAAGACCATGCCGGCTGGTGACTTACCAACGGGAATGGTATTCAGCAACGTGCCTGTTTCAGGATCAATAACCTGAATATGGTTATCAAACCAATCTGCGACGTAGAGATGCTTGCCTTGTTGGTCAGTGATAATGCCAACCGGGCCAGCTCCAACTGGAATTTGTCTGATTTCAGCCAAAGTACTGAGGTCGATGACCGAAACCGTTTGACCATCCGGATTGCTGACAAAAGCCTGTCGTTTGTCTTTACTGATGGTGATACCGGCGGGACTGTCGCCGACAGCAATTTGCTTGATCACTTTGCCCAGACGGATATCGATCACACTGACGTTGTCTGCCAGTTGATTGGTGATTAGGGCATAGTGCTTACCATCATCAAAGCAGGCGCTCAGAGTCAGGGGTATAAAAAGCAAAAAGGCGACCCTTGATAGGGTCGCCTTTGTCGGTTGCTGAAGCAAACTGGAAAACATTATTTTTCCAGAATCGCTTTCAGGTTGTTTAGACCAGCGGTCGCAACACCTTCAATAGCTGCAACAGCATCAGCGTCAGCCTGACCTTCTGGTACTGGTGGGTTATCCAGGAATGAACGGTAGAATTTCGCTTTCCAGGTCACTTCTGAACCACCGTCTTTGGCTTTAACAGTCAACCACGCTTTGTAGTTATTGACTGGCAGCGTGTAGTAAGGGGTGTCTTTACTATTGAACGTGATAGTTTTAACGACACTCATGTCAGTGATTTTGTAAATCATTGTCATGGTTTCGTTGTCGAGTTTTTCGAGGTCTTCAGTAATGGTTGGGTTACCATCGGCTTTCAGGGTAAGAATACGAGTTTTGTCGCCTTGCATTTCGGTGCTGGCAACAGCTGGGTGCCAGTTATGCAGGCCAGCGAAGTCGCTAACAACTTCCCAGACTTTTTCAGGTGCAGCATTGATGATAATGCTTTCTTTGACTTGTTGACGGGTCGGGCCATGGGCGCTGGCCAGCATTGGGATGACCATGAAAGCCAGAGCAAAGAACTGTAACAACTTCTTCATTGTATCTCTCCGATTTTTTTAGAATTGCGTAAGGGACATTAGCACAGCGAGTCTGAACGGAATCTGAACAGATGCCAATGTGAATTATTCCCTTTGACCAGAAACTGGAGTGCACACTCTAGCCGATAAGCCCTTATTTTTCCATACGCAGATTTGACTTGTTTCGGCTTATTCACCAAAATTAACGGCCTTTATTCTTTACTTATAGAAGCTGGAGAAACCTGTGCCACTGATAAAGATCAGGGACTTGCACTTTTATCGTGGTAACCGTGCCATTTTTGATGGTGTCAATATTGATATCGAGCGCGGTAAAGTGACAGCCATTATGGGCCCGAGTGGTACCGGTAAGACGACCTTGCTTAAGCTCATCGGCGGTCAGCTTCGTCCTCAAAAAGGGACGATTGAAGTCGATGGGCAGGATGTTCACAAACTGTCACGTTCCGATTTATACGAGCTGCGTAAACGTATGGGCATGCTGTTCCAGAGCGGTGCTTTGCTAACTGACATTAATGTCTACGACAACGTCGCTTTTCCGTTAAGAGAGCACACCGATCTGCCTGAATCACTGATCCGTGACTTGGTTCTGATGAAGCTGCAGGCAGTGGGACTACGTAATGCCCGTAACCTGATGCCAAGTGAACTCTCTGGAGGTATGGCACGTCGAGTAGCACTAGCACGTGCAGTCGCGCTGGAACCGATGATGATTATGTACGATGAACCATTTACCGGTCAGGATCCCATTTCGATGGGTACGCTGGTCAACCTGATTCATCGGATCAATGATGCCATGGGATTGACCAGTATCGTGGTGTCTCATGATGTCGGCGAGACTTCCGAAATTGCAGACCATATCTACTTATTATCCGGTGGCAAGATCATTGAGCAAGGCTCGCCAGAGCAGTTGAAACAGTCGAGTTCAGAGTGGGTTCAGCAGTTCATACAAGGGTTGCCGGATGGACCAGTTCCATTCCACTTTGCCGGACCTGACTATGCCGATGACTTACTCCAGCCTGAGGAAAATGCATGATTAACTGGATTCGTGGCCTGGGGCGCTGGGGCCTCGGTACTTTTGAACGACTGGGTCGGGGGCATTTGTTCCTGATGCAGATGATGGCTGGTGTTCCCAGTCTATTCCTGCGTTTTTCGCTGGTGATGCAGCAGTTGTTCTCGGTCGGTGTGCTGTCTGTACTGATTATTCTGGTGTCCGGCTTGTTTGTCGGCATGGTTTTAGGCCTACAGGGTTATAATACGCTGGTTGACTTTGGTGCCGAAGAGTCGCTGGGTGTGCTTGTATCCCTGTCTCTGGTACGTGAATTGGGGCCGGTGGTCAGTGCCTTGCTATTTGCCGGTCGAGCCGGTTCCGCCTTAACCGCTGAAGTTGGTCTGATGAAGAGTACCGAGCAGTTGTCAGGTATGGAAATGATGGCGGTTGACCCCATCAGACGTATTATCGCGCCGCGTTTTCTGGCAGGGATTATTTCCATGCCGTTGCTGGCTGCGATTTTCAGTGCGGTTGGTATTGTCGGCGCATTTCTTGTCGGTCATGGCCTGCTGGGTGTCGATGATGGTGCATTCTGGTCACAGATGCAGGCAAAAACGGATTTTTACGATGACATCATGAATGGTGTCATCAAAAGTGTGGTGTTCGGGTTTGTTGTAACCTGGATCGCTTTGTTTGAAGGGCATGATGCCATGCCGACATCGGAAGGCGTCGGACGAGCAACAACGCGCACGGTTGTGCACTCAGCGTTTGCTATCCTCGGGCTGGACTTTGTGCTGACTGCGTTGATGTTTGGAGATGAATAAAAATGATGCAGAATAAGAGTACCGAAATTATTGTCGGATTGTTTGTCGCTGCGGGTCTTGCTGCCCTGTTCATGCTTGCCATGAAAGTCAGCAACCTGGGTGATTTCACCGATGAGGCCGGTTACCAGGTCACTGCGGAATTTGAGAATATCGGCGGTCTGAAAGTACGTGCACCGGTGACCATGGCTGGGGTACGTGTAGGTCGGGTGGCTGACATCAGTCTCGATCCCGTGACCTACAATGCCAAGGTTTCCATCAACATGTATTCTCAGTTCGATACCATTCCACTGGATACGTCTGCGAGTATCTATACGGCGGGTCTGCTCGGTGAGCAATATATCGGTTTGGTCGCCGGTGCTGAAGAAGAATTTTTACAGGATGGGGATGTCATAGACTTAACGCAGCCTGCACTGGTGCTTGAGCAAGTAATCGGACAGTTCCTCTATAGCAAAGCGGAAGGTGATGAATGATGACCATGCTGAATAAAATCCTAATGCCAGTCGGCCTACTGGCTGTACTTGTGCTGGCGTTTAATTCGGCCAATGTTGTTGCAGAAGAAGCCATGCCTGAACCTCAGGCACTGGTAAAGCAGGCTTCTGATGATATGCTCAAAGCGCTGAAAGATAACGAAGCTGAGCTGGAAACCAACCCGGATAAAATCTACGATCTGGTTGAGTCTATTCTGATGCCACATTTCGACTTTGAGAAAATGTCGAAACTGGCCTTGGGTAAAAACTGGCGTGTCGCCAATGATGAGCAGCGGGTTCGCTTTATCGAAGAGTTCCGTTTATTGCTGATTCGTACCTATGCCACTGCCATGCTGGAGTACACCGACGAAGAAATCCATTTTCTGCCGTTTCGTGATGACTTGAGCCGTAAACGTGTCAATGTACCGATGGAAGTTCTTCAACCTGCGGGCCCATCTATCCCTATGGCTTTATCGTTGTATCAGAACAAGGATGATGCGTGGAAAGTCTACGATGTCAAAATTGACGGTATCAGCTTGGTGACCAACTATCGTTCCAGTTTCGCGAATGAAATCCGTAACGGCGGTATGGAACAGCTGATCAACAATCTTGCTGAACGCAACGCGAAAGTAAAAGCATGAGTGAGCTGTTTACTATTCACTTCGACAAGGAGAGTCAGACTTATAAGGTTAGTGGTGAGTTGACGCTGGAAACCGCACGCGACGTTAAAGAAGATACGGACAAGCGTTTTGCCGATGCGACAGTGATGAATATCGATCTGTCCATGGTGTCACGTGCGGATAGCGCCGGTCTTGCCTTGTTAGTGGCATGGATGCGTCAGGCAAAAGCGTCAGACAAGGCAATCAGTTTCTATCATGTCCCCGCGCAAATGCTGGCAATCGCCAACGCTAGCGGTCTGGACGCCATCCTACCGATTAAATAGTCGACTCGAAATATAAATATGAAAGCTTCTGAAATTAAGGCCCTTATCGAAGTGGGCTTACCGGATGCCAGTGTGCAAGTAAATGGCGATGATGGCCAGCACTTTGATGCCGTGGTTATCAGCCCTTCGTTTGCTGGCAAAAGCCTGATCGAGCAACACAAAATGGTGAAAGCGACCTTAGGTGATCGCTTTGCCAGTGGTGAGTTGCATGCTCTTGGCCTCAAAACTTCTGCGCCGAAATAAGCTGACGTCATGGATAAATTAATTATCAGTGGTGGTGTCCCCTTAGACGGCGAGATTCGTATTTCAGGTGCTAAAAATGCCGCTCTGCCAATTCTGATGGGGGCTTTATTAGCCGACTCACCAGTGCGTATTGGCAATGTGCCGCATCTGCACGATATAACCACCACCCTTGAGTTATTGGGGCGGATGGGCGTGACGCTGATTGTTGATGAGCGTAACGGCGTGGTGATTGACCCCAGCACATTGACCGATACCGAAGCGGCTTACGACTTGGTTAAAACCATGCGGGCCTCGATTCTGGTTTTGGGACCGCTATTGGCTAAATTCGGCAAAGCCGATGTGTCATTGCCTGGTGGTTGTGCGATTGGTTCGCGCCCGGTGGATTTGCATCTGCGCGGGCTTGAACAAATGGGCGCTGATATTCGTGTCGAAAATGGCTACATCCGCGCGACGAGTGGCAAAGGTCTGAAAGGTGCACATCTATTCATGGACCAAGTCACCGTTACCGGTACAGAAAACCTGATGATGGCAGCGACCTTGGCTGACGGCACGACCATAATTGAAAATGCTGCGCGTGAGCCAGAAGTGGTCGATCTCGCGCATTACCTGAATAAAATGGGTGCCAAGATCAGCGGTATCGGTACCGCCACGCTGACCATCGAAGGTGTCAAATCACTGAGCGGAACAGACTATAACATCCTGCCAGATCGCATCGAAACAGGTACCTATCTGGTCGCGGCAGCGTTGACACGAGGTAGGGTTAAGCTGAAGGATACCGATGCCAACCAGCTTGAGGCCGTCTTGCTTAAACTGGAAGAAGCCGGAGCTCATATTGAAGTCGGAGACGACTGGATTTCGCTGGATATGAATGGCCAGCGGCCGAAAGCGGTCAGTATCCGTACTGCGCCATACCCGGCTTTCCCTACTGATATGCAGGCTCAGTTTACAGCGCTGAATAGTATTGCTGAAGGTCAGGCAACTATTGTCGAAACGGTGTTTGAAAACCGCTTTATGCATGTGCAGGAAATGCAACGCATGGGCGCTAACCTGCAGATTGAAGGCAATACAGTGGTCTGTAAAGGTAAGGACAGCCTGACGGCAGCACCGGTGATGGCAACTGATTTGCGTGCTTCAGCCTGTCTGGTACTGGCGGCACTGGTGGCAGAGGGTGATACCGAGGTAGAGCGTATTTATCACATCGACCGTGGTTACGAGTGTATTGAGGAAAAATTACAGCAACTGGGAGCGCGTATCCGCCGGATCCCGAGCGCGAGGAAAGCTAATGGCTGATTCATTGACGCTGGCCTTGTCCAAAGGCCGCATCTTCAAGGAAACATTGCCCTTACTGAAAGCTGCCGGTATCAAACCTCTGGATGATCCTGAAACCAGCCGCAAGCTGATTCTGGATACCAATCTGCCGGATGTGAAACTGATTATCGTACGTGCTTCCGATGTACCGACTTATGTCGAATATGGTGGTGCCGATATCGGTGTTGCCGGTAAAGATGTGTTGATGGAGCACCCACACGCTGAACTATACGAGCCGGTTGATTTGAACATTGCCTGCTGCAAACTGATGACGGCTGGTAAACCTGATGAACCTGCCAAAAACGGTCGATTAAAAGTCGCCACCAAGTTCGTAGAAAGTACCCGCCGTTTTTATGCTGAAAAAGGCGAGCAAGTCGAAATCATCAAACTTTACGGCTCGATGGAACTGGCACCATTGGTCGGTTTAGCGGATCGCATCGTCGATGTGGTGGATACAGGCAATACTCTGCGAGCCAACGGTCTGGTACCGATGGAACATATCGCGGATATCAGTTCACGATTAGTGGTCAATAAAGCTTCGATGAAAATCAAGCACAAACGGATTCAGCAATTTATCACGCAGATCCGTGATGCAGTAAGAGAACAAAAAAATGGTTGATATTAGACAGTTAGATGCGGCGCAAGCGGATTTCTGGCCGCAACTGGAAAAGTTGTTGGCGTGGGAAGGCGTGTCAGATGACAAGGTCACCAGCATCGTTAAAGAAATTCTGGATGCGGTTAAACAGCAAGGCGATAGCGCGGTGCTGGAATACAGCCGCCGTTTCGATCGGGTCAAAGCGGAAAGCATGGCCGATCTGGAAATTTCGCTGGATCGTGCTCAGGCTGCGTTGGACTCGATTCCAAAACAGCAGCGTGAAGCATTGGAAGCCGCCGCAGAACGCGTCAGACAATATCACCAACATCAGAAACAGGACTCCTGGTCTTACACCGAGGCTGACGGCACAGTGTTGGGCCAACAGGTCACCGCATTGGATCGCGCCGGTCTGTATGTTCCTGGTGGTAAAGCCGCTTATCCGTCATCGGTATTGATGAACGCGATTCCAGCCAAAGTGGCCGGTGTGGCTGAATTAATCATGGTCGTGCCAACACCGGATGGTGACGTCAATGAACTGGTCTTGGCCGCTGCAGCAGTAGCCGGTGTAGATCGTATCTTCGCCATTGGTGGTGCACAGGCAGTCGCTGCGCTGGCTTACGGTACAGAAACCATTCCACAGGTCGATAAGATTGTTGGTCCGGGCAATATCTTCGTTGCCACCGCCAAGGGGATGGTTTACGGTACGGTTGGTATTGATATGATTGCTGGTCCTTCAGAGATTCTGGTTATCTGTGATGGCAAAACCGATCCAGACTGGATCGCGATGGATCTGTTCTCACAAGCCGAACATGATGAAGATGCCCAGTCTATTCTGATTTCGCCTGATGCCGATTTCCTGGTAAAAGTAAAAGAATCCATTGAGCGCCTGCTGCCCACAATGGAACGTAAGGACATTATCACCACGTCACTCGCCGACCGCGCTGCGTTGATTCATGTAGAAGACATGGATAAAGCCGTTGAAGTGGCTAACTTCATTGCAGCAGAGCATTTGGAACTGTCTGTGGATGAACCGATGGAAATGGCGAAGAAAATCCGCCATGCCGGTGCAATCTTCCTTGGACGCTACACACCAGAAGCCCTGGGTGACTACTGTGCAGGCCCTAATCATGTGTTGCCAACCTCGCGTACTGCCCGTTTCAGTTCACCTTTGGGTGTCTATGATTTCCAGAAGCGTTCCAGCCTGATTCAGGTTTCTGAACAAGGTGCTCAGACGCTGGGTAAAGTGGCTTCCGTTCTGGCGCGTGGTGAAAGCCTGACAGCGCATGCGCGTAGTGCTGAATATCGTCTGAAGGATTAACAATGAGTCGCTACTGGAGCGCCTTTGTCCACAACTTGGAGCCGTATGTACCGGGCGAGCAGCCTAAGCTGGCGAACCTGGTTAAGCTCAACACCAATGAAAATCCCTATGGTCCATCGCCAAGGGTATTGGAAGCGATTCAGCAGGAAAACTGTGATCGTCTTCGCCTATACCCGGACCCGGCCTCACATGAACTGAAGCAGGCGATCGCTGACTATCACAAGGTCAACACGGCGAATGTGTTTGTCGGTAATGGCTCGGACGAAGTTCTGGGTCATATTTTTCATGCCTTGTTCCAGCATGCGCCACCGCTGCTGTTTCCAGACATAACCTACAGCTTCTATCCGGTGTATTGTCAACTGTACAAAATCGATTATCAGACAGTGCCGCTGACGCCAGATTTTCAGATTAATGTGGATGATTATCTGCGTGATAACGGCGGTATTATTTTTCCGAATCCGAATGCGCCAACGGGGTGTTTGTTGGCCTTGGATGAGATTGAGCGGCTAGTAAAAAACAATACCGACTCTGTCGTGGTCATTGATGAAGCCTATATCGATTTTGGTGGTGAAACCGCAATTCCATTGACCCAGCGTTACCCCAACCTGCTGGTCACACAAACGCTGTCAAAATCCCGCTCGCTGGCGGGTATGCGAGTGGGTTTTGCCGTGGGACATCCGGACTTGATCGAGGCGCTGGTCAGGGTCAAAGACAGTTTTAATTCTTATCCGCTGGATAGACTCGCAGAAGCCGCCGGTGTGGCTGCGATGAAGGACAGAGCCTATTTTCGTCAGACTTGCGATAAAGTCATTGAGAGCCGCAATAAGGTGGTGACCGGATTGCAGGAACTTGGCTTTGAGGTACTGCCGTCAGCAGCTAACTTTGTGTTTGCCCGTCACCCTGACTATAATGCGGCTGAACTCGCTGCTGGACTGCGTAAAGAAGGGGTGATCGTTCGTCACTTTACTAAGCGCCGGATTGATCAGTTCCTGCGCATTACGATTGGTACACCATCAGAAAACCAGCACCTGTTATCGGTACTCGATACGCTGGTTTAGTGGTGGCTCGCGGAGTTGCCGCGTAAGATTCGGAATCTTTCCAAGTCGAAATCGTACTTGGTGTTCAGTTCTTCAATTTCCGCCTGATAGATCTTGATGGCCTGTTCACGAACAGCGATTTCTTCTTGAGCGGCATTCAGGCGCTTCTGCATATTGGATGTGACTTCCCCACCGCTTAACTCACGCTCGGCGGCGTCCTTCTGCACTGTTTCTAGTGACTCGTGCAGCTGAGGTAGTTTGGCAGAGAGCAGGTCAATCTGCTCCTTGCGGTAGCCGATGTCTCTATCCCTTGCTTCGAGCAGTGCCGCCTCGTCTGAATACGTAACCAAAAGAGTGCGATCATAACGCGCCTGTCTCTCGCGTTGCTTTTCGGCTTCTTTCGCAGCGATATCAGCCTGACGCTGACGCTCGGCATCTTCTGCTTCTTTCGCTTCTAAGTCGGCTATCTCCTCTGCTGACAAGGCAGCTGGGACGTGTTCAATCAGCCGCATGGTTTTATCATCGAGAATGTCATAGCCCTTTTGTGCCGCTTCCGGTGGCAGAGTGCGACTGAGGGTCGGTATCCCTTCCTCATTGGGAAAACGATAGAGCTTAGCCGCCTGAACCGTCGATGTGAAAGCAAACAGCAACAGTAAAGCCGTGCCGAAAGAGGGGATTTTTCGTATTATCATGGCCTTCATTCTAATGTGAGTCCGCAGAAAGTTGAACCTGACCGAGCAATTTATCCTGTTTCTGGTGTCTTTGGTAGCTAATACCTTTTCTGCCTTCAGTGGAGGCGGTGCCGGATTGATCCAGTTTCCTGTCTTGATCTTCCTGGGCTTGAGTTTTGGTGTGGCACTGGCGACACACAAAGTAGCCAGTGTAGCGCTAGGACTAGGCGCTGTGCTGCGATACTGGCGTACGAGTAAGCTCGAGCGTCAGTTTGTTGTATTGCTGCTGTTGATGGGCCTGCCTGGTGTGGTGCTCGGTGGTAGTCTGATTCTCTTGGTGCCGGATCGCGCAGCGGAAATCGCGCTGGGGCTGTTAACCGGTGGCCTCGGCATTTATTCCATGCTGAAAAAAGAACTGGGGCAGTACTATTTGCCAGCCCACCGGGATCGGCGGGGCTTCGTACTGGGTGGTTTGATGCTGTTCTTCCTCGGCTTCCTGAACGGCTCTTTGACGTCCGGTACCGGCTTGTTCGTTACTCTCTGGCTGGTTGTCTGGTTTGGTATGGATTACCAACGCGCCGTTGCCTATACCCTGATTATGGTCGGTCTGTTCTGGAACGGTACTGGTGCCATCACCTTAGGCCTGCTTGGCGATATCCGCTGGGACTGGCTACCTGCCTTATTGCTGGGATCACTGCTAGGCGGCTACCTTGGTTCACATCTGGCCATCAAGCACGGCAACCGCTGGATAAAACGTGCCTTCGAACTGGTTACTTTGCTGATTTCGATCAAGCTGATCTGGGGTTAGACCCCATATTGATCACGATAAGCCTGTACGGCAGGTAAAAATTCGCCCAGTTCAGCGTTATCTTTAAGGTAACCCAGCAAATCGTTCAGGCTGATAATATTAAGTACCGGAATACTGTGCTCCGCCTGCACTTCCTGAATGGCTGAGAGTGTGCCCTGACCACGTTCCTGCCGATCCAGTGCAATCACAACACCGGCGGGTTCAGCTCCGGCAGCACGGATAATATCGACGGATTCACGTACCGATGTACCGGCCGAAATCACATCATCGATGATCAGTACTTTGCCTTTCAGTTCTGCGCCAACCAGTTGACCACCTTCGCCGTGATCTTTGACCTCTTTACGGTTAAAGACATAGGGCACATCACGCTGATGCTGATCAGCGAGAGCGACCACGGTGGTCGAGGCTAGAGGAATGCCTTTGTAGGCCGGCCCAAACAGCACATCAAAGTCGAGACCAGAGTCTGCAATAGTCTGCGAATAAAAACGTCCCAGTCGCGCCAGACTGGCACCACTGTTGAATAAGCCACTGTTGAAAAAATAGGGACTTTGACGGCCTGATTTCAGAGTGAATGAGCCAAATTTCAGTACCCCGGTTTGCAGGGCAAATTCAATAAATTCGCGTTGATAGTCTTTCATGATGCTGTGTGTTGTTGTACCAGGTAGACGGCAGTTTGACCAAACAGGTTGGGCAATAGTCGTATACCAAGAGAGTCTTTATGTTCGTGGTTAACAATGCTGTGGTTAAGCACGGTCAAACGATGGTCGGCACAAAGGCGCTCAAAGTCTTGAATCGTGCACAGGTGGATATTAGGGGTTTCATACCAGGCATTTGGTAGTGTTTTCGATACCGGCATGCGTCCACCTAATGCCAGTTGCACACGACACTGCCAATAGCCGAAATTGGGGAAACCGATAATGCCTTTCTTACCAACACGGGCAATTTCCCGTAACAGAAAATCCGGACGTTTAATCGCCTGCAGGGTTTGTGACAGGATCACATAGTCAAAGCTCTGATCGGCAAATTGGCTTAAACCTTCATCCAGATCCGACTGAATCACATTAACGCCTGCCTCAATACATTCAGCAAAGCGGCTATTATCGATTTCCAGACCATAACCAGTGACACCACGCTGTTGCAGGTGATTGAGCAGGGCACCATTACCGCAACCCAGATCAAGCACACGGGCACCATCGGGGATCCAGTCGCTGATGATTTGCTGATCTATACGTAGCTTCATGCCTTGATCTCCCCAGCCACCTGATTCATGTAGCTGGCGAATATTTCGAGATATCGAGGGATCGGCATCAGGAAGGCATCATGGCCTTGGTGAGCTTCCACTTCAGCATAAGTGACAGATTTGCCAGCCGCCAGCATGGCATTGACGATTTCGCGTGAGCGCATTGGTGAGAAACGCCAGTCGCTGGTAAACGATACCACGAGTGATTTCGCCTCAATCTGCGCCATGGTCTGGTTGAGATCGTCGTTGAACTTCTTGGCCGGATCAAAATAATCCAGAGCCTTGGTCATCAGTAGGTAGGTATTGGCATCAAAGCGGCCGACAAAGCTGGTGCTCTGGTAGCGAAGATAGCTTTCAATCTGGAATTCGACATCATAGCCATACTGGATGGCACCGCTGCGCAGTTCACGGCCGAATTTCTCACCCATGGCTTCATCGGATAGGTAGGTGATATGGCCAAGCATACGTGCCAGTCCAAGACCCTGCTTGGGCAGCGTGTTATGCGCCATGTAGTGGCCATCATGAAAGTCCGGATCCGATTTGATCGCAGTACGCGCCACTTCGTTAAAAGCAATATTCTGTGCGGACAGTTTCGGTGCGGCAGCGATGATGATGGTGTGACGCAAACGGTGTGGCAGGCTGATCGCCCACTGCAGGGCCTGCATACCACCCAGACTGCCCCCAACGACGGCCGCCCACTGCGCAATGCCGAGTTTATCAGCCAGTGCCGCCTGACTGCGTACCCAGTCTTCCACCGTCACAATCGGGAAGTCCGGACCATAGGCTTTGCCTGTGTCCGGATTAATCGTCATCGGACCGGTCGAGCCTTTGCAGCCCCCTAAATTGTTCAGGCAGACCACAAAAAAGCGGTTGGTATCAATCGCTTTGCCGGGACCAATCGCCGTGTCCCACCAACCGGGTTTGCGCTCATCCATCGAGTGATAGCCAGCTGCATGGTGATCGCCGGACAGGGCATGACAAATCAACACGGCATTGCTTTTGTCCGCATTGAGTTCACCATAGGTTTCGACAATCAAATCGTAACTCGACAGCGTCCGTCCGCAGTCCAGCTGCAGCGGCGTGTCGATATGGTAGGTGGTCGGGCTTACCAGACCAACGGAGTCGGCTGGTATTGAATCCGGCATAAATGACTGATCCCTATAAAAAAGCGTTAAGTCTAATCAGACAGCGGGTTTAACGCAATGTCAGCAAGCTAAACTTGACCGGTTAGCAGAGGCATCACCAGCATCTTCAGGACCTGTAAGCCCATAATGACAAACAGTGGCGACAGATCGATGCCGCCCAAAGGGGGAAGCATCTGCCTGACAGGGCGCAACAACGGTGCATTCATTCGTTGCACCAGTGGCATGACCGGATTATAGCTACCCGCGGCTGCGACCCAGCTGAGGATAACTTCAAGAATAATACTGACGGTGAACATGCCGATAAACAGCAAGAACAGCTCTGCTACTAATAGTCGTATCCACATCAGGCCAGAAGGTAGCATGCCGGCAATCAGACCAATAATCAGCATTTTGATAAGAGTGACAGTCAAGAGCAGGACAATGGTGGCGGTATCCCATTTGCCCATGGCAGGCAGGTACTGACGTAGAAATTTCACCGGTACTTGGGTGGCTTTGATAATGAACTGTACCAGCGGGTTGTGATACTCCCAGCCAGCCCACTGCATGACCAGTCGCAAGGCCACGACAATCATGTAGAGAAAAAATATGGTATCGATAATAAAGATCAGTGGATTGGCAAAGTAGCTATTAACCATGGTCTTTTCCCAGTTGTTCGGCCAATTCATCAGCGCGCTGGGCGGCAGCGCTCAGCGCTTTGGCAAATAAGCCACGCAAATCGCCTTGTTCAAATTCCTGCAAAGCACGCTCAGTAGTACCACCAGGAGATGTCACGCGTTGACGCAGGACAGCAGCCGACTCCTCACTTTCCAGAGCCATTTTGGCCGCACCAAAAGCGGTTTCCAGTGCTAGCAGCCTGGCGGTGTCTTCGGCCAGGCCTAACTGCATACCGGCGGCTTGCATGGCCTCAATCACTAAGAAGAAGTAGGCGGGACCACTACCGGATAGAGCGGTAACGGCATCCATTTGCACTTCGTCTTTAACCCATAAGGCGAGACCGACAGCGCGCAGAATGGATTCTGCCAGCTCATGCTGCTGTTCTTTCACATGAGGGTTGGCGCATAAAGCCGTGGCACCTGCCTGAACCAGCGACGGGGTATTGGGCATAGCCCTGACAATGGCGGCGCTTTCATTGCCCAGCCAGCGACCGATATCATGCAAGCGAATACCCGCAGCGATAGAGATCAGTAAAGTATCTTGTTGCCAAGTATCAGCAAGTTCGCGGCAGACCTGCTGAAGTTGCTGTGGTTTCACCGCGAGAATAACCACATCGGCATTAACAATAGCCGCAGTGTTATCGGTGAAGGTCTTAACCGGGTAATGCGCAGACAAGCTTTGCAAGGTATCAGTGCTGGGATCGGCAACATGAATGGCCTCGCTATCATAGCCATTGTTAAGCAGACCACCGATCAGGCTGCGAGCCATATTGCCGCCACCGATAAAAGCCAGTGTTGCGTGTTTCATTATTCAACCTTTCTAGTAAACCATTGTTACAGTGTAAAACCTATTTGCGCTGAGGGGTACGCTCACCAAACAGCGCAGTACCAATCCGCACCATAGTACTTCCTTCGGCAATGGCCGCTTGCACATCACCGGTCATGCCCATAGACAAGGTATCTATGCCGTCAAATTCCTGTTGTAGTCTTGTGAACAGTGCGTGGGCACGGCGGAAACTATCGCGCTGTGCGTCAACGTCAGTCTGTTTGGTTGGGATAACCATCAAACCGCGTAAGCAGAGCCTGTCCAGTTGTGCAATCTCATCTGCCAGAGCCATACAGTCATCGGCTGAAGTGCCTGACTTGGTGACTTCATCATCAATATTAACTTGAATGCAGACATTAAGTGGTGGCAACGCTGCTGAACGTTGCTCATGCAGGCGATGAGCAATTTTTAATCGGTCGACACTCTGAACCCAGTCAAACTTTGCGGCAATATCGCGGGTTTTATTGGACTGAATTGGTCCGATGAAATGCCACTCCAGATTCAGGTCGCTCAAAGCTTCAATTTTCTCCAGCGCTTCCTGCAGGTAGTTCTCGCCAAATTGGCGTTGTCCGAGTTCAGCAACAGTCCGTAAGTTGTCGGCGGGCCAAGTCTTACTGACGGCTAAAAGCTGTACAGATCCGGGAACGCGTTCGTGCAGCTTTTCAGTCTGCCGGATGGTGTCGTTAATAGAATGGAAACGCTTTTTTATCTCTGTCATGTTGCAAGCCAAGGGTGAGCGCGCTACTTTATACTCATCGCTGCACGGCGAAATAGATAGAGTACACCAATCAGTAAAGGGAACGTGGATGGATATTACTGAATTACTGGCCTTCAGCGTCAAGAACAAGGCTTCTGACTTACATATTTCCGCCGGTGAGCCGCCAATGATCCGCGTCGATGGTGATGTGAAGCGCATTAATCTGCCGCCGATGGAGCACAAAGAAGTCCACGCCATGGTGTATGACATCATGAATGATAAGCAGCGCAAGGACTTTGAGGAGTTTCTGGAATCCGACTTCTCCTTTGAAGTGCCGAATATGGCGCGTTTCCGTGTCAATGCCTTCAACCAGAACCGTGGTGCAGCCGCCGTTTTCCGGACCATTCCTTCAGAAGTGTTGACGCTGGAAGACTTGAATGCGCCGGAAATTTTCAAAACGATTTCAGATAACCGTCGTGGCATTGTGTTGGTCACCGGGCCTACCGGCTCAGGTAAATCCACCACCCTGGCGGCGATGATCAACTACCGCAATGAAAAGGATAATGAACACATCCTGACCATTGAAGACCCTATTGAGTTTGTTCACCAAAGCAAGAAGTGTCTGGTGAATCAACGTGAAGTTCACCGTGACACCCTCGGTTTTAGTGAAGCCTTACGCAGTGCACTTCGTGAAGATCCGGATATTATTCTGGTTGGTGAGCTGCGTGATCTGGAAACCATCCGTCTGGCTCTGACCGCTGCAGAAACAGGGCACTTGGTGTTTGGTACCCTGCATACCTCATCCGCAGCGAAAACCATCGACCGGATTATCGACGTATTTCCGGCGGCGGAAAAAGATATGGTGCGTTCCATGTTGTCTGAGTCATTGAGGGCGGTTATCTCACAAACGCTGATGAAAAAAGTGGGCGGTGGCCGGATTGCGGCACATGAAATCATGATTGGTACACCAGCGATTCGTAACTTGATTCGTGAAGACAAGGTGCCGCAGATGTATTCCGCCATTCAGACCGGCGCAGCGCTGGGCATGCAGACCTTAGATCAATGCCTGCAAGAGATGGTTCGTCGTCAGCAGGTGACCAAGCAGGAAGCCTTGCCACGTGCAGTTAACAAAGACCTGTTCCGTTAGGAGTTTGTAATGGAAATTGTTACGATACTTAAAGCCGCTGTTAAACATGATGCCTCCGACATCTTTGTTACGTCTGGCAGACCGGTCACGCTCAAAGTCAGTGGTCGTATGGCCACTCTGTCGCAGGAAGCCTTGTCAGATGAGGAAGCGCGGGATTTAGTTTTAAGCACCATGTCCGATGAACAGAAACGTACGTTCGAGCGTGATAAAGAATGTAACTATGCGCTTGAAACCAAAGGTGCTGGACGTTTTCGTGTCAGTGCGATGTTTCAGCGTAACCGTGTGGCGATGGTACTGCGTCGCATCAAAGATGAAATTCCGACCATTGAAGAACTGCATGTACCGGAAATCATCAAAGATCTGTCGATGACCAAACGTGGTCTGGTGATTTTTGTCGGTGCCACCGGTAGTGGTAAGTCAACGACGCTGGCGGCCATGATTGGTTATCGTAACCAGAATAGCACCGGTCACATCCTTACAATCGAAGATCCTATTGAATTTGATCACAAGCATGCCGGTTGTGTGGTTACGCAGCGTGAAGTGGGTATTGATACCGACTCCTACGATATCGCTCTGAAAAACTCTTTACGTCAGGCTCCGGATGTCATCATGATTGGTGAGATTCGTTCGAGAGATACGATGGATTATGGTATCGCCTTCGCGGAAACAGGCCATTTATGTCTGTCTACGCTGCATGCCAATAACGCTAACCAGGCGATGGATCGAATCATTAACTTCTTCCCCGAAGAACGGCATAAACAACTTTTCCTTGATCTGTCGCTGAATATGCGTGCCGTAGTCGCACAACGTTTGATTCCGAAGAAAGATGGTAGTGGTCGTTGTGTTGCTGTGGAAGTGTTACTGAATACCCCACTTGTGGGTGACCTGATAGAAAAAGGCAAAGTCTCCGAAATTAAGGACGTCATGAAACGCTCGCGTGAACTGGGTATGCAGACATTCGATCAAGCGGTTTATGACCTCTACAAGGCTGGTGAGATTACTTACGACGACGCACTCAAAAATGCGGATTCTGCGAACGAGGTCCGCTTGATGATTAAACTGGGTGCTGAATCCGGCGAATTGCCTGAAGATGACGCGGTTCGCGGTCTGTCATTAGAACCAGAAGATTCGGGTGTCATTGGCAGAATGTAAATTTGTTGTTTTTTTGATACAATAAAAAGCGAAATATAAGAAATTTTTCAGAGGCCACTTGAAATTAGGCCTGCAATGTCGTCAAACTACAACAGTGTGATATCTGAAATGGTTGTGTGAAACGGATATCCTAGTTTTTAGATGTTTCAACTCTAACTCCCACCTACGGGAAATAAGGAAGGCAAAATGAGATTATCAGGTAAATTATTTGCTGCGCTGTTTATGGCGGCTTTGTTAGCTGGTTGTTCGGGTCCTGCGAAGCGTGATGCAGGTACAAATATGTTGTGCGCGCTTGGTGGCGCAGTTGTTGGTGGTGCAGCCACCGCTGCTGTCGTTGATGGTGGTAGTGCAACAGCTGGTGGTGCAGCCGTTGGCGCTATGCTGGCATTATTGCTTTGCCCGAATGAAGTGGAAGCAGAAGAACCGATGGTGGAAGAGCCTGTCTGTGCGGTTGAACCACCTCCTGGTGCTTTGCGTGACCAAAATGGTTGTGCCTACGATACGGATGGTGACGGCGTATACGACGGTATCGACCTGTGCCGTAACACTCCAGAAGGTGTGACTGTTGACCGTGTAGGTTGTCCTCTGGATTCTGATAACGACGCAGTAGCGGATTATCTGGATCTGTGCCCAGGAACTCCAGAAGGCGTTATCGTTGACCAAGACGGTTGTCCGCTGCCAGGTGAAAACCTGCTGTCTTTGACAGGCGTTAACTTTGAATTCGACAAAGCTACTCTGACTCCAGAAGCAGAACAAATTCTGGAAGAAGCTGTGGCAGTGTTGAAAGATACTGACGACGTCGTTGAAGTACGTGTTGAAGGTCACACCGACAGCATCGGTACTGAAGCATACAACCAAAACCTGTCACAACGTCGCGCTGAAGCAGTAGTTAACTACCTGACTTCACGCGGTATTGATGGTCGTAACCTAGTTGCAGTTGGTATGGGTGAAACTTCACCAGTAGCCAGCAACGACAGTGATGCAGGACGTGCAGCAAACCGTCGTGTAGACTTTGTTGTGAACCAATAAAACACGGATTGTTCTCGTGTTTGAGAAGGGCCCTGCTTGCAGGGCCCTTTTTTATTGTCTAATCCAGCCAGTTTTCAAGGCTGTGAGTACGAACCCGCTGCTCAGCTTCATCGATCAGAATCTTGAACTCAGCTTGCGTTAGCAGTTGACGAACCACTTTCCTAACTTCTTGCTCTGTCATACCTGGACGAAGTGTTGGGTGATACATCAGTTTAAGTAGTAAAAAATCTAGGCCGGTCAGAAAGTCATTATGGGAATGGTCATTAAAGATGGAGGGAAATACGGCATCTGAGTCATTAGCCAAGCCCAACACCTGTGTCAGTTCTTCCACCACACAAGCCATCAGTTTGCCATGAGCGCGGGCTCGATCAACGGGGATAATGACTCTGGCATGTGAGATAGCCTTTTCAGTCGTAGGAATCCAAGCAAAGCAAACGCCGTCGCGACTGAACTGGTGACGCAGTGCTTTACTGGAAATACCGAACTCAAATTGGACCAAGCGGTCGAGATCGTTTTCGGAAGCGAAAATAATCTGCAAGTTGGTATCGCTGGAGTGCTGACTGGGGGTGATGTCGAGATTTGTTATCGACGCGAGATGTGACAAATGCTGCGTCGTCATTTGTCGATGTAGCTCATTATCAGCAGTGTGATCACTGATAGAAAAGCGAATAGCAGAAGACCATTTGCTAAGCCGACCTGTTGGGCGACCATGCTCACGGCCCAGCGCAATGGTGACAAAACTGTCTTCAATATAGCTCGCGTCTTGCCAATGTGCATCTTTCGCTGAGGCGGCAAAAGTCGACAAGCCAAGCACTGAAAAGAGCAGCGCGATTGGTCGGAGTTTCATAAAAATCAACTTGTCTGGCATAGAACGGATAAAAAAGGAATTTATCCTATAACATCCAGAATGTCCCATGCATTACGCTATTGCCAAGCGTTGAAGCTTGATGAGTTTTCCTTTGGCCGCTGCGAATAGTATTCGTGGCGGTTTTTTTATGGGAGATGGCGCGCCTGACAGGAATCGAACCTGTGACCTCCAGCTTCGGAAACTGGCACTCTATCCAACTGAGCTACAGGCGCGTAGTGTGATGGGCAAGTATGATACGAGCCGCAGATTATACGGCTTTTAGCGTCTGTCTGCATTAAAACGATGATGCCGGACCAGACGGACGCCGGGCCCGGCAATAAGATCAGTATTGTGGATTAATTTTCTCCAGCTTCCAGATTTCCTGATTGTATTCTTCCATGGTTCTGTCAGTGGAGAATTTGCCACTGTTGGCACTGTTTATGATGCTCATTGCCAGCCAGCGGTTTTTATCCTGATACGCTTCTGCTGCCCGTTGTTGCGCATCGATATAGCTGCGGAAGTCGGCAATCGTCATCCAGGGATCATTCGGGCTGATAAAGGCAGCAATCACATTATCAAAGCAGCCTGGCTCGAATTGATTGAAATGGCCTGACTCAAGCAGATCAAGCACCCGACGAAGATCCATATCATTATCGATGATATGGCGTGGGTTATAACCCTGACGCGCTTTTGCTACTTCATCTTCGGTTAAACCGAACAGGAAGAAGTTTTCTTCACCAGCTTCTTCACGGATCTCGATATTGGCGCCATCCAGCGTACCGATGGTCATTGCACCGTTCATCATGAACTTCATATTGCCGGTACCGGAAGCTTCTTTACCGGCTGTAGAGATTTGTTCTGACAGATCGGCAGCCGGGCAGATGATTTCCATCGCCGAGACCTGATAGTTCGGCAGGAATACCACTTTAAGCCAATCACCCACAGCCGGGTCATTATTGATGACACTGGCGACATTGTTAATCAGCTTAATGATCTGCTTGGCCATGGCATAGCCAGGGGCAGCCTTACCACCAAACAGCACGCAACGCTCAGCCACGCCATGAGTGTCACCGCGTTTGATCCGGTCATAGAGATGGATTACATGCAACACGTTCAGCAGTTGGCGTTTGTATTCATGGATGCGTTTGACCTGAATATCAAACATCGCTTCTGGCTTAAAGGTGACGCCACAGCTCTGTTTCACTAACGCAGCCAGTCGCTTTTTATTAGCCAGTTTGGCATCATGCCACTGCTGCTGAAAAGCGCTGTCATGGGCAAAGGCTTCCAGTTTTTTCAACTCGCTGAGTTGGGTGATCCAATTCTCACCGATGGCCGAGCTGATTAACTGACTTAGCTCAGGGTTACACCAGGCCAGCCAGCGCCGTTGGGTCACACCGTTGGTTTTGTTGTTGAATTTCTTAGGCCATAACTCATAGAAATCATGGAACAGGCCTTTTTTCAGCAGTTCGGAATGCAGGGCCGCGACACCGTTGATGGAATAACTACCAACGATAGCCAGATTTGCCATGCGAACTTGTTGTTCATGACCTTCTTCAATAATCGACATGCGGGCCTGACGTTCTTTGTCGCCAGGCCATTTGTTAGCGACTTCACGCAGGAAGCGGGCATTAATCTCGTAAATGATTTCCAGAATACGAGGTAGCAGGCGACCAAACATATTGACCGGCCAGCGCTCGAGCGCTTCCGGTAACAAGGTGTGGTTGGTATAAGCCATGGTTTTGGAGGTAATGTCCCATGCCTTATTCCAAGTCAGATCATGCTCGTCCATCAATAGGCGCATCAATTCAGCCACCGCGACGGTCGGGTGGGTGTCATTCAGTTGGAAACAGTTCTTCTCTGCAAACTCATTGAAGTTGTTGCCATGAATGTTGACCCAATGCGAGAGAATATCCTGCAAACTCGCTGAAGCGAGGAAATACTGCTGTCTCAGTCGCAGCTCTTTACCGTTTTCACTGGCGTCATTTGGGTAGAGCACCATGCTGATGTTTTCGGCCTCGTTTTTGGCGGCGACGGCATCGGTGTAGGAGCCGGCGTTGAAGTCTTCCAGATTGAACTCATCAGTGGCTTCCGACTTCCACAGGCGAAGTTTGTTGACAGTGCCGTTCTGATAACCGGGTACTGGAAGATCGTATGGCACGGCCAATACATCATTGGTATTCAGCCAGTAAACGCGGAGCTCGCCATCATGATCACGGTGAAACTCGGTATGACCGCCAAACTTGATGCGTTGAGTGTATTCCGGACGCTCCAACTCCCAAGGGTTGCCGTCACGCAGCCAATGATCCGGTTTTTCCACCTGGTAACCATCGACAATCTTTTGTTTAAACATGCCGTATTCGTAACGCAGACCATATCCGGTTACCGGCAGTTGCAAAGTTGCACAGCTATCGATAAAACAGGCGGCAAGACGACCCAGACCACCGTTACCCAGCCCTGCATCATGCTCCATTTCAATCAGATCTTCATAGTGAAGACCGATCTCATTCAGCGCGGCGGTGACTTCCTTATCTAGGCCCAGATTGAGTGCAGCATTGCCCATCGCGCGTCCCATCAGGAATTCCATCGACAGGTAGTAAGCCTGTTTGCAATTGGCCTCGGTGTAGGTGTGCTTGGTGTGCTTCATGCGGTTAAACAGGCGGTCACGTAAGGTGAATGCCAACGCAGTATAGAGATAGTGGCCGGATGCACAGCCTTCGTCCTGCGCGAGGTAAGTGCCGTAATAACGTTTGAAGTCGTTAATCAGGTCGCTGCTTTTCATGCCTAGCTTGGGGGTGTCATATAACTCCGGTGCAGGTGAAGCAGTACAAGCGTAGCGTGGGCTCATAGACAGATCCTTCATTTCAGCGGTTTAGTGTGAGTTGGTGGCAGAAAAGCCATCCCGATTAGGCATCGTTACCTGGGGCAGTGTCACTTCGTTGAGTTCCACATCGGCTTCGATTATACCATCCTGACTCAGAATATAAGCGCAAAGTGCGTAGATTTGATGACTGGACAAGGAGTAGGGGGCCTGCGGCGGCATTGAGCGGCGAATGTAGTCGAATAGCGTAGTCGCATAAGGCCAGTAACTGTTCACTGTTTTTTCGGGATATTCACTGGTCAGCGAGCCGACTTCACCAACCAAGGGCATAGCGCTGCCACCAATCGCATCAAAGCCATGACAGGAGGCACATTGATGATTAAAAATCTTTTTACCCTCCGCAGCCGTGCCATGGCCAACAGGCAATCCTCTCCCGTCCGGGGTGATGGTCAGATTCCACTGCGGCTGTTGAGTCAACTCACCGGCGTCACGCCCCAAAGCTTGATGCTCTGATTCCGCATAGGCATGTGCTGCGAATAGCAGTAAAGCAAGCAGACTATTCCGGATAGACATGGCTAATATAACCCTCTTCACTCACTTCCCAACTGATGATCGCATTGAAATGGAAAAAGCCGTGTCGGCCTCGTTCTTTCAACAATTGTTC
Source organism: Methylophaga sp. (assembly GCA_030148085.1). Classification (GTDB taxonomy): domain Bacteria; phylum Pseudomonadota; class Gammaproteobacteria; order Nitrosococcales; family Methylophagaceae; genus Methylophaga. The sequence continues at coordinate 16,899 of JASBUF010000068.1, read as the reverse complement.
GCGAGTAGGTTGAATATAACCGGTCTCATCAGTGGCACGACTCTGTAACACCGCATATTGCCCTTGCCACTTCCAGGGCAGGCTGAAGCGGGTAAAAGCCTTACTTAAAATGGGTTGCTGAAGTTCAGCATCGACCCAAGTTTGTCCTCCATCGGCGGAGACCTCTACCCGGGTGATTTTACCTCGCCCAGACCAAGCTAGACCTGTTACCTGATAGATGCCGGGTTTGTCGGGCAGAGTCATGCCCTGAGAAGGGGAGGTGATCAGCGATTTGGACGCCATTTCGAAACTGAACTGGCGGGCGCTGCCATTGGGCATCAAATCGGTATACTGCGCGGTTTCATCGCGGGACATTGCAGGTGCGTTAGACAATCTCAATTGGCGCAGCCATTTCACATTAACGATACCTTCCCAGCCCGGCAACACCAAACGTAGTGGATAACCATTTTCTGGTCGTAAACGTTCACCATTTTGGTACAGAGCGAGCAGGGCATCATTCATCAGCTTTTCCAGTGGAATACTGACATTCAGCGATGCACCATCGGCGGCTTCGGCGATGACCCATTTTGCTTCTGGCTTAATACCGGCTTCTTCAAGTAGCAGTCTGACCGGAATGCCGGTCCACTCCGCATTGGAGACCAGTCCATGCGCATACCCGGCCGCAGTCAGGATCGGTTGACTACGCCAACTGCTATTACTGTTACCGCCACACTCAATAAAACAGATCCGCGACTGCATGGGGTAGCGCTTTAAGGCATCAACAGAAAATACCAGCGGCTTGTCGACCAAGCCATCGATAAGGAGTTGATGTTGTGCCGGGTCAATAGCGGGCACCCCGTTATGGTGACGTTCGAAATGCAAGCCATTGGGGGTGATGGTGCCTTGCAGTTCATGCAGCGGTGACCAGGAAACGCCGTTACCCGGCATATCCGGGTTAGCAGAAATCCAGCGGATGACCTGTTGTTCGTAGGGGGAGGGCTGGCCGTAATTAGTGAATTCCCCCCCGGCCTTGGTCATTGATTCCGGTAATAGTTCACGGTAATCGATATCCGCTTTAGCCAGCCTGGGCAGGCTGTAGGAGACAAGTGCGCTACCCAGTGCCGCCTGTTGCAGAAACTGACGACGACTGTGTAGCGGGGTGGTCATGGCGAGATTATTCTTGAGTGACTAAGGTACCAACTTCAAACCATTGGTCGAGTTGGTTGATAGCTTCATCACGGCCGGATTTATTCAGTGAGGAGAAAAGCTGGACACTGGCTTCTAGTTGCAGCTCTGTGAGCCGTTTTTTGACATCTAATAAAGCTGCCTTGGCCGCACCGCGTTTGAGTTTGTCGGCCTTGGTCAACAGGATGTGTACCGGCAACTGCGCTTTATTGGCCCAGCTCAGCATCTGAATATCGAAGTCCTTGAGCGGGTGGCGGATGTCCATCATGATCATCAGACCACGCAATGTTTTCCGCGTTTCCAGATATTTAGCCAGCGTTTCCTGCCATTTCAGCTTCATTTGTTCAGGGACTTTGGCGTAACCATAACCAGGAAGATCGACCAGAGCGCGCTGTTCATCCAGATGAAAGAAATTGATCATCTGGGTACGGCCCGGCGTCTTACTGGTTCTGGCCAGCGAGTTAATGCCAGTAATGGTGTTGATAGCACTGGACTTGCCCGCGTTTGACCGTCCGGCGAAGGCGACTTCGTGAGTCGTATCGTCAGGCAGTTGGGACAGTTTCGTCGCGCTGCCGCTATAATAGGCGTGTTGATAGAGCTGTGACATTGCACCAATCTGGGTGAAAAAAAATCCTAACAAGAGTAGCATACCCACAGTTTTTATGATGCAAGTACTTAAGGTTTCAGGTAGAGAAAATGAAAAGACTATTAATGGCCGCCATGCTGGGCATGGCGATGAGTACGACTTCAATGGTAATGGCGGCAGGTAATGCAGCTGCGGGTAAGGGTAAATCCGCAATGTGTGCTGCCTGTCATAGTACCGATGGTAACAGTCTGTCTGATGCGTTTCCTAAGCTGGCAGGTCAGCATGAAGGTTACATCGTTAAGCAGCTGATGGACTTCAAAAACGGCGATCGTCAAAACGCCTTGATGGCACCAATGGTCGCCAATCTGAGTGAAGAAGATATGGCCGATCTGGGTGCTTACTACGCTAGTCAGAAAACCGCGCCTGGCGCAGTCTCTGAAGAATTACTGGCTGCTGGAGAGCAAATCTACCGCGGTGGTAACCAAGAAACCGGAGTACCAGCATGTATGGCCTGCCACGGCCCTAACGGCAGCGGTGTTCCTGCAGCGAACTGGCCAAAACTGTCAGCACAATACAGCAGCTATGTTGAAACGCAGCTGCATGCTTTTGCTAAAGGCGACCGTGCCAACGATAGTAATAGCATGATGCGCGATATCGCCAGCAAAATGAGCGAAGCTGAAATCAAAGCAGTCTCTGCTTACGTTTTCGGTCTGAAGCCTTAATACACACTATTTATGACTTGCCACGCAGTATGTGCTGCGTGGCTTTTCTGAGTTCAGGCCTTGCCTGAAACAGGGGCTCCCCCATGTCACGTACACAGGATTCGCAACGGCCGCATCGTTCTCTAGCCTGGCGGGTGTTTCACTTTCTGGGTAGTATGGAATTTGCTATCACCATGCTGATCACGCTGGCGATTGCCTCTGTGATCGGTACGGTTTTGCAGCAAAACCAACCCTATCCCGACTACGTTATCAAGTTCGGACCGTATTGGTTCGATGTATTCGAAAAACTGGGGCTGTACGATGTGTATAGCGCTCTGTGGTTCCTCGCGATTCTGACCTTGCTGGTGGTTTCAACCAGCGTCTGTGTGATTCGCCATACTCCGTCCATGTTCCGCGATATGTTTAACCTGCGGACCAATGTGCAGCTCAAATCCTTACGCTCCATGCATCACCGTGCACAGTGGCACACAGCTGCAAGTACCGAGGCTTCGGTCACAGCCCTCACCGAGCAGTTGTCACGCCAAGGCTATCGCACACGCATTACAGAAAAAGAGGATGTGCAGTTAGTCTCTGCGATGCGCGGTGGTATGAACCGTCTGGGCTACATCCTGACTCATGTAGCGATTATTGTGATCTGTGTCGGCGGCCTGTTGGACAGTAATCTGCCACTGAAACTGGCCGAGTGGCAGGGCCGGATTGAAGTTGAAACCCGCAATTTGCCGTTGAGCCAGGTACCTAAAGAAAGTCGTTTGCCGGTCGGGCCACAGGCATTTCGAGGCAGTGTCAGCATTCCTGAAGGTCGGGCTTCGAGTGTGGCTTATCTGCCGATGCGGGATGGTTACCTGGTGCAGAACCTGCCCTTTACTATTGAAGTGAAAGACTTCCGTATTGAACATTACTCATCGGGTCAGCCCAAATCCTTTGAGTCGGATCTGGTGATTTATGACACTGATCTCAACGCGCCGTTGGAGCAGACCATCGCGGTAAACCATCCGTTAATTTATAAGGGTTATGCGATATATCAGGCCAGTTTCGGTGACGGCGGTTCTGAACTGAGCATTGATGCCTGGCCGCTGTTTGCCGGTCAGCCTGAAGCGACCGAGTTGGAAACCAAAGTCTTTGAAACCCGTAATATGCAGTGGGGTGAGCAAACACTTCAACTGGAAGTGACCGGTTTTCGGCCTTTCAATATTAACCCGGATCCGACGGATGACGATCCTCGCAATGTACGCAATTTTGGGCCGAGTATTCAGTTCAAATTACGCCGTGATACCGGCGAGGCGATGGAGTATGAAAACTACATGCTGCCGGTTGAGCGTAATGGTCGTGACTATATTCTCAGCGGCGTACGAGGCAGTCCGGCAGATGAGTTTGCCTATCTGCATATTCCAGCCGATGAGGATGGCGGGGTAGAAGGCTTTATCCAATTCCTGCACCGCTTGCTCGATAAAAATGTCATCAGCACGATTGCGGCAGAAATGAAACAGGAAACATTGGTCAGTCTGCAAAGTCAGGAGGATCAGGTGCTCAGCGACAGTCTGCAGCGTACTCTGGAAACGCTGGTGGCGATGTTTGTACGCGGTGGTTTTGACGAGGTGCGCGAGTTTATCGAACAAACCCTGCCGGAAGCAGAGCGGGACAGTCTGGCACCCGCTTATCTCGCAATGCTGCGGGAAATGTTAGGCAGGGTCTATTTGCAGGGATTGTCAGCGGATGCAAATAACACCGTGTCTGAGGCAGAGTTATTGTTTTTACAGGATGCTATCGATGCGATTGGCAGCCTGCCGCGCTACGGCTCACCGGTTTATCTGGCTTTGACCGACTTTACCCACATTGAGTCGACCGGCTTGCAGATTGCTCGCTCACCGGGCAAAAGTACCGTCTACTTAGGCTGTGCTTTTCTCATTATCGGGGTCTTTTTACTGTTCTACCTGCCCCAGCGCCGTTTTTGGATATGGCTGAGTGAGGAAAATGGGCAGACACGACTAGATCTAGCTGGGATGACCAACCGCAATCCGCGTGAGTTTGATACGGTTTTTGAACTGATCCGCGGTAAGCTAGAGGCCGTGACACGGAACTCTGCTCTAGACTGATGTTCTTAGTTTCTAAAATGCGATTTCGCATGAGAGTGATATGACGACAACCACCTCCTTACTTGAATCTGAAAAAACCAGTCCCTCAGCTTGGGCCTGGCGAGTATTAATGCTGCTTTCTGCTATAGGGCTGATTGGCTTTTACAGCGAGGTACTCGATGTCTATGAGATCAGCATTATTATGCTGACCGCTGTTGGTATGGCCTGGTTGGGCCAGGACTGGCCGGGCTATCGCTGGCACTCTCTAGTTGTCGCGCTATTGAGTTTGTTTGCAGTGACGCTGTATGGCAGCGAACTTGGTCGTGCAGATAGTAATTTCTGGCTGAATTATCTGCTGGCCAGTCAGTCCGCGTTTATGTGGATGAGCGCCCTGTTTGTCATGGCTACGGTGACCTATTTTGGCGGTCTCTTCTTTCGTTCAACGTTTACTGAAAAAGTTGCCAGCTTTCTGACCTGGTCGGCAACCACGATGGGCATGATCGGGCTGATGGTGCGCTGGCGTGAGTCGTATTTACATGGTGCCGATATCGGTCATATTCCGGTCAGTAATCTCTACGAAGTGTTTATCTTATTCGCGGTGGTGACGGCTTTGCTTTATCTCTTTTACGAGCGTCGCTACCAGACCCGTAGTCTGGGTGGTTTTGTCTTGCTGGTGATTAGTGCGGCCGTGGCATTCCAGTTGTGGTACACCTTTGAGCGCCAGGCACATGAAATCGAGCCTTTGGTGCCGGCTCTGCAAAGCTACTGGATGAAGATCCATGTCCCGGCTAACTTTATTGGTTATGGCGCTTTTGCGATGGCGGCCATGATTGGTGTGGCCTATCTGCTGGTGGCAAGTGCCCAGAACAGGAATGCAAATGGTGGCTGGAGCAGTCATATGCCATCGTTAAACCTGATGGATGACTTGATGTACAAGTCGATTGCCTTGGGTTTTGCTTTTTTCACGCTGGCCACCATCCTCGGCGCTCTGTGGGCGGCCGAAGCCTGGGGTGGTTACTGGTCCTGGGATCCAAAAGAAACCTGGGCGTTAATTGTTTGGCTGAACTATGCGGCGTGGTTACATATGCGTATGACCAAGGGCTGGCATGGTGGTCCGATGGCCTGGTGGGCGATTGTCGGTCTGTTTGTGACCCTGTTCGCCTTCCTTGGCGTGAATATGTTTTTATCCGGGCTGCACTCATACGGCACCCTATAACTCTCTGCAAGAAAGGATATGACAATGAGAAAACTTGTGAACACCCTCGCTGCAGGCCTGCTGGCAGGTCTGATGTCGACTTCAGCCTGGGCTGTACCGATGTCTTACGTGGAAGGCACCCATTATTTTCCTACCACGGAGAAACTTAATACGGCGAATGCGGAAAAAGTAGTCGTGGTGGAAATGTTTTCTTACACCTGCCCCCACTGCTTTGCATTGGAACCTGAAATCGATGCGTGGAAAAAAACTCTGGCAGACAATGTTGAGTTTGTGAAAGTCCCGGCAATTTTCCGTGACAGCTGGCTGGAATTGGCGCGTGTGTTTTATGCCGCTGAAGCGACAGGTGATTTGGAGATGCTGCACCCTAAATTGTTCAGTGCCATCCATGTTGGGAAGCGCAAGCTGAACACCGAAGATGAGTTGCTCGATTTTGTTGAAGAGCAGGGCATTGACCGCGAGGCGTTTTTGAAAACGATGAACTCATTCAGTGTTAAAGGTAAGGTCAAACAGGCGTTGATTATGAGCCGTACATCAGGCATTACTGGTGTGCCTTCATTTATTGTTAATGGTGAATACCGTACGGATGCCAGTAGTGCTGGCAGTGCTGAAGACTTGTTCAAACTGGTTGATATGCTGATTCAACAAAGTCAGTAAACAGAATCAGAATCAAAAAAGCCCGGCCAAGACCGGGCTTTTTTATGGGCTGTAAATTGTGCTTACAACGCAGCAGGTAAAGCGGGCTCAGAGGTCGGGGCCGGTGTGACCGGTACGGCGGTGTCTTCATGATGCAGCAGAATATCCAGATAACGCTTGATATTTTGTACATAACGAACTGGCTCGCTGCCGCGGGCATAGCCATGGCGAGTCTGGCTGAACCATTTCTGCTTAGATAATAACGGCAGGTGATCGCGTACATCATTCCATCTGTTGGGATCTTTGCCCTGCGACTGAGTAATGACACGGGCATCTTCAAGGTGACCCAATCCGATATTGTAGGCCGCCAGCGCAAACCAGATACGGTCAGACTTTGGAATGCCCTCGGGTAAACGCTCTTTGATGGAAGCCAGATAGGCTGCGCCTGCAAAAATACTCTGTTCCGCATCCTCACGGTCAGTGACACCCATCTCTTTGGCGGTCGCGCGGGTTAACATCATCAGTCCTTTAACGCCGGTACTGGACACTGCCAACGGGTTCCAGTGAGACTCCTGATAGGCAATAGCGGCCAACATGTACCAGTCAAAACCATATTGCTCTGCTGCTTGCTGGAGCATGTCTCTGTAGAGGGGTAAGTGAGTCTGAATACGGCGGTGAATTGCACGGGTGTCGACGTAGTCGAAACGACGGATATGGCCGTAGTATTTTTCTATTAGTCGATCCAGCTCACCTGAGGCTTCCATGTCCTGAAAAAAGTTGAGTACCTCAAGATAGAGCGAGTCGTCGTCGGCGAGTGGCATGGCCCAGCCCAAGGGTTGAGGTTCAGAGATATCAAAGGCTACGCGAAGCTCAGGGAACAGACCCTGATTTGCAGACATTTCATTGGAATCGACCACGGTGTAGTCGATTAACTCAAGTTGAACCAGTTCCAACAGGCCACTGTTATCCAACTCATTATTTTCTCGCCAGTCGAGTTCAGGAATCTCTTCTTTTAAAGACTCCAGCTGTTCAACGTGGCTGCTCTCGGCAACGACTTCTAACTGGCCGCTGGGTATATCGGTAATATCTTTTGGTTTGCTGCTGCCACGCTTATAGACAAGTTGTTGCGTCACCTCGTGGTAAACCGGGCCGAAACGGATGCGGTTTTTGCGCTGTTCGGTAATAGTCAGTCCTGCCGCCGCAAGATCAGCCTGTCCCTCTTCGATCATACGTAACATGCTGGTGAGGTTGTCAGGAACAATCACCTTGAGCTTGACCCCAAGATAATCGGCAAAGCGCTGGGCCAGCTCATATTCAAATCCAGCCAGCGTATCTGCTTTCACATAGTAGCTTGCTAGGCTATATCGGCTGAGGACACGTAACTCACCACGTTGCTGGATTTCGTCCAGATGGGGTTGGGCTTCCCCACAGGCCGTAAGCAAGCAGAGTGTCAGCAAAGAAATAATAATGCGTTTCAAGCAATCGCCTCGTCAGTAGAACGGTTTGATTATGGCCTGATATTGACCTCATTGCACCCCAAACAGTTTTGCATGAAGGAGCAAGCTAATGATTCTTGGCGTAAAAGTCCCTGACCTCGGGGGCAGCGTATGGACATAGAGCAATCGCTATCGCTGAGTATGCGCTAGGGGGTAGGGCTCTAGAGGAGGGAACTAGCGTCGGGATCGGAAAAAATTACGCAGTAATTGACTACTTTCTTCTGCCAACAGGCCGGGTACCAGTTCAACACGGTGGTTAAGATTGGGTAAGGAAAAGACATCGACACAGCTACCGGCAGCCCCGGTTTTGGGTTCCGCGGTGGCATAGAACAGCCGTTGGATACGGGCATGAACCAAAGCGCCAGCACACATAATACAGGGCTCCAGAGTGACGAAAATATCCGCGCCGGGCAGACGATAGTTTTTCATGGTCTGACAGGCCTGGCGTAGCGCCATGATTTCGGCATGGGCCGTGCTGTCCTGTGCACTGATGGGCTGATTCCAACCTTCGCCGATGATTTCACCATCAAGCACTATAACCGCGCCAACCGGTACTTCACCTTCCGCTTCCGCATGGCGAGCCAGTTCCAGCGCCCGCTGCATCCAGCGCGTGTTATCAGACATCAATATGTCTCTTGATAAGATTCAGTAACCGCTGGCTTGCCCCCTGACTGTGCTGAATCAGTTGTTGTCCAGCCTGACCCATATCCGCCCGTTTCTGTGGGGAGCGGAATAACTCAATCACGGCATCAGCCAGACTTTCACTACTGTCGATTTGAATAGCGGCATTGGCTGACAGAAACTGTCGGCTGATTTCATTGAAGTTGAAGTAATGCGGGCCGGTGATAACGGGGCGGCCTAAGGCTGCGGGTTCAAGTAAGTTATGCCCACCGCGAGGCACCAGACTTCCACCGACGAAGGCGACATCAGCTGTGCCGTAGAAGAGGGGAAGCTCGCCCATGGTATCAACTACCAGTACCTGAATCTCTCTTGTGCACATGCCCTGATCACTGCGCCGCAAAATTTTGAAACCGCTACGCTGACTCAGTGCGGCAACCTTATCAAAGCGTTCAGGGTGACGCGGCACCAAAATTAATAACAGATCGGGAAATTCGGCACGGATCCGTCGTGAAGCATTGAGGATGATTTCATCTTCGCCTTCGTGCGTGCTGGCCGCGATAAATACCGGACGGTTGCCCCACAGTGTGCGCAGCGCTTCCGCTTCTTCGTTGAGGCTGGCAGGCAGGCTGATTTCAAACTTCAAGTTACCAACTGCATGCACGCTATCTTTATCAGCACCTAATGCAATTAAACGCTTGCGGTCATCCTGCGACTGCGCGGCAATCAGACTGAGCTGTTGCAACATGGTTTGGGTCAGGGCTGCGATGCGCTGGTATCCTGCGGCAGAACGAGCTGAAAGCCGGGCATTAGCCAGAACAAGCGGTACTGACTGCTGTGAAGCATAGTGGATCAGGTTCGGCCATAATTCGGTTTCCATGATGATGCCAATTGTCGGCCGTGCCGAACGAAGAAACCGCTTCACTGCAAAGGGCAGATCATAAGGCAGGTAGCAGTGCAGTACGGCGTCACCGTATAAGCTGAGTACACGGGCACTGCCTGTCGGGGTCATCGTGGTGATCAGAATTTGATGACCCGGATATTGGATTTGCATCGCGTCAACCAGCGGTCTGGCAGCTTCCACTTCGCCCATCGAAACAGCATGAATCCAAATGACAGGCTTATGTGCTGAGGGAACGGGTTTGATAGCGAAGCGCTCATTCCAGCGTTTGAAATATGCTGGTGCCCGGCTTCCTCGCCAGAGCAGGCGAAGCAGGATAAACGGAATCGCCAGAGTAAAAATGACGCTGTATAAATGTCTCAATGCAGTCTCATTTGCTAAGCGGGAAACGAGCAGGAATGATAGCATAGGCGCATCTTTGAGTACTGAACACGACCTGATGAGCATTTTTCAAAAGCAGTTTCTTCACCCTCGTTATTGGTTGAGTTGGTTTGGACTCACCTTAATGCGTCTGTCTGTCTATCTTCCCGGACGCTTTCAACTGCTGATTGGTAAAACATTGGGTCGTCTGCTGACGCCGTTTATGGGCTCTCGTGCCAAAATTGCCCGCCGCAATATTGAGTTGTGTTTCCCAGAATTAGACCCTTCTCAGCAACAGATCTTGCTAAAGAAAACGCTGATCACCATGGGGATGATGATGATCGAAACGGCCATGAGTTGGTGGGCCAGCGACAACAGCTTACTTAAACGTGTGCGTTATGAAGGGCTGGAACACCTGGAACAGGCCAAAGCGAGGGGTAAAGGTGTCATTCTGTTGACCGGTCATTTTACCAGTATGGAATTGGGGGGGCGGCTGATTATGCTCAAAACCCCAGCTTATGTGATGTTCAGGCATCTCAAAAATAGATTGTTTAACGCGGTGATGATGCGCTCAAGAAGCTTTCATAGTGAAGGTATCGTTTTGCGCGATGAGCCCCGCTCAATGCTGCGCGCATTGAAAAAAAATAAAGTCGTCTGGTATGCGCCGGATCAAGACTTTGGCCAACGCACCAGTGTGTTTGCCAAATTTTTTGGAGTACAGGCGGCCACCATTCCAGCCACAGCCAGAATGGTAAAAATGAGCGGTGCTAGCATCGTGCCTTTTGTGCCGAGAAGAGAGGCTGACGGTAGCTACACGATTACCATTGATAAGGCTTGGGAAAACTACCCCACTGGTGATGATCTGGCCGATGCCCAGCGGATCAATGATTGGCTGGAAAAGGCGATTCGTCAGTCACCGGAACAGTACCTGTGGGTGCACCGTCGCTTTAAAACCCAGCCGGAAGGCAAAGGTCAGCTCTACAAAAACCTCTGATCAAGAGCTTGGCTATTTAGAAGCCGAAGCTGTAGGTCACGATAACCGATTCTGAGCCTGGATTTTCATCAGCGATATCGGCATTGGACATATGGTAAATACCCAGTGCCAGACGGCTATTATCATTTAGCCGATAAGCCAGATCCAGACCCGTTCTGAATTCCATGCCGTAGCCCAAGTCCAAGCCAGCACCATCTTCATAGCCAGCAATGGCAAAGTTAGGTGTCAGCGTCCATTTCGGACTGAAATCCCAATCATAACGAACTCCGGCATAAGCCCAGTAACCACCATCCGAGTTCATCGCAAGGCCAAGTGTGGGAATCAGGTTAAATGCGGAGGCGACGGGTGCAAAGCGATACTCAATGCCGATTTCGGCTGCATTGTTGTGACTGTTAAAAGCCTCAAATGCACCTGCTGTTATGGCGAGTTCGGCATCATGGTCAGCCATGACCAGTCCCGGAATGGAGAGGGCCAGTAGCCCTGCAATAAGCGTTTTGTTCATTTTATCTTCCATGCTATCTGCGCGTACATCTTGTTTATAGCATGCTTATGAAAATAGCGACAAGCGGGCATAAAAAAAGGCCATCCAGAAGGATGGCCTTTTTGAGTCCTGCCTGTAAAGGCGTCGACAATTAACGTTTTGAGAACTGTGGACGTTTACGTGCTTTATGCAGACCGATTTTCTTACGTTCAACAGAACGTGCGTCACGAGTGATGAAGCCTGCTTTACGCAGTTCTGCTTTCAATTCACTGTCGTATTCAACCAAAGCGCGGCTGATACCGTGACGAATGGCACCAGCTTGACCGTTGTTACCACCACCGCGAACGGTGATTTTCAGGTCAAACTTGTCGAGTGCTTCGACCAGTTCCAGAGGCTGGCGAACGACCATGCGTGAAGTTTCACGACCGAAGTAGTCTTCCAGAGTGCGAGTGTTGATCGAAATGTTGCCGCTACCTGGTTTCAGGAAAACACGTGCGGTAGAGCTTTTACGACGACCTGTTGCGTAGTATGAATCTGCCATGATGATATCCGTTAGATTTCCAGCGCTTTAGGCTGTTGTGCTGTATGTGGGTGTTCTGCGCCAGCGTAGACTTTCAGCTTGGTGAACATTGCGCGACCCAGTGGGTTCTTCGGCAGCATGCCTTTAACAGCAGTTTGCAGAACGCGTTCCGGCGCTTTGTCCAGTTGCTTTTCCAGAGAGATAGATTTGATACCACCGATGTGACCTGTGTGGTGATAGTACATCTTATCTTTCATTTTATTACCGGTTACACGCAGCTTCTCAGCGTTGACGACGACAATGTAGTCACCTGTATCAACGTGAGGGGTGTAAATCGCTTTATGTTTACCACGCAGACGACGCGCGATCTCAGTTGCCATACGGCCTAATGTTTTGCCGTCAGCATCAATAACGAACCAGTCGCGACGTACTTCTGCTGGTTTTGCACTAATGGTGGTTTTCATCCGCGAGTTGCTCCTGATAATTACGCAGGCGGTCCAAATAAAGAGGGAGAATATTACGCATTCACGACATGGCTGTCAACAGCTTTTACAGAAACAGCCAAAGCAGTATAACGCCAAGTATCAGGCGGTAAATTACGAATGGCCACATGCCGATGCGCTCAAGCATCTTCAAAAATAGAAAAATGCAAATATAGGCGCTGATTGCCGAGAACACAGCACCTGAAATCAGCGCTGTCCAATCGACAGAAAGCGGGGATTGTACGAGGTCGCGCGTTTTAAGTCCACCGGCAAGTAAAATGACCGGTATAGAAAGTAAAAAGGAAAAGCGGGCAGCAGCTTCGCGGGTCAATCCCAGCATCAGGCCGGCGGTCATGGTGATGCCTGAGCGTGAGGTACCTGGTATCAAGGCGATTGCTTGAGCCAGTCCGATAAACAGCAAATCTTTCCAGCCAATCTGTTGTTCCTGACGCTGACGTTTACCTTGCCAGTCTGCCCAGCCGAGCAACAGACCGAACACGATTGTAGTCACAGCAATAACTAAAGGACTGCGCAAAGCCGTTTCGATAAAGTCACCTAGGAACAGCCCTGCAAGGCCAACAGGGATGGTGCCAAATCCGACTGCCCAAGCCAGATGACTTTCACCGACCCGCTGTCTCTGGAGAATAGACTGCCACCAGTCATAAGTTAAGGTGCGTAATGTCCGGCGGAAATAATAGATTACGGCGGTGAGCGTGCCGACATGCACGGCAACATCAAAGGCCAGCCCCTGATCCTGCCAGTTTGCAATAATCGGCAACAAAATCAGGTGCGCAGAGCTGGAGATAGGGAGAAATTCGGTGAGGCCCTGTAATAGGGCAAGTGCGATTATCTGGACAAAATCCATGTGCTGGTCTTAGCTCTAGTCATCAGCCGCTAAATGACTAAATAAGATTGGGCATCTATATAGCGGCGCTTCATGTTAAAATTGGTTTTTTATCACACTTATTTAGATACAAGGCTTATTTGACAATATGTCAACCCGAATTCGTGAGATCCCGTACAACTATACTTCATTTTCTGATCGAGAAATCGTTATTCGTTTTCTTGGTGAACCAATGTGGGACGTATTACAGCAACTACGCGGTCAGCGTAAAACCGGCCGTTCGGCCAAGATGCTGTTCGAAGTGCTGGGTGATATGTGGGTTATTCATCGTAACCCGTTTATCCAGGATGATCTGGTTGAAAACAGTAAGCGCTGGAAGTCATTAAGTCACGCTTTGCATCACCGTCTGGATCAGATCCGCCAGCGCGCGACGGACAATGGTAACGATCTGGCCTTACAGTTAGAGCGCAGTGCGCGCGCAGCGGTAGAGCGCTTTGAACGTGAGTTGATGAGTACCGCCGAACGTCGTCGTGGGGTTATGCGTCGCCTTTCACGAACCACCAAGAAACATAACATTCAGTTTGATGGTCTGGCCCGTGTATCCCATGTGACCGATGCGACTGACTGGCGCGTCGAGTATCCACTGGCGGTTATCACCCCGGACAGCGAAGAAGAAATGGCCGCTATTATCGCCGGCTGTATCGAGCTAGGCCTCACCGTGATTCCGCGCGGGGGCGGTACCGGTTATACCGGTGGTGCGATTCCGCTGACGGCAGAAAGCGTTGTTGTAAATACTGAAAAGCTGGAAGGCTTGGGTGAAGTCATTCATCAGCACATTCCCGGCCGTGAAGAAAAAGTTGCCACTGTGCGTGCGGAAGCCGGTGTGGTCACTCGCCGCGTGTCTGATGTCGCGGATCGTAACGGCTTAGTGTTTGCGGTCGACCCGACCTCGCAGGATGCTTCTACCATCGGTGGTAACGTCGCGATGAATGCTGGCGGTAAGAAAGCCGTGATGTGGGGTACCTGTCTGGATAACCTGCTGTCATGGCGCATGGTGACACCAGATGCGACCTGGATGGAAGTGGTACGTCTGAACCACAACATGGGCAAAATCCACGATATCGAAACCGCTGAGTTTCAGGTAACGCGTTATCAGGCTGACGGTAAAACCGTGATCGGTGAGCCGGAAGTGATGCGCATTCCTGCCAATGAGCTGCGCAAGATTGGTCTGGGTAAAGACGTCACAAATAAATTCCTCGGCGGTTTGCCTGGTATTCAAAAAGAAGGCTGTGATGGTCTCATCACCTCAGCCGTGTTTGTACTTCACCGCATGCCGGACTACATCCGCACCGTGTGTCTGGAGTTCTTCGGTAACGATTTGAGCAAAGCGGTACCTGCCATCGTTGAAACCAAGGACTTCGTCGACAATAACCCGGGTGTGATGCTCGCTGGTATGGAGCATCTGGATGAGCGCTATGTGAAGGCGGTTGACTACTCTACCAAGGCGCCGCGCAGTATCGCACCGAAAATGGTGCTGCTGATTGATGTAGTTGGCGACGATGAAAATGCCGTAGCCGAGACCTGTTCGGAAATCGTTCGTCTGGCTAATGCCCGTGACGGCGAAGGTTTCGTTGCAGTCAGTCCTGAAGCCCGCAAACGTTTCTGGGCAGACCGTGCGCGTACCGCAGCGATTGCCCGTCATACCAATGCCTTCAAGATCAATGAAGACGTCGTTATTCCACTCGACAGGCTGTCCGAATACAACGACGGTATTGAGCGCATCAATATTGTTCAGTCCACCCGTAATAAGCTGAAAACAGCCAAAGCGGTGCGTGACTATCTGTCATCGAATCCTAAAGAGCTGAAAGACTGCGGTAATAAGGACCTGGATGACAGCGCTGAGAACGACGCCATCCTGCAATCCAAGGTAGATGCGGCGGTTACTCACCTCGATGAAGTCATGCTGCGCTGGCAGCATGTGCTGGATAATCTGGATACATCAGCAACGGTAGAAGCAGGATTACTGTCGGAAGATGCCAAGGCCAATATTGTCGATGGCGATACCTTGTTTAATGTCTTGCAGCGTCGTGATCTGCGTATTTCCTATCGCGCGGAAGTTGAGAGACCGCTGAAAGAACTGTTCCAGGGGCAGGCCTTGAATGTTGTCCGCAACAAGCTGGATTCGATTCATAAAGATAATCGCTCCAGCCGCTTGTTTGTTGCCACGCATATGCATGCCGGTGACGGTAATGTTCACACCAATATTCCAGTCAACTCCAATGACTACGAAATGATGCATGATGCTGAAGGCATTGTGGATGAAGTCATGGAGCTGGCGGAAAAACTGGGCGGCGTTATTTCCGGTGAGCACGGTATCGGTTTGACCAAGATGCAGTATCTGGATAAGAAGACCATCGATGCCTTTGCCGGGTATAAGAAGCTGGTCGATCCGAATGGTCACTTCAATGCTGGTAAGTTGCTGGAAGGCTCGGGCCTGGAAAATGCCTATACGCCGTCCTTACGACTGCTGGAGCAAGAAGCACTGATTCTGGAAGCCAGTGATCTTGGTGCTATCAATAATGACATTAAGGACTGTCTGCGTTGCGGCAAATGTAAGCCGGAATGTACCACCCACGTGCCGCGTGCCAACTTGCTTTACTCGCCGCGAAACAAGATCCTGGGTACAGGTCTGATTATTGAAGCCTTCTTGTATGAAGAGCAGACCCGCCGTGGTATTTCAGTCCGTCACTTCGAAGAAATGAACGATGTGGCCGACCACTGCACAGTGTGTCACCGCTGTTTGAATCCTTGCCCGGTTAATATTGACTTCGGTGATGTCAGCATCAAGCTGCGTGAAGTACTGAAGAAGCAGGGTAAGCGCAAGCCGAATATTGGTACCTGGACATCAATGGCTTACCTCAATGCCACCGATCCTTTGACCATCAAGATCATGCATAAAACCATGCTGCAGTGGGGCTATAAGGCTCAGAACATGGCGCATGGTGTGGCCAAAAAGCTCGGCTTATTGGGTAGCAAGAAGAAACGGCCATTGCCGACCACAGGTAAAACCCCGATTCGTGAGCAAGTCGTTCACTTTATGAAGAAACCGATGCCGACTGGTTTGCCAACGCAGACCACGCGTAGCATGCTGGGCTTGGAAGATGACAAACTGGTGCCGATTCTGCGCGACCCGCATAAGGTCAACGAAGAGTCCGATGCCGTGTTCTATTTCCCGGGCTGTGGTTCTGAGCGCCTGTTCAGCCAGGTTGGTCTGGCCACACTGGCGATGCTGTATGAAGTGGGGACTGAGACCGTTTTGCCACCGGGTTACCTGTGCTGTGGTTATCCGCAGGCATCTACCGGTGATCAGGAGAAGTCGACCTCGATTTCCACCGCTAACCAGGTTTTGTTCCACCGTATTGCCAACACGCTGAACTACATGGATATCAAGACCGTGATTGTGTCCTGTGGTACTTGTATGGATCAACTGCTCAAGTATCAGTTTGAGGCAATCTTCCCGGGCTGCCGCCTGCTCGATATCCATGAGTATTTGATGGAGAAAGGTGTGAAGCTCGATGGTGTGGAAGGGGTGCAGTATATGTACCACGACCCATGTCACACGCCGATGAAGACGTATCAGCCGACAGCAGTGGCTAGCACGCTGATGGGGCAGGCTGTAGCCTTGAATGACCGGTGCTGTGGTGAAGCCGGTTCTTTCGCGGTAGCCAGACCGGATATCGCAACGCAGGTTCGTTTCCGTAAGGAAGAGGAAATTACCAAAGGCATTCAGAACCTGACTGGCGACACCAT
>JASBUF010000053.1 GCA_030148085.1 Methylophaga sp. | reverse complement strand
ACTTCGTCACGCATGATGTATTGCAGCTGTTCGGCGGTGCCTTTCATCAGGCCACGACGTTGCAAGGCAAAGATCGGTGAGAAGCCGTTGTAGAACCATGAACCTTCGAAAATACCCGCGAAGAATGCGTAAGACATGACGAAGTTTTCCAGCTCATCACGGTCACGCAGGTCGATATCACTACGCAGAACCGTATTCAGACGGTCATTCGCCAGTTTAATTTTCTGGTAAATCTCCGGCACGACACGGTATCGGTTGTAGATTTCAGACTGATCCAGACCAATGGTTTCGATACAGTGCTGGTAAGTCCATGTATGCAGGGCTTCTTCATACACCTGACGAGCCTGATAGATTTGCAGCTCAGGCGCGGCCATTTTTTCCATGACTGCCAGACCGATATTACGCATCGCGAGAATGTCGGAGGTGGTCAGGTAAGACAGCACGTTTTCATAGACATGGCGTTCTTCCATCGTCAGTTTATGACGATAGTCGTGAACGTCCTGCGCCATGTTGATATCCAGCGGCGTCCAGTGGTTTTTATTGGCGTTGAGGAAGTAGTTCCATGCCCATGGATACTTGAACGGTGCCAATTGGTTAATGTCGGCTGAACCATTGATAACACGCTTGTCATCGACATTAACGGGTTTGGCGTTGCTCAGTGGCATCGCTTTGACCTCAGCCGAAGCAGGTGCTTCGGTGAGATCGTTGGCTGCTGGAGCCGCAACTTGTGCGGCTTCAACAGGGGTTTCTTCTTGTTTAGCCTCAGCGGTTCCGGCAATCGGTGCTGAGAATGGATCGTCCCAATTCAACATTACTGACATGCCTCGCAGTCTGGTTCCAAAATTGAACACGCTTTCGGCGCGTCCATGCCTTCACCCAGGAAGTCTTCTTCTACCGCAGCGCTGGCAACAGGGCCGCTGCTAGCTGGTGCACTGGCAACTGGAGCAACTGTTGGTGCAACGGCCAGTGGTGCCGGGCTGCTAGGCTTTTCTGTCGCTGATGGTGGCGGGGTAGGCGCAGAAGTCTTCTCAGCACCGGTCGCACCCATTGAGCGCAGGTAGTAAGTGGTTTTAAGGCCACGTACCCAGGCCAGCTTGTACAGGTTGTCCATCTTCTTACCTGATGGTTCAGCCATGTACAGGTTGAGACTTTGAGCCTGATCAATCCACTTCTGACGACGTGAAGCGGCTTCAATCAACCAGCGTGCATCCATTTCGAATGCGGTGGTGTACAGGGCTTTGAGTTCGCTCGGTACACGGTCGATGCTTTGCAGGCTGCCGTCGAAGTATTTCAGATCGTTGATCATGACTTCGTCCCACAGACCACGGCCTTTCAGATCTTCAACCATGTATGGGTTGATGACGGTGAACTCACCAGACAGGTTCGATTTCACGAACAGGTTTTGGTACGTCGGCTCGATAGACTGGCTGACACCACAGATGTTAGAGATGGTGGCAGTCGGTGCAATCGCCATGGTGTTGGAGTTACGCATGCCTTGACGTTTGATCTTGTCACGCAGTGCTGCCCAATCCATGGTTTGGCTTTCGTCTTGTTGCAGGTATTCGCCACGTGCTTCTTTCAGGATCTTAATGGAGTCGATTGGCAGAATGCCTTTGCTCCACAAGCTGCCTTCGTAGGTCTGGTATTTGCCACGTTCTGCAGCCAGATCCGAAGAGGCGTCAAGCGCGTAGTAGCTGACCGCTTCCATCGACTCATCAGCGAATTTAACCGCTTCTTCAGAGGCGTATGGCAGACGCAGTTTGTACAGCGCATCCTGGAAGCCCATGATGCCCAGACCGACAGGGCGGTGCAGCAGGTTAGAGTGACGTGCTTGCGGAACGCTGTAGTAGTTGTACTCAATCACGTTGTCGAGCATACGCATCGCAGTACGGATGGTTTTCTGCAGTTTTTCTTTGTCCAGCTTACCGTTTGCATCAACGTGTTTAACCATGTTGACTGAGCCGAGGTTACAGACCGCGATTTCTTTGTCTGAGGTGTTCAGCGTGATTTCGGTACACAGGTTTGAGCTGTGAACGACACCGACATGCTGCTGTGGGCTACGCAGGTTACATGGATCTTTGAAGGTCACCCATGGGTGGCCGGTTTCGAACAGCATGCCCAGCATTTTGCGCCACAGGTCGAGTGCAGGCATTTGCTTGAAGTTACGAATGTCACCGCGAGCGGCTTTTGCTTCGTATTCTGCGTAGGCTTTTTCAAAGGCCAGACCAGTCAGGTCGTGCAGATCAGGCACTTCTTCTGGTGAGAACAGGGTCCATTGACCTTCTTCCGCAACACGTTTCATGAACAGGTCAGGAATCCAGTTCGCGGTGTTCATGTCATGGGTACGACGACGGTCGTCACCGGTGTTTTTACGCAGGTCGAGGAATTCCTCAACGTCGATGTGCCAGGTTTCGAGGTAGGCACAGACCGCACCTTTACGTTTACCACCTTGGTTAACCGCAACCGCTGTGTCGTTAGCGACTTTCAGGAACGGTACAACACCTTGTGATTTACCATTGGTGCCTTTGATGTGTGCGCCCAGACCACGAACACGGGTCCAGTCGTTACCCAGACCGCCAGCGAATTTCGACAGCAGGGCGTTATCACGGATAGAGCCGTAAATGCCGCTCAGGTCGTCTGGTACGGTGGTCAGGTAGCATGAAGACAGCTGTGGACGCAGGGTGCCTGAGTTGAACAGGGTTGGTGTTGAGCTCATGAAGTCGAAGCTCGACAGCAGGTTGTAGAACTCAATGGCGCGGGTTTCACGATCCAGTTCGTTAATCGCCAGACCCATCGCGACACGCATGTAGAACGCTTGTGGCAGCTCAAAGCGGTTACCATCAAAGTGAATGAAGTAACGGTCGTACAGGGTTTGCAGGCCGAGGTAGGTGAATTCGAAATCCAGTTCCGGTTTCAGTGCTTTACCCAGACGGTCCAGATCGAACAGGCCCAGTTCTGAGTCGAGCAGTTCAAGTTCAATCGCGGTGTGAATGTACGATTTGAAATAGTCCGGATAGATATCCGCCATTTCAGTTTGTGAGGCACGTTTGTAGGTTTTGTAGGTAAAGCTCAGTGCTTCACGACGGATGCTGTCCATCAGCAGGCGAGCGGCCAGTGTGCTGTAGACAGGATCTTTTTCAATGAAGGTACGTGCGCCCATGACCAGCGCTTTTTCCACGTCGGCTTCTTTTACGCCGTCGAACAGGTTGCGTTGGGTATCACGCAGAATCGCGTCGCTATTTACTTGATCCAGACCTTCGCAGGCTTCAACAATCAGGTTGTGCAGACGGTCGATGTCCAGTGGTTGGCGAGTACCGTCAGCAGCGGTGACATGCAGGGTTGTCTCGTTCGCTGGTTTCGGGTGTTTTTTCTCTTCTTCGGCACGCTTCTCAGCTTGTTTCTCACGGTAGACCACGTAAGAGCGAGCGACTTTGTATTCGCCTTCACGCATCAGTGCCAGTTCAACCTGGTCCTGAATATCTTCGATATGAACCGTGCCACCTTCGTCAAGGCGACGCAGCAGGTTTTCAGTGATCTGCTTGGTCAGGCTCTTAACCGTGTCGTGGATACGACGGCTGTCTTTGGCTGAATCGCCTTCAACTGCCAAAAAGGCCTTGGTAATTGCTACAGCAATTTTACTGCTGTCGAAATCGGTGACTTTGCCGTTACGGCGGATAACACTGTAGCCGCTTTCGGCAGAGGAGGATTGAATGGATTGTGCTGCGTCGCTCGCCATAATGAATTCCCTGCTTTATGTGAATAAGGTCAAAATCGCAAAACCACAAGAAATTGTGGTTGTGAGATGATTGAACCACAAGATAGTGTGTTTTTGAAGCCTTGGCAAGGGGAAAAGTTGCACATAAATTGTGCACATTCTGTGGATAACTTTTGGGTGATCTGGGTCTAGCTTAGTGGGGCTGCGAGATCCCACCGATTGGCTTATTTTGGTGCCCAAAAAATATTTTTTTCAGGTATGTGAAAAGCACAATTTTTGCCCTGTCTGGACGACGGGGCTGGCAATCATACTGATGCCCTTGGCATAAAACAACCGCCGATTAGCCGCTGAGTCTGGCAGCGCACTATGAATAAATTATGACAGTCATAAAATTACTGTGACCATAGTAAGTTGGCATGACAGGCGGTTGATATTGAATTTTGAGCCGCTGAATAACTTGCTGGGGAAATGTCTGGATAAGGCGGTGAGCATGGGGGCAGGCAGCGCTGATAAAGAGAAACCGCAGATATCCGTATCTGCGGGAGAATTAAAGAATGACTAGCGTGTACTGACCTGAAACACGCCAACCAGCTGGCTGAGCTTGTGTGCAGTGTTACGAACCATGACCGAACGCTGTTGCAATGCATCAATGGACTGGGTCATTAAGCCAGCAGAGTGGCCAACGTCACGTGCTGTTTCACCATGAATTTGACTGTTCTGATCCAGTTGCTTGATCGTGGCAAACATTTGTTCAACCAGTGCATGAAGCTGACTGTTTTCCGATGAGGCTTCCTCGGTTTTTTTGAGACTACGATCCACGTTCTCTACACCAGATTCCATGAATTTCACTGCTTCCAAAGTCTCGGACTGAATGCTTTCAATCATTTTCTGGATTTCTTGGGCTGAGTTGGCGGTTCTGGAGGCCAGGCCACGGACTTCTTCTGCAACTACCGAGAAGCCACGACCATGCTCACCAGCACGGGCCGCTTCAATCGCCGCATTGAGCGCCAGTAAATTAGTTTGGTTGGTGATATCAGAAATGACGCCGATGATATTGCCGATTTCCGCGGTGCGGCTATGCAAGCTTTGCACGGCGCGGGCAGAGGTTTCAACAACGCCACGAATTTCCTGCGTGCCGCTTCGTACGGATTCAAATTGAACACGGGCTTCACGAACCACTTCGTCCATCGCTTCTTTCATGGCTTCTGCGGTGTTGGATGCATTACCGATATCACTGATTTGTTCTTCGAGTAAGTGCAGCATTTTCTCAATGGCTGTGCCTACTTCGTTTGAGACATGGAAGGCTTCACGGTTAGTCTGCAGCATGGCGTCATTGGTCTGGCTGACATTGCTGCTGGTTTTGATGACCTGACCGACGATGCCATCAAGGTTATCAATAAAGCTGTTGATCCAGCGCCCCATATCACCGGTTTCATCATTCGCCATACGATTACTGTCGAGGCGCTGGGCGAGGTTGCCTTCACCTTCGGCAATCGTGCGGATAACTTCGGTCATTGCGTCCAGACGATTGGCGAGTGGGTTGGTGGTGAGCTTTTTATAGAGCATGGCAATGAACACAAGTGTGCCCGCAGAGATACCGGTAATAACAAGATCCGATAACTCAGTGAAAACATGTAGCCCGGTATTAACACCCAGCATGGTGATCATTGACATGACAAAGCCTTTCATCAGGCTCACGTTGATCGAACGGCGGCGATAGACTTCTTCCAAGTCGCCTTCACACATCATGCCCCAGCGATCAGGCGAACCTTTTAGCTGGAAGGTGACACCTTTGCCGATAACGGGAATGTGGCGGTAGTCTGAATAGCCTGGATAGGTGACAAACAGGTTACTGCCGTTACGAATAGTTTCGCGTACACCCGGATGCAACTGACCGGTTGCAGGATCGATGAAGCGGATTTCAAACTCGGTGTGGCGGTTAACCCTTACGGTGCCCCAGTTGGTATGAATACCGCTTTTCAGGTTTTCGCCGTGGGAAAAGGTGTTGTCTTCAAAGCGAGAGCGGGAGAGGGCAATACCCTGCTGCAGAGCCGGATCAAAGCGTGATTCGACCATGAAAATGTAGTTGTCGCCTGATTCTGTATAAATATGACCCGCTTCCCGCTGAATCAGATCACCCAGCACGTCGTTGGGCACACGGCCACAAACGGCGCCCAGACATTCACCATCTTTAATAATAGGCTGGTAGAACATCATGGTGACTTCATCATGAAACTTGGAGCTGGATGGGCCGACTTTCAACGTCATTTCATCAACATAAGGGCCATGCAGAAAGGTATCCTGCAGACCTTTAGCGACCGCTTTTTGTGGCAGGTCTGTCATACCAATGTGTTGAACGTAGGTAGAGTGGCTGACGGTACCTTGACGATTAATAACGAATAATTCTGAAAAGTCGGGGGCTGCATGTAAGCGATCGCCAAGGATGGCGTCATTGATGTCTGGGTAGGCTTCCGATACCTGTTCTGCGAGCAATTCCATTTGATTCCACTGACTTGCTGCCCACTGCTGTAAGAGTTTGACCCGTGTGGCAGCAATGCCTTCGAAGGTTTTCTCTACAGCAGAATAGTTGTGGCGATTGAGAAAACAGGCGCGTGACATTGCCAGTTTTCCGGTGTTGCCAAACCAAGGCAGCCATTTCTTTTCAGACTGGCTAAGGTTCATTGATAGGCTTTTTAGCGTGCTCATGGTTAGTCTCGCTTGTTAGAACAGGCATCAACTGAGCAAAGGCCAAGCCAACTTAATAAGCGCTTGTATTTATTAATGAAGTGAGTTCTGTGGTGAATATGTAGCGCACAAGAATAGTGCGATGGACATTGTTGGATAGAAATTGTGAGCCAAAATAGTGCTCACAATTTCTATATAAAACAGGTATTTAACCTGCTTATTTGGTGCGCGTTACAGTGTTGAGATGACGTCTTTTACTTCATCCAGATGCTCTTTTACTTTCACTGCACGCCACTCATGCTTGAGTACGCCATTGGTGTCGATTAGGAAGGTACTGCGTTCAATGCCGAGGTGTTCTTTACCGTAGAGCTTTTTAAGCTTGATGACATCGAACAACTTACAGATTGCTTCGTCCTCATCGGACAGCAGCTCAAACGGAAAACACTGCTTGGTTTTGAAGTTTTCATGACGACGCAGGCTGTCACGTGAGACACCAACAATTACCGTGTTGTTATCGTTAAAAAAGTCGATGTTATCGCGAAAGTTTTGACCTTCCAGCGTGCAACCCGGTGTGCTGTCTTTCGGGTAGAAGTAAATCAGTACGTTTTTGCCTTTGTAATCGGAAAGGCGAAAGGGTTTATCGCCAGTGCTGGCTACTTCAAAGTCGGGGACGGCTTGTCCCAGTGCTACCTGACTCATCTGATCATCCTGTTTTGAAACGATTTAAGAAGAAAGTTACCTTACACAATAGTGGCTGATCTTGTCATCAACAGACAGGCAAAGTACCATGCCTGTTATTTTGTCGGAGTCTCTCGAATTATGTATAGCGGCAGTATGGTAGCGCTTGTCACACCGATGCATGCAGACGGTGCGCTGGATGATGACAGCCTGCAAAAGCTGATTGAGTTTCATATCAGCGAAGGAACTGATGCCATCGTCGCTGTCGGCACGACCGGCGAATCTGCCACTTTGAGCGTGGAAGAACACTCCGGCGTGATCCGCAAAGTGGTCGAGCAGGTCAATGGCCGCGTACCTGTTATTGCTGGTACGGGTGCAAACTCTACATCTGAAGCTATCGAACTGACGGGCTATGCCAAAGAGCTGGGTGCCGATGCGGCTTTGCTGGTGACACCTTACTACAACCGTCCGACTCAGGAAGGGATGTATCTGCACTTCAAAGCGATTGCCGAAGCCGTTGATATTCCGCAGATTTTGTACAACGTCCCAAGTCGCACCGCTAGCGATTTGTTGCCGGAAACGGTTGGCCGTCTGTCAGAAGTACCTAATATAATCGGTATCAAAGAAGCCACGGGTGATGTATCTCGCGTCAAGCAGATCCGCCAATTGTCGGCAGATGACTTCGAACTCTATACTGGCGAAGATGCCAATACGGTCGATTTTATTCTCGCTGGCGGTGTTGGTGTGATCTCCGTCACAGCTAACGTTGCACCAAGACTGATGCATGATATGTGTGTGGCTGCAACCAACGGGGATGAAGCCAAAGCACGTGAAATCAACCAGAAATTAATTGCCCTGCATAAATTTTTATTTGTAGAAGCTAACCCTATTCCTGTTAAATGGGCGTTGTCCGAGATGGGAATGATTCCCAAAGGTATTCGATTGCCCATGACGGTATTGTCTGAGAAGTACCATCAATCGGTGCGTGAAGCCCTCATAACGGCGGGTGTTCTAAACTAGAATCAAGTGAGTGAACTGTATTAAATGAACGCGAAACATTTCAAACAAACATCGCTGGTCGTCATGATGACGACCGTCTTGAGTGCTTGTGGCGCATTTGACACGCTGGATGAAGTGGTCCCTGATAATACTCAGGAATACCGCAAAGCTGAAACGATGCCACCGCTGGATGTGCCACCGGATCTGAGCCTGAATCGTATTAACGATGACATTACCGGCACGCAGAACTCGACAGCGACCTACTCTGAATTCGAAGAAGTATCCAATAACCCGCTCGCTACGAAATACAATATCCAACCGGATCAGAAGCCATCACTCGCAGGCGATGGTGCCAGTCGTCATCTGGTTGTTCCGGGTGACCGTGACCTGACCTGGCAGCGTATTCAGGATTTCTGGGGTACACAAGGTCTGGCTATTGAGCGTATCGACGGCCGTATCGGCCTGATGGACACCACCGAAGATTCAGATGGCTACGCTTACCGTATCCGTATGGAACGTGGTGACGTGACGAAACAAGCCAAAGTGTTTCTGAATGCGACTGACGAAACCAAGACAAACACTCAGAAAAACGAAAACACCTTACGTCAACTGGCGGACTACCTCGGTGGTCTGTATCAGGAAGACGTGAAAGAAATGCGTATTGCACAGCCCGCACCACCACCGGAAGAAACCGCACGTGTGCTGCTGATGGATGATGAAAACGGCATGCAGAGCCTGTTTATCGAACAGGACTTCCAGACTGCTTGGCGTCGTGTTGGCCGTGTACTCGATAGCAAAGGCTTTACTGTAGAAGATCGTGACCAGAGTCTGGGTCATTACTTCGTTCGTTACATTGACCCGTTCACTGAAATAGAACAGGAAGAAGAGGGCTTCTTCAGCAGCATCGCCTTCTGGCGTGACGATGTTGAACAGAAGCCTGAAGAGTATTACTACATCAAGCTGATCTCCGAAGCCGCTGACACCCGTGTTGTGGTACTGGATGCTGAGAAGAATCGCACAGCCAGTGATACAGCCAAGCGTCTGTTGAACCTGATTCAGGAACAGCTTGCACCATAATGCGGTTTGCTTCGCTCGGTAGTGGCAGTCGAGGCAACGCAACACTAGTCACATATGGAAAAACCACAGTCATGATTGATTGTGGTTTTTCTGCTCGTGAGGCAGAGAAAAGACTGCAGCAGTTCAATATGCGTGCGCAGGATCTTGCCGCTGTGCTGGTCACCCACGAACATGCTGACCATATGGCCGGTGTTCGCGTTATGGCTCGCAAGTTCGGTCTACCGATTTATGCGACACCCGGTACTGCCGGTTGTTTGCCAGATGATATTCGCGGCTCAATTCGCGAGTTTAACTGCCATGAACGCTTTGCCATTGGTGATATTGAAGTCGAGCCGTTTCCGGTGCCGCATGATGCACGTGAGCCCAGCCAGTTTGTTTTTAGTAGTGGCAGTCATCGCTTAGGCTTATTGACGGATGTCGGCAGCATAACGCCATTGATTGAACAAACCTTGAGTGGCTGTGATGCTCTCCTGCTTGAAGCAAATCACGATATGCTGATGTTGGAACAGGGCGAGTACCCTGAGCACCTCAAGCGTCGCGTTGGTGGTAGACTCGGGCATTTAAATAACGTGCAATCTGCATCGTTACTTGAGAAAATTGACACCTCTAAGTTGCAGCACATTATGGCCATGCACATTTCGGAAAAGAACAATTGTCCGTCGATTGTGGTGCCGCTGTTGGCAGACGCACTGGGTTGTGAGCACGACTGGATAGGCGTTGCTGACCAGGATGCCGGTTTTGGCTGGCGAGAAATAACTAACCGTTAAGAGACATCAAATGCAAAAGAAACAAGAACTTTATTCCGGTAAAGCCAAAAGTGTTTATGCCACCGATAATGAAGACTTTGTGGTCCTGAGTTTTCGTGACGACACGTC
>JASBUF010000051.1 GCA_030148085.1 Methylophaga sp. | reverse complement strand
AGTTGTAGTTTTTCTCTAATAAACAAACGATTAGCGACGTTAGTTAATTGGTCATAACTGGATGCCTGATTTCGTAAAAGGCTCAGACTAAGGGTATGGCTTATGTCATGTATCACTGCAACAGCCCCAGTCATCTGGCCCTGATAATTGCGGATAGGCGCCGCAGTTTGTTCGACCTGGGACAAGCGTCCGTCGCGCGCAACTAATTGTGTATTGAGCGGCATAGAGGTGACGCGCTGCTGGCGAAGCGCCACACGAATCGGGTTTTCGGTATTGACCTTGGTTTCAGGATCACGCAACTGCATGACCTGTTCAACTGGCTGGTTGAGTGCTTCGATTTGCCGCCAGCCGGTTATGAGCTCGGCTTTGGGGTTAATGAAGCTAACCAGACCCCGATCATCTGTGGCAATAACGCCTTCTGCGACTGAGCCGAGAATAATGTTGAGAAAGTCTTTTTGTTCCTGCAGGTTATATTCCACCTGTTTTTGCAGCGTGATATCTGTCAGCGTCATTAGGTAACCGTTTTCGTAGCCGTAATAGTCGGTCTCAGTCCATCGGATACTGTAGTGACGCTCATTATTCATACCGACTTCAAACGAGGCGGTCAGCTCGTAACGACCGTCGCTGTCCGGCAGACTATGGCCTATTGCCTCAATAACCTGTTTGGGGAAGATCAGGGAAATATGCTGTCGCAGCAGATCCTCTTGGTTGAATCCAAACCATTCACCGTTTTTGTCATTACTGAACAAGTTCGTCCAGTCTTTATCCCAGTAGGAAATAAAGCTGGGTACTTGGCTGACAAGGTGCAGAATTTCTTGTTTGGCAGTGTAAAGCTGTTTTGACTGTGTCTGAATTTGCAGAAGATTTCTTACGCGAAGCTGGCAGACCTGATGGCTGATGGGTTTGGCGATAAAATCAACCGCACCTAATTCCAATGACGCCAGCTGATTATCTAACTGGGTGTGTGCGGTAACGAAGATAATACCAATATGGTGAGACGCGGGATTGCTTCGCAGATACTGACACACTTCAAAGCCATCCAGTCCTGGCATTTCGATATCCAGCAGCATAATGTCGGGTTTTATTTCTTCGACTTTACTCAGGGCTTCTTCGCCCGTCGTGGCGGTGTGCACCTCACCTAAACTCTTTAGTAGGCTTCCCAGTTCAAGAACTGCCGACTCATCATCATCGACAATCAGAATTTTAGGGTGGTACATTGCCACATCGCAATCCATCGTAAACATTTAGACTCCCTTATGCCTCTAGTTCCATCATTAAGGCACTGTGCTATTCAATCACATTCATTGATAAAGTTCAGTAGCCATTTTCATAAAATGAACAAATAGTTACTGAAACTGGTCTTTATCCTGATGGTTACGATTCAGCAGGATGATAGGTATCTTTATGCGATTGTTATTAGTGGTTAACGGACTGTTTGTATTGCACTTTAGTTCTTTTCTAATGGCCGAGAATAAAATGAATACGCTTGCTGAGGATTGCTTTCACGAGTGGACGATGCGCGGCTGGACAATAGGAGAAGATCAGACACCCGCCTCACAACTCAAGCCATTCTCCGATGGAATACAGCGTATTTGCCAGCTTCGTTCCGAGTTACATGCTGAGGATGAAAACGTATCTCCTTATATTGAAGGACGATTGGCTGAAATTGCCCCTTATGTATTTAGTGGTGATGAAGAGGCTATTAAACAGTACATCCTCAAACTCAAAGAGCGTCGGTCGGGGGCGTATTATTCAGGCAGTTTTTTAAGTGATTAAGCAGAAATCTGCTGCATTTTATTGGCTATCTGGTCGATGCTGACTGGCTTGGAAAGATAATCGTTCATACCCGCTTTGATACAGGTTTCCTTATGCGAGGCACTGGCATTAGCGGTTAAGGCAATAATCCAGGGTTGCTGTATCTTGTTGTTCAGGCTGCGAATACGCCGTGTGGCTTCCACACCATCAAGTTCAGGCATCTCCCAATCCATAAAAATCAAATTGTAAGGGTTGCTCTTATGCAGCTGTACAGCTTCCAGCCCGTTATTGGCGGTATCCGCATTAAACCCTAATTTTTGCAACATCATCACCATCATGCTGAGGTTCATCGGCAGATCATCAACGACTAATATCCGTAGATTTTCGTCCAGATTAAACGCTGGCATTTCAGTGTCTTGAGCTTGTGTTTTCCCATGAAGCTGCTCAAACGGCAGTTGTAAGGTAAAGTCACTGCCTTGGTGTTTGACACTGATCACACTGAGATCACCACCCATCAGGCGGGCAAGATTACGTGAAATAGCCAGCCCCAGTCCGGTACCACCATATTTGCGTGTCGTGCTGACGTCTGCCTGACTAAAGCGCTGAAATAAACGCGATAGTTCGCTGTCACTCATGCCAATACCGTTATCACTGACCGTCACCGTCAGCAGTGTGTTGTTGCCTTGATGACGAATCTCCGCCGAGAGCTTAATAGCACCAGTATTATCAGTAAATTTAATGGCGTTACTGAGCAGGTTCAGCACAATTTGCTTAAAGCGGGTTTGGTCGGTCTTGAAGGTGGTATCTTCAAGAGATTCAGCTAATTGAAAGGTGAGCTTATGCGCTTTTTTCTCTGCCATGGGCATTACAATATCCAGGCATTGCTGAAGTAGGGTTTTCAACTGGGCGGGGCCATAGTCCAGTTCGACTTTGCCCGCTGAGATTTTGGAAAAATCAAGAATATCGCCAATGACCGCAGACAACTGACTGGCACTGCTTTCTATGCCTCCAACCAGACGACTCTGTTCACTGCTTAGCTGGGTTTTGCGTAATAAGCTGGTCAGACCGACAACACCATTAAGCGGTGAGCGAATTTCATGGCTCATGCTGGCAAGAAACGCATCTTTAGCACGTTCACTCTCTGCTGCACGACGATTACGACTCACCACGATTTCAGCATAGACAGAGAGCGATGTGAGCAAAATGCCGAGTATGGTAATACTGGCAATACTCAAAATGGGAAATACGGTGTTGTGCTGAACAGCCAGAATCCACTCACCGGCGTCAAAACGGATAGGGGTAGTGTGACTATTCTGGGTGAATAGTGCGGCATCACCCCAAAATACTTCGCCATTTGTTCCGAGACCATGTCTGCCCCTTAATGCAAAATGAAAACCTTCCTGCTGGGTTTGCGTCAGGCCAGCTTTTATTAATAGTGCCTCAGTGGTGAACAAGACAGTGGCCAGACCCCAGAAATTTTCCGGTAAGTCATGGGCATCAATAAATAGCAGTTTCTCTTTCAGACGTTTAGCGGATGCATTCGGGGAGTCATCGATAAATAGTGCCTTGCGGGCAATAATGGCTTCACCACCCTGAATCAGTTGAATCGGACCGGTGATGACCTGTTTGTACTGATAAATTGCACGAATAATCTGCTGTTTACGGCTGTCATCTTCAAACAGATCATAGCCCAGCGCTTTTTTATTATTTGCATCGCCAGTCAGGTAACGAATGATGCCCTGAGGTGCTAGCTGTAAGCTGATGATGCCATCAATGGATTGGTGTAACTGTTTGCCATATTTATCAAAATGCGTTTGGAATTGGGTTTCCTGTGCAGGGTGAGTCAGGTCTAGTTGTGAGTAGCTGTGAACAAACGCATTGAGTGAGTCGAGTGTATAGAGTCGTTTGTCTAATGAGCTCTGCAGCGCTGAGGCGTACTTTTTCAGCGTGCTGTCGGCTGCCTGTGCACGTTGTTTGGTGATGCTCTGGTATTCAAAGACAACCAGCGTCGTCGTCAGGAAGAGTCCAATAATTAGAATGAATAACGGAGTTCGGTACAGTGACAGCAGCGTTAAAAAGTGTTTCAAAGCCTGAGCCCTTAGAATGGAATCAGTATCATAGCCTGAGGAACACGTTCAATTACACCGTCTATGCCAAATTTGTTGTACCAGTAGGAATATTCGACACCCGCATAGAATTTATTACTGTGCTGCCAGTAATGGCCGACGTCCAATAACAGTTGAGGTTGGGCGAGGATAGTAGCCTTACCGCCGGTTGCTTTTCGACTTTGCCAGTCGAGAAACCCTTTAAACATCAGGCGATGTCGCCCCAGATCAAACTTCATTCCCCAAATCGGCGAAATCTGAATTCCCGTGGTATCGACAGAGTCGGATTTGAAGGCCATAAAATCCAGCTTCAGATAATCCATGGCCGGTACCTTAAACTTAACGCCAACACCCAGTAAATAAGCCTTAAACGGATCATGGCGGGGCAGGTTGCCGATGTTGATGCCAGCAACCAGCGACATATCATCAAAAAGTCGGCTCGGCAGCGGTTTATCTGTCACCGCTTTCCACGTGATGCGAGGGTAGAACTCTGCATACAGTTCGGTGCCTTCATCGCGGCGGTTAAAAATATTACTGAAAAAGTAACTTTCGCCTAACTGCCAAGAACTCGCATGCTCAACCGTAATCGACTCGCGAGTGGATGGTCCCAACTCATACTGATTTCCATGTAAAAACTGAATATTGCTTGATCGCCAGCCTGTTGAATCGGCGTGGGCCATTAAGCTTGGAAGTAGAAAAGATAGGAAAATCAGCACGTTTTTCATTATTCTCGTCCATGAATGACCTACAGTATTTAACGGCCATTTGGCTTAAAATCTGAGTACAATTTGAGTGTTATTTTGATGGGGTAACTCAGAACAGCTGGAATTTTGACTGATTATTAGCGTCAGATACAAGAGCCGTTAAAACGGGGAAAAGGAATGCGAAGTAGCTTAATCTCAGTAGTGGTGATGTTCAGTGTTTTCAGTACAGGGCTGCATGCTCAGTCGGCAGAACAGCAATGTGAGATGATTGCTGCGTTGACCAGCGATTTTTATATGCATCGTCAGGAAGGTAAAACGCTGGACGAATTAAAGCAGGATACGCCGCCCGAGTTCATAGGAACCGATTTTGCACGCATCATTGATTTGGCTTTGATGCTGACTTTCAGTATGGATGAGTCACTGAATGATGATCAGGTCGAAACGCAGGTGTTTGAAAGCTGTCTGCGAAACATTCCCTAACCCCTCAGCCACTAATTTCGGCACGGTGGGTTTCACAGCGTGAGACCAACTCACCACTGTCACGGAATTGATGGGCATCGTCACCACAAATCATGCAGCGCTTTGCTGAGTACATGCGTACTTTTTTGAGCAGAACATTAATATCTTTATTGCGGTTAATCACATCGCAACTGAGCTTGCCGGATTCGACACTAATCGCAATGATTCTCGGTAGAAACAGCCGTTGCCGATGTTTTTGATTGATTTGCTGGGCAATATCTTCAATCTCTGCGCACATCGCGTAGACCAAATCAAACCAGCCGTCAGGGATGGCAATATAGGGTTCACGTCCCAGCACGATTGGGCAGCGTAATTTAAGTCTGGCTTTTTGCGACTGTTTCATCATCAATAAAAAAGGATGGCACCAAGGTGCCATCCAATATCAACCAAAGATATAGCAAGGATAGTCGTCACTGTTAACAGCAACGTATCTACAGACAATGGATTCCACGAAAAATTCACGTGAGAAGTAATTTTTTAACTGTAATTGTGAATTGGTTACAAAGTTGACCGAAAAACGACAGGAAATGAGAACTGAGCAATCGTGCACAGGGTTGATTAGGGAAGATGAAAAGGGGAAATGTTGTTACCGAGATGATTCGAGGTGGAACTGAGAGAGCAGAAAGCTGGCCACCATGTCAGGACGACATGATGGCCAATGCTCTGCTTAGTTCATTCGACGGTACTTGATACGTTCTGGCTGATGGTCTTTGCCAAAGCGTTTGAAGTAATCATCGGCGTACTCAGTGTAGTTACCTTCAAAGAACACTACGTTCGAATCACCTTCATAAGCGATGATGTGGGTACAAATACGATCCAGGAACCAGCGATCATGCGAAATCACTACGGCTGAGCCAGGGAAGGCCAGAATCGCTTCTTCCAGTGCACGTAATGTTTCAATATCCAGATCGTTAGTCGGTTCGTCGAGCAGCAGGACGTTGCCACCTTCTTTCAACAGCTTGGCCATATGCAGGCGGTTACGCTCACCACCGGACAGATCTTTGACGAATTTCTGTTGATCCGAACCTTTGAAGTTAAAGCGACCACAGTAGGCGCGTGAAGGTGTCTGGTAATTACCAACGGTGATAATGTCAGCGCCGTCTGAGATTTCCTCAAACACGGTTTTTTTACCATCCAGTTCACGCGACTGATTAACGTAGGCGAGTTGAACCGTACTACCAACTTCAATCTCGCCGGAATCTGGCTGTTCTTCACCACTGATCATGCGGAACAGGGTCGATTTACCAGCACCGTTGGCACCGATAATACCGACGATTGCACCCGGTGGAATCGACAGGCTCAAATTCTCAAACAGCAGTTTGTCGCCGTACGATTTGCTGACGTTTTTCAGTTCAATGACTTTGTCACCCAGACGTGGACCAGGTGGAATATAAATCTCCTGGGTTTCGTTACGTTTTTGGAATTCACGCGAGTTCATTTCATCGAACTGTTTCAAACGCGCTTTGGACTTGGTCTGACGACCTTTGGCACCCTGACGTACCCATTCAAGTTCGGCTTGAACGGCTTTACGGTGAGAGGCTTCTTCTTTAGCTTCCTGTTCCAGACGTTTTTCTTTCTGTTCCAGCCAGGCTGAGTAGTTACCTTCATAAGGAATACCACGACCACGGTCGAGCTCCAGAATCCAGCCAGCGGCATTATCGAGGAAGTAAC
This sequence comes from Methylophaga sp., assembly GCA_030148085.1. GTDB lineage: Bacteria > Pseudomonadota > Gammaproteobacteria > Nitrosococcales > Methylophagaceae > Methylophaga. The sequence goes on along the minus strand of JASBUF010000051.1, from coordinate 69,587 downwards.
GGTCATGGGTAATTGCCACGACAGTACCTGGGTATTCCTGCAGGAAGCGTTCAATCCAGGCAATAGATTCGGCGTCCAAGTGGTTAGTTGGCTCGTCGAGCAGAAGCATGTCAGGGTTATCGAGCAGCAAACGGCACAGCGCCACACGGCGGCGTTCACCACCAGACAGATTGGCGACTTTGGCATCCCATGCTGGCAGGCGCAGCGCATCGGCAGCGCGTTCCAACGCGTTATCCAGATTGTGACCGTCTTTCGCCTGAATCAGGTTTTCCAGCTTAGCCTGTTTTTTTGCCAGCTCATCAAAGTCAGCATCTGGTTCTGCATAGGCGGCATAGACGGCATCCAGTTCAGTCAGCGCGTCTTTCACATCAGAAACGGCTTCTTCGACAACTTCACGAACCGTTTTGTTATCGTCAAGCTGTGGTTCCTGTGGTAGGTAGCCCACGTTAATGCCGGGCATTGGGCGGGCTTCACCGATATAGTCTTTGTCGACACCGGCCATGATGCGAAGCAGGGTAGATTTACCTGCACCGTTGAGGCCCAAAACGCCGATTTTGGCGCCGGGGAAGAATGAGAGAGAAATGTCCTTAAGAATTTCGCGTTTCGGTGGCACGACTTTGCCAACGCGATTCATACTGTATACGTATTGCGCCATGATTGATGTCCAAACAATTTGATTTGCCAGAAGCGCAGAATTTTACATCTCCAGCGAGCGGATTGCGAATCTGAAATCTGCGCGTTCAGGCTTATTTCACGGAATACAGGCTCTGGTAAAGCTTGCGTTCAAAGTTACGGATTTCACGCTTTTCATGGCGGTGATAATCCGGGTGGTGATAACTGGTTACCAGCTGCACAAACAGCAGAGGCCGACCAGACTGGCTATTCAGCACACCGGCGATATTGTAAGTGCCATACAAGGTGCCGGTTTTGCCCATGACCCGGCCTTTCAACGCGTCTCCCTGCATGCTGTAGCGATAGCGCAGAGTGCCACTGACACCTGACACCGCCATTGCCTGCATCAGCTTGAGTTCGGGGTGGCTGTAGATATAGTGCATGACCGCCATGAGCTGAGTGGCGCTCATACGATTATTACGAGATAGACCGGAACCATCTGCCAGCGCAGCATTGCTCAAATCGATACCGGCTTTTTCTTTCAACACTGCTTTGACTGCTGAGACGCCGTTATCGAAGCTGCCGGCTTCATCGTAATAGCTGGCGCCAATGGTTTTGAGTAAGTTGTCGGCAATCAGGTTGTCCGAATCTTTCAGCATCTCATCAAGCAGTTTCTGCAAAGGCTCAGACTGATGGCGGGCAATAATTGTGCCGGAGGCACGGTCATTACGGATGATTTTCCCCTGAAACTGAATACCAGCATGTTTGAGTTCACGCTTAATCATTTCAGCGACATACAGCGGGGTGTTTTGAACGGCGAAGCTCAGGAAGCGCGGGATTTCATGTTTGCCCAGACAGCCACCGAGCTTATATTCGTTGTCGTGACTCGCCATCAGCTTGAATTTGCAGTAACGCTTTTCCAGCCCCTCTGTCAGATAGAGTTTATTGACGATAGTGATAGGGGCATCACGTGAAATCTCGAAGCCTAGCTTGGTTTGCGCCTGGTCGGTGTAGACCATTTTGGCAACCGCGCAGTTATCATCCAGAGAAATACTACTAGACGGGGCACTGTAGCAGACGCCCAGATTGTCCCAGGGCAGACCGTCTGCCAGCTCAAAGGCATCAAACTGGCCGCCATTGAGGTAAATATCACCGCGGATCAGCGTGGTTTCCGTTTTTAGTTTGGCGATAAGTTGTCGGAGATCATTACGTCGCAGGGTCGGATCACCACTGAAACGGAAGATGAGATCACTGTCTTTGAGCTCAAGATCGGTATTGAATCGAAAATCTTCACCCAACTGCAACTTGGCGGCCAGTGCGGTCACCGCTTTCAGCACACTGGCCGGTGGTCTCAGGCTGTCCGCATTGTGGCTGTGGAGGAGGTTTTTTGTTCGAGCATCCATCACCAGCAAGCTGGCTTCTGAACCAGCAGGCAGCATGGCGAGTGTCTCTGCAGGAATCAGCGAGCTGTTGGCAGCATAGACAGGAACAGAGAAAAAAACTGAAAGAGCGAAGAAGGCATGTTTCAACATAAACGTCAGACGAAGTGCACCAGAAATTAATAGCAGTTTAGACAGGGCTGCACAGTGATAAAGTGGCAGCTAATTACACTGCCAGAGTCTCCACGGAATGAGGCTGAAAGTAAAGTGGCTATTCCGCATTAGCCTGAATTCGAAATCGAATCAAAACCTTGTCATCAACCCGCATAATGCCGCCCAGCGCCGAAAAGGGCGTAATGCCGAAATCGCTCTGATGGATCTCAGCTCGACCAATAACAGTCAGCCTGTTTTCCTCTTCAAACACCGCGACGGGCACCAGCACTTGTCTTGTCGTACCAACCAGAGTTATCAATGCCAGCGCATCGTTCTGCCAATGTGGACCTATCACGTTGTCGACCCGAATCATGATCAGCGGATGATTTTTTACATCTAAAACGGCTTGAGACATTAAATTCTCTTTCGTGCCGTGAACAGCTTGCTGACCGGGATGCGATTTCATCCGTTCGTCCTCTCTCCAGCTTTGCTGGTCTACTACCATGGCCTCGACATCAATCTCTAGTTCCAGCCAGACCTGATGATGATCTTCTGGTAGGACGATTTCTCCATTGATAATGTGGCCACCAACCACATGGGCGTGACCAAAACGACCTTCGGGATAACTGATCATCCTGATTTCAGATGTCACTTTATCTACCTGAAATCGGATACCGTCGGGTCGGGGGGGAAAGTCAGCTAACGTCCTCGGAGTGATATCCGGAGAGGTTATTGCTTTTTCGGCACAACCGAACAAACTTATGCAGAGTAAGATAGTAATTAACAAGGGCATGCTAACCACCTGTCTGGATTGACTATTTAGCCTCAGTATAAACGGCGGTGGCATATTATGCAGATAAGAGATAGCAACGCGCGCTACGGGTTTATCAGTCAGTTGTTACATTGGCTGATGGCACTGCTCATCGGCTTGCAGTTTGTCTGGGCATGGCGGTTTTTGCAGTTGGATATTGGTCGTGAGCGTTATGAACTTGTTAATCAACACAAATCTATAGGCATCACGTTGTTACTACTGGTTTTGCTGAGGATTGTTTGGCGACAGTTCAATATCAAACCGACGCCTGTTTCCATGTCTGACAAACAAAAACAGGCCATGAAGCTTGTGCATAGATCGATTTATGCCTTACTCGTTGTGATTCCGCCACTTGGTTGGGCCATGTCTTCGGCGGGAGGTTTCACCGTCAACTGGTTTGAGTTGATGCAGTTACCTGCCTTACTTGAACAAAATGATGCCCATAAGACGCTGCTTAGGAGTATTCATGCGACCTTTGCATGGTTACTCTTTGTAGTCTTGGGCGGCCATATCCTGATGGCCGGGTATCATCATTTTTATCTCAAAGATGGTTTACTGTGGCGAATGCTACCTCGCTGGAAACGATGAAACTCACGCCTATTGTCTCTTTATTACTGCTATTGCTCTCAACGCAATTGAAAGCGGTTTGCTATACGGCGGATCCAAGTCAGAGTCATATTGACTTCACTTTTTCTATTGAAGACTCTGTTTTTGAGGGTCATTTCGCTGATTTCAGCTTGCGCTACTGTTGGGATAACACCCCCCAAGATGGTCAGATAGATGCCGTTATTGCGATGCAGTCAGTCAGTACTGGCAATCGAGACCTTGATATTGGAATGCAGGAAATAGATGGTCTGGCGACACAGCAGTATCCAAAAGCTTATTGGCAAACTGAATATATCGAAAAACAAGGGCAAGAGTTCGTTACTCGCGGTCGGCTCACTATCCGTGAAGTCACTCGAAACGAGACAGGCCGTTTCCATCTTGTTAGGCAGGAAGAGGGCTGGCTACTAGAGGGTGAAGCCTCAATTCATCGCCTTGACTACGATCTTGGTAGCGGTGAGTATGCCGATATCAGCTTTATTCCCGATCTGGTGAAGCTTCATTTCACCTTTCATCTGATGGATGACCAAACTTTACAAAAGGAGTAAGTTCTAAATTGTAGGAACGCTGTGAAAGGGGGTGCTATATCGTGTTAGAGAAAAGCATAGTGACACTCGCGAGGCACAGACTGAAGTGGCTAAAAGTACTTGTTGCTGATCGTCAGGCAGCTTCAGTTAAAGTACAGAATGCATTCTATGAACTGACCGGACTAACCAGTATCCGATTCGTACAGGATAATGGCTTAACCGAAAAAACACGTTATGAGCTGGTGTTGATTGATAATCTCGCCATTTTGACCGTTAAACACACCCACCCGGATGTGTTACAGCATTTTTCTAAAGAAACCAGAGCCTTAGCTGTGTATCTTGATATGCCAGCGCGACAACTGGTTGATCTAATTTTTAAGGAAGGTGGCCGCTTCAACAATGAAGAAGCGGTATCTGTTGCTATCCACCGTGGTCTGATAGAAAACATCAACAATGAAACTCAGGCCTATGAGAAAGTCGCTTCTCTGGAACGGCGTCTTGAAGGTGGTTCACCGTAAGCTAAGTCTGTTACTACCTTTAAACGAATAAGTTGGTATGATGCACCATTTTTGTGCGTCGCTTATTCTTATGAAACTGACCTCATTATTGGATGAACTGGCCCACTGGCTCGGTATTGAGCGAAATCAGACGAGCCATGGCGAAAAACTGCTCTCATCGCTTGGGGCGTGTATTGCCATCAGTCTGACTGTCTTGCTCTCACTGTTCGTCAGCATGAAATATGGTTTTTCCTCTACCGCTAGCCTGTTGATTATCAGTTCAATGGGAGCGTCATCAGTCTTGTTGTTCGCAGTACCTCATGGTGTGTTATCTCAACCATGGCCAGTTTTTGGCGGACATATGATTTCAGCATTCATTGGCATCGTCTGTCAGCAACTGCTTCCCACAGGGTTCGTCACCGCAGGTGTAGCCGTAGGACTGGCTGTAGGGGCAATGTATTACCTGCGTTGTATTCATCCTCCCGGAGGTGCCAGCGCATTGACGGCGGTAGTTGGTGGAAGCGAAGTCTATGACATGGGCTACAGCTTTTTACTGCATCCGGTTTTGTTAAATGTAGTAATCATGCTGTCGGTAGCGGTGCTGTTTAATCTGTTTTTTGATTGGCGACGTTATCCGGCTCATCTTGTATCGCGTCAGCGCGTCCCTACTGAACCGTCAGCGCCTATCTCTGACTATGTGCTGACTACGGAAGATTTTCATGCGGCAATCCGAGATCTGGATTCGTTTGTCGATATCGGTGAAGAAGGGCTGACCGAACTGCTGGAAAAAGCCAAATTACATGCTCAGACGACAATTGCGCATCCTGCTACTATTCAAAAAGGCTGCTTTTACAGCAATGGCAACATTGGCCATATGTGGAGTATTCGTCAGGTTATTGATGATGCCGGGCAGGATCACAAAGGCCGGGATTTGATTATTTACAAAACGGTCGCGGGGCAGGGGGCATACCAGACGGGCTACTGTGATAGGGAAAGCTTTCGTCAGTGGGCCCGTTTTCGTGTCACTGAGCAGGACGGACTTTGGGTGAAAAGCGGGGCGTAATTGAAAAGGGAAAACCATGAGCAAACAGGATAAGGAGTCAGGTTTGCAGCAATTTAAGGTTATAGCAGCCGGAATCTGTGCATTGATTCTCACGGTGGGTATTGCCCGTTTTGCCTACACACCCTTTCTGCCAATCATGCTTGAGCAGACAAGTTTGTCGCCGCTGGCTGGCGGCTGGCTAGCTACCTTTAATTATCTGGGCTATCTGTTAGGTGTGGTGCTGATTTCACAGATTAGCAGCCTTAAGCTCAAATACCAGTTCTACCGATTCAACCTTATTGTTGCGGTCCTCAGCACCGTGGTGATGGGCTTCACAACAGATAGTGTGATCTGGAGTGTGTCTCGATTTTTAGGCGGTTTGACCAGTACAGCGGGCATTATCCTGGCTGCGGGTTTTGTTATGAGCTGGCTAAAAAAACGTGGCTTCAAGGGGCAGTTAGGCTTACATTTTTCAGGTCTTGGCTTGGGCATCGTTATACCCGGGCTGGTTATCATTGCCATGCAGCCTTTTTTTGATTGGGCGATGCAGTGGGTGGTTATCGGCCTATTTGGGTTGATATTTTTTATTCCGGCTTGGTTATGGATGCCAGCCCCAGAGATTACATCGACAGGGCAAGTAAATAGTCAAGCAGGTCCCTCATCCCAATGGATGTGGCTGATGATTGCTGCCTATTCCTGTGCAGGTGTCGGCTATGTGATCAGTGCAACGTTTATCGTGGCTATTTTAGAAGGTATGCCTGCCTTACAGGGGCATGGCAATTGGATTTGGGTTTTCCTTGGCATGATGGCCGTACCGTCTTGCCTGATTTGGGATAAAGTATCCAACTGGGCTGGCGAAACTAAAGCATTGATAATGAGTTACACCATAATGCTCATAGCCATTATCACACCGGCGTTAAGTGACCATCTGTTGGTGAATGCTGTTGGAGCGATCCTCTTTGGGGCCACCTTTGCCGGCGTGGTCAGCATGATGTTGGTTTTTATTGGTCATCAGTTTCCACACAACCCAGCCAAAGCGATGGCCAAACTCACTATCAGTTATGGCATTGCACAAATTACTGCACCGGCCATTGCAGGCTATATCGCCAGTCACACTGGCAGCTACAGTGCGGCTTTATGGCTGGCCGCATGTTCAATGTTGATTGGTATTATCTGTTTAAGCCGTATTCACCGAATTACTCGTCTAGCATGAACACTGAGACAAAATCAGTGTCTGAGTAGTTATTCCACACCCACTTAGCAGATCATTAAATGCCAGAACACAATTATCGTCGTCGACAGTTAATACAGGCGTTAGCATCCGCCGGATTGTTGAGCTCACTCTACCCGTTGTTGCCAGCAATGGCTCGGGAACAATCTTTGTTGCTACCTCAACGCAAGGAAGGCAATAGCGATATTTTTGAGTTAAGTGTCGTTCGTTCTACCTTACAGATTGATAATCAACTCACGTCACAAGCCGTTACTGTTAATGGTTTATTACCAGCCCCCCTGCTGAAAATGAAAGAGGGGCGTGAAGCAGTCATACGTGTTCACAATCAATTGGACGTTGATACCTCAATTCATTGGCATGGGCTGTTATTGCCCTATCAAATGGATGGTGTACCCGGTGTTTCATTTGCTGGGATTAAACCCCAAACCACCTTTGAATATCGTTTTCCGATCATTCAAAACGGTACTTACTGGTATCACAGCCATTCCGGCATGCAGGAACAGCTCGGCCACTATGGTCCGATAGTCATTGAGCCTGCTGAAGGAGAAGTAATTGCTGCAGATCGTGACTATGCGATTGTGCTGTCTGACTGGAGTTTTGAGCATCCTGAAACCATCATGCGTAATCTGAAGGTGTCTGAGGGTTATTACAACTATCAGCAGCGCACCGTGGAAGACTTTTTTGATGATGTCGAGACGATGGGCTGGCAGGCTGCTTGGCAGAAGTCCACGATGTGGGGGCAAATGCGTATGAGCTCCCGAGACATTCTTGATGTCACTGGCAGTGAATACACCTATCTCATTAACGGCAAAGCCAGCTCTGGTAATTGGACAGGTTTATTTAAACCGGGCGAAAAAGTCCGTTTAAGGATCATCAATGCCTCAGCGATGACGTTGTTTGACTTTCAAATACCTGGACTGGCAATGACGGTCATCAGTGCAGATGGACAACCGGTACAACCCGTCAAAACCGACGAGTTCCGTATCGGTGTCGCAGAAACCTACGATGTCATCGTTGAGCCCACTGCTGAGGCCTATACCTTGTTTGCACAAGCTCAAGACCGCAGTGGTTATGTTCGTGGCACCTTAGCCGTTCAACATGGCCTAAGTGCACCTGTCCCTGCGATGTATCCCACTGTTGAACGGGGTATGGATTCGATGGGTGCTGGGCACATGATGCATGACGTGACGTCTATGGAACCGGAGCCGAAGATTCATGATATGTCGACGATGTCAAAAGAGTCGAATGGTCATCAACATCATCATGGCCATGAAGCCATGCAACAAACGACAACAAGAACTGTAACGCACGGTGACGATAATCATGGGCCCGGAGCGGCCATGGTTGTTGACGAACCGGTTCCACGTCTTGATGACCCCGGGGTAGGTCTTGAGCACGTTAAGCACCGAGTATTAACGTATTCACAACTGAAAAGCCACCATGTCTGGCCAGATAAACGTGCACCTGAACGCGATTTAGAATTGCACCTGACCGGTAATATGCAGCGTTATATGTGGTCGTTTGATGGCAAGAAATTCTCTGAAGTAGATGGTCCCATTCGTTTCTATAAAGACGAGCGTCTGCGCCTAATTTTGGTCAATGATACGATGATGGATCACCCTATACACCTGCACGGCATGTGGATGGAACTGGAAAATGGTCATGGTGAGCTGCGTCCACGCAAACATACCGTCATCGTTAAACCAGGTGAGCGTTTGTCAGCACTGATCACGGCGGATGCCTTTGGTGACTGGGCATTTCATTGCCATCTGATGTATCACATGGATGCTGGCATGTTCCGTGTAGTATCAGTGGCATAACGAGTATTGACGATGAGAAGTTTAATTAAACACCTTTCTACGGCACTGGTATTAGGTTTTATTTCCCCACAAAGCATGGCTGCTGGTATTGGTTTACAGGCTGACCCAAGTTGGGATTTGCCGGTGCATGATGATCATCCCTACGGCATGGTGATGTTTGACCGGTTCGAAATTCAAAGTGTTGAGTCTGTTGAAGAGCTCGTATGGGATGCACAGGGCTGGTATGGCAAAGACATCCATCGTTTGTGGATAGAAACCGAAGGCAGCTATAACGATAAGCACAGCGGTGAGTTGGAAAATTTGGATATCCAATACAGTCGTCGCATAACTCCATTCTGGGATGTACAACTTGGTCTGGGTGCAGAAACTAACTTTGGTGCTGGTGATAAACAGGAGCGTTACTACGGCATATTTGGTTTTCAGGGACTGGCACCGTACTGGTTTGAAGTCGACACCAACCTGCGTATCAGTGATGAGGGCGATAGCTGGCTTGATTTTGAAGTCGAATATGACTGGCGTTTAACGCAGAAATGGGTGTTGCAGGCCAGGGCAGAGACTAGCTACGCCTTTAATGAAGCAGAAGAGTTTGAGCAGGGTCAGGGCTTTTCCGGCATTACAACCGGATTCAGATTGCGCTACCACATCAGCCGTGAATTTGCGCCGTATGTTGGCATCAGCCACATGCAGTATTCGGGTGATACCGCGGATCTGCGTCGTGCCGACGGTGAGGATGACAGCACGACCAGTCTGGTTGCTGGTGTCCGTTTCTGGTTTTGAGCTGCTGCGTCTTTGTTTTGCATCGCTTAGTTACATGACTTTTGGCTATAGATTGATACCGAAAAGACGAAGCCCAGTCAGCATAGCAAAGTAGCAAATGATCGTTATGCCGATGGCAATAAAGAGGCTCCAGTAAAACCCTACACCGCTTTTCAGAAGTATGGGTAATGCCACAAACAGAGCCAAAGAGGGGATGACCAGCCAGAAAGTACTTGTGGCGAGTGAGCTGATTTTGGCTGTATCACTACTTTCATGATACAGCCAAATCATAGCGATAACGGAGACCAGTGGTACAGAAGCCAAAATTGCGCCCATCAAGGAGCTTCGTTTTGCTATTTCGGAAATAGCGACGATGAGCGCAGCACTAACAGCGACTTTGGTGATGTAGTACCACATGGTGGGCTCCTTATTACCTGCGTTTTACGCTTCGACGATAGGCCAGCACATAGAGTGCTGGCAACACCACCAGTGTGAGCAAGGTCGAGGAGATAATACCGCCGACCACCACGGTCGCCAACGGGCGCTGCACTTCGGCTCCCGTACCGGTATTCAAGGCCATCGGTAGAAAGCCAAGACTCGCGACCAGTGCAGTCATCAAAACGGGACGTAAACGCTGCATGGCACCATTTCTGACGGCAATCAGCAGCGTTTCTCCTTTGTCACGTAGCTGCCGGATAAACGACAGCATCACAATGCCATTCAGCACCGCGATACCAGATAAAGCAATAAAACCAACTGCGGCTGAAATCGACAGCGGCATCTCTCTGAATGTCAGTGACAATATGCCGCCCGTCAGCGCCAGTGGAATACCTGTGAAAACCAGTAAGGCATCTCTAACGGATTTGAAGGCGCTGATTAATAAGCCCAAGATCAACATCAAGGTCACTGGGACAACTATTGAGAGCCGTTTGGTTGCAGACTGAAGCTGCTCAAAGGTGCCGCCATAGTCCACCCAATAACCAGCAGGAATAGCAAGTTGCTGGTCGATCGTGTTTTGAATCTCAGTGACAAAGCTGCCCAGATCACGTTCGACCACGTTGGCAGACACCAGCACATGACGTTTGCCACTTTCACGGTTGATCTGGTTAGGGCCAACATAGGTTTTGATTTCAGCTATCTCACCGAGCGGGACATAGGAGAGGTCAGGATCCTCACTTTTTGTCAGTGCGACGGGGAGTTTCGCCAGGTAATCAATGTTCTGCCGTTTATCGTCCGCCAGTCTGACAACAAGCTTGAAGCGACGATCCCCCTCGTAGATAAGGCCAACATCCCGACCACCAATCGCTGTTTGCAAGCTCTGCTGCATATCATTGATACTCAGACCTAACAGGGCGAGATGAAACCGATCTGGTTCAATTGACAGCATAGGAAGTCCGGTGATTTCCTCCATTCGCACATCAGCAGCCCCATCAATAGCAGAAATCAGTTCAATGGCGGATTTACCAACCGTGTTGAGTTGTTCCAAATCATCGCCGTAGATCCTGACAGCAACATCAGCACGAACACCTGCAATTAATTCATTGAACCGCATTTCGATGGGTTGTGTGAATTCATATTTATTGCCGGGTACCGCTTCAACGGCTTCCCTGAGTTCATCTAAAAACTCGGCTTTGCTCTGTGTGGGATCTGCCCATTCTGAACGTGGTTTGATGATCAAAAACGTGTCCGCCACACTGGGTGGCATCGGATCTGTCGCGATGTCGGGGGTGCCGATTTTGGCAAAGACCCGTTCGACTTGATCAAACTCACGGATTACCGCTTCCAATTGGTTTTGCATACTTACTGCTTGCTCAAGACCTGTTCCGCTAATGCGCAGCGCATGCAAGGCAATGTCGCCTTCATCCAGCTTAGGTAGGAACTCTGTGCCCATGCGGGTTGACAGGCTTGCTACCCAAACAACAAAAAGTAATGCGGTAAAGCTCACTAGTAGCGGCGTTTTCATCGCAACACTGAGAAACGGGCTGTAAACCATTCTGGCACCACGCATCAGAATGTTTTCTTTATGCTGAACGTTACCACGTACAAAAATGGCAATGGCAGCTGGGACAAAGGTCACGGCAAGTAGCAGAGCACCTGTCAGAGCTGCAACAACGGTAAAGGCCATCGGCTCAAACATTTTGGATTCGACACCGCCAAGGGCAAACAATGGTAAATACACCAGCATGATGATGAGTACACCAAACACCGCAGGGTTGAATACCTCGCGGGTACTGTCAGCCACTTCTTCTAACCGTTCCTGCAATGTCAGCAAACGACCCTTGCGTTCTTGAGCGATACCAAGTCGGCGCAGAGCGTTTTCGACCACGATGACAGCGCCATCTACAATCAGCCCGAAGTCTATTGCCCCCAAGCTCATCAGGTTTCCTGATACCCGGTTACTGACCATTCCGGTAATGGCAAACAGCATACTTAGCGGAATAATCAGTGCAGTGATAAAGGCTGCCCGGAAGTTACCCAATAATGTAAACAGCACGACGATAACTAAAATCGCACCTTCCAGCAGGTTCTTTTGTACGGTCGCGATAGTCTTTTCGACTAACGTGGTACGGTTATAGACGGCTTCGGCCTTAATTCCCTCGGGCAGGCTTCGGTTAACCGCCGTCAGTTTTTCTGCGACCGCTTGGGCCACGATACGACTGTTTTCACCCATCAACATAAAGGCCGTGCCCAGCACGGTTTCTTTGCCGTTTTGGGTGGCTGCGCCGGTTCGTAGCTGTTTGCCAAGAAACACTTCAGCAACGTCGCCAATGGTCACAGGCATATCATCACGTTTGGCAATGACGACATTTTCTATATCTTCGAGCGTTTGTAACTGGCCCGGAGAGCGAACCAGCCATTGTTCACCGTTTGGCTCGATATAGCCTGCCCCGACATTTTGATTATTGCTCTCTAAAGCTTCTGCAACATCCATCAGAGTCAGCTTGTAAGCAATCAATTTGGCAGGATCTGGGGCAACCTGATATTCGCGTTCAAAGCCGCCGACACTGTTGATTTCAGTTACACCCGGCACTTTGACCAGCTGTGGACGGATAATCCAGTCCTGTATCGTTCTCAGGTCTTCCGCAGTGTAGGGTTGACCATCTTCTTTGACGACGCCTTCTTCAGCACTGATGGCATAGGTGAAGATTTCACCCAAACCACTGGCTACCGGGCCGAGTTGTGGCTCAGCACCTTCAGGTAACTCAGTGCGGATGGATAACAGACGCTCACTAATTTGCTGACGGGCAAGGTAGATGTCCTTGTCATCTTCAAAGACGACCGTGACCTGAGATAAGCCATAACGCGAAATCGAACGGGTGTACCTAAGCTCCGGTAAACCCGCCATGGCTGTTTCAACCAGATAGGTAACGCGCTGCTCAGATTCAAGCGGCGAATAGCCTGGTACTTCAGTATTGATCTGTACCTGTTTATTGGTGATGTCTGGCACGGCATCAATCGGCAATTTGTAGGCATTGTAAACGCCCAGCCCTGCGATGAGCAGGGTCAGGAACATCACCAGCCAGCGCTGATGTATCGCAAAGCGAATAATGCTATCAATCATGCTTTGCTCCTAGTGGTCGTGGCTGGCGCCATCTTTCAAGACTTCTGCCTTGAGAAGATAACTGTTGTTGGTGACGTAGTCGGTACCCGGTTCGAGTCCGCCAGTGACTTCAACATAGTCTTTATCCTGACGCCCCAGCTGTACCATTCTGACTTCAAAGACGTTACCAAAACGGCCAAACACGACTGGCATGTCGCGGAATGATTGTAAGGCTGAACGTTTGACAGCGAGAGGCACCTCAACACGTTCAATCACGACTTCTGCCATGACATGCATGCCGGGGCGCCAGTCGCCATCAGGATTCGCGATGGTGGCTCTGGCACGCGCTATATGACCACCGGTCATTTGTGGCGAGAGGTAATCGAGTTTGCTTTCGACTGAGTGTTCGCCATGTAGATCACTAATGATAACGGGCATGCCTTTACTGATAGCTTCAATGTCTTGTGGGAACATCGACATTTCAACCCAAACAGAAGACAAGTCACTGACTTCAACCAGTGTGCCTATATCTGTGTGATCGCCACGCTTGACTGGACGCAGTGTTACTTCACCAGAAGCTGGACTCGTGATTAAGTAGGTCTGCAAGGTTTGCTGATTGAGAACAGTGAGCAGACGTTGGCCTTTTTTGACTTTGTCGCCGGTTTGCACATCCACCGCCTGGACGATGCCGGGGTAGGGGGCATGAACATGGAAGACTTTATCTTCAGCTTTGCTGACAATGCCATAGACGGTATTGGTCACTGAAATGGTTTTCGAACCGGCTGTTTCAGTCTCCACTTCAGACAGAGCGAGTAAGCGAGGAGGTATCTCAGCACGGCCTTCATAGCTCTCAAAGTGCCAGTGATAGTCATTGCCTTGGTAATTGGCGTTGACTTCTACTTCAAAAGAATGGGGTTCAACTATCTCAGCATCACCCAATAAATAGTCAGCCTCTGAACTAAAATCAATCAGGTCTTGTTGTCCACCTGTGCGGTTGAGGTTAACGGTCATTATGACGTTGTCAGGATCTACAGCTGTGCCATCTTTCAAGTAAGGGAAAATACGCATTTCTGGAGGGATGCCAGATTCAAAAATCGTGATTTCCAGATTGAGGATATCGCTTTCAAGTAATCTGCCACCATGCGGGCCTTCAGGTGCTGCTTCATGCTCAGCATGGTCGTCATGTCCATGTCCGTGACCGCCAGCTGCAAACAGTGGCGCATGAAACAGTAACGCCAAAACTAATAAGTAAGACTTCATGATTTATTCCTTGTGAGCAGCCATCGGCGTAAGGTTGCTTCCGCTCAGGCGTTCTAATTCGAGATATTGGAGGTGGGTAGCGTGCTGTGCCTCGATGCGCTCACGTTCAATATTGAACAGCTCATCCTGGGCATCAACCCATTGCAAAACGCTGTACAGGCCGAGTTGATAGCCGAGTTTGACCTCGTCGAGCAAAGAATTGGCTACGGGCAGTAAGTCAGTATCAACAAGCTCAAGTTGACGAAGGTTATTCAGCATGGCTGAGTGAATACGCTGCATAGCGACCTCAAGGCGAGTTTTCTGCAGATCCTGATTGGCAAGGTTTTCCTCATAGGTGGCTTGTGCAGCAGCGATGTTGCCTTGATTCTTATTCTGCCATTGCAACGGCATCGAAAAATTGAAGACAAAAGCATTGTCATCACTGTCTTCTAAGCGTCTGATACCAGCCCCAACAGTAACGTTAGCCTGACTTTCAGCCTGTGCCAAAGCGAGTTGGGCTTCACTGATTCGCGTTTGTGCCATGGTCAGCAAGTAGTCAGGTGTTGATTGCACCGCTTGCTGTATAGCAGCCATATCTGGAGCGACAGGTGTCTGGTTTAGATCGCCATCGACGTCACTGAAATCAGCGTTTTCAGACCAGTTAGCGGCCAGCACATTCAATGAGTTCGCATGTTGGGCTTGCAGTTCAGCTTGCTTGGCCTGTGATTTAGCCAGCCGCAGTTGCATGCGCATAACATCTGCTTTACCAACAACGCCGGCATTGGCACGGTGCTCAATGACTTTCAATGCTGCTTGTTCAGCTTCTATGCGCTGACTGTTCCACGTCATCAGATGTTGAAGTCGAAGTGCCTGGTAATAATCACGCAGCAAGCTGGCAATGACATCCAGTCGTTTGACTTCGTACTCTCTCTGTATGGAGAGTGATTTTTGGTCAACAACATTGACCCGTTTTTCGCGTTTTTGACCCAGTTCAATGACCTGACTTAAAGACAAGGTCAACTCATGACCAGCCAGGAAGCGGGAGTCGCCCGTACCGAAGGCATTCTCCAGATCGACATTCAATGTCGGATTGGGTTTGAGCCCTGCCTGCAGCGCTTCACCATTAAGCACACGCACATGGTAAGGGTAGAGTTGCAACTCCGGGCTTGCTGCGAGTGTGCGACTCACGGCTGTTGATAGATCAATGGCAACAGCCAGACCCGGTGACGTTAACAAAAAAAACAATGCCGCGACGCCAAGTACACGACGATTTGATACTGGTAATTTCATAATCCATTCCCATAACGATACATACGCATAGCGCGTAATGACGGTTAATTTAGTTGAGTAGGATTACGCGTTGGGCGGCGGTATAGGTGGGGAATAGCTGCGAGAGACTAAGCGACTGAAAAAATCATCGCTTAATGAGCCATTGGGTTGGCTAAATGACAGGGCGTCATGTTCAACCAAATCCCCAATGACATGGAGGTTAAAGTGATGTGCATGATCGGCGTCGTTTTCGCCGTTATGCTGATGACTGTGCTCAGCATCATGCTGGTGTTCAGCAGCATGTGATTCAATATGCCGATGCTCATTCATATGCAAAAAAGCCGCTGCGCTGGTCGAGTAGACCATGCAGATAATCAGCAAAAGTGAAATGAAGTAGTTTGGTTTCACGGCTTTGGTATGTCAGTAAGTTCAGACATCGTATGCCCTAAACAATGACAGTGCAACATGATGAACAGCCTTCAACTGCCGTATTCTTTTGAAAATTTCAACATTTCATCACCGGGAACAGGCTTACTGAAAAGGTAACCCTGGATGGAATGACAGCCTTTACTTCGAAGCATTTTCAATTGACTGTCAGACTCCACACCTTCAGCGACGGTCTTCAATTTCAGTGTTTTAGCCAAGGTAATCACGGTGTCCACAATCGCGGAATCATCATCATCGATCAGCATGTCATCAATAAAGCTCTTATCAATTTTCAGTTTGTTGATGGGGAATTTTTTCAATGCACTTAATGAAGAAAAACCCGTACCAAAATCATCCAAAGACAAATGAATGCCGGCATTTCTGAGCGTCTGCATTTGCTTAATGCTGTAAGCCATATCATGCATGGCGACCGTTTCTGTGACTTCTATTTCGATGTCACCAGATTCAAGCCCATGCTCACGCAGCAGTGTTGAAATCGAGTCAGCCAGTAAGCTATTTCTGAACTGAAAACCAGAAATATTGATCGCAACGGTGAAGGGCTCAGGGATCTGTGGTCGCCAGCGACCGGCTTGTGCAATGGCTTCATTTAATACCCAATCACCAATTTCACTGATCAAGCCGGACTCTTCGGCTATTGGTATGAACACATTGGGTGGTACTTGACCTAGGTTACTGTTATCCCAGCGAAGCAGCGCCTCTGCGCCGATAATTTTATTTGTAAGCAAATCTAGCTGTGGCTGGTAAACCAATGAAAATTCATTGTTTTCAATCGCCGCATGCAATTCGCTCTCAACGTGCATGCGGTGCAGCATTTTACGGTGCATCTCTTCGGTAAAGAACTGAAAGCAGTTACGTTTATGTTCTTTTGCCCTGTACATCGCGTTGTCTGCTTTCTGTTTAAGTAGCGGGCCGGTTTCGCCATTTTCCGGGTACATGCTGATGCCGATAGAGGTAGTGACATGAAACGTTTGCTTATTGATAACAAAAGGCTGAGCGATAGCCGTCAATAGGTTATCTGCCACGCGTGCAGCGCCTTTTTGATCGGTATCAACAAGCAGCACCGTAAATTCATCACCGCCGGTTCTGGACACCGTATCTTGCTCACGAACATTCGCTTTCAGCCGCAGTGCAACGGCTTTGAGGAGTTTGTCGCCACTGGCATGGCCCAGTGTGTCGTTGATGATTTTAAAACGATCGAGATCCATATAGAGCAAGGCAAACTGCTCTTTATCTCGATGGCTGCTGATGATTGCTTGATTAATCCGTTCATCCAGTAAGGATTGGTTTGGCAGAGCGGTAAGTACGTCATGAAAAGCCAAAAAATTGATTTTTGACTCCGAACGTTTAGCCTCAGTTATGTCGTTAGTAAAGGCCACAAATACATCGCCTTCACTACTCAGATCCTTCTGCAGCGAGACATGTACCGGATAGCTAGAACCGTCTTTTCGGTAATGGGCTGTTTCAAATTCGACGAGATTTTTTTCACCTGATTGCAGAGGTTCAATAAGAGACTCAAATTGCGCTCTCGACAAGTCATGCTTTATATCCAGTGGCGTAAGCTGTTTGATTTCCTCATTCGTGTAACCCAAGTTATTCAAGGCGCCATAATTCACTTGAATGAACAAAAGGGTCTGTGCGTCAAAGATATAAATCTCATTTAAGGAGCGTTCCAAGATATTACCTAGAAACAGGTTTTGTTCTTCGTGACGTATTTGCTCAGAAATATCAATCGCCACGCCGACAATCTGACTGGTGTTATCAATTTCATGGGTTGCCACCAAATTGACTCTGAATGTCAGGTTTTTCGGGGCATCTATGATAAAACGGAAATCAGTGGTAATGACTTTGCCCGGCTTATTGATGGCATCATTCAGGCAGTTCTTGAGCTTCTCACGATCATCAGAGTGAATTAGATCAAGGGTGTCATGGCTCTGAGCTATGCATTGCTCACTGCTAATGCCGGTATAGCGTGCAATGGACTCGGATACATAGGAAAAGACATAGTCTGTTTGCGGACTGGTCTTTTTTAAAACAAAGGTGACGCTAGGACTGATTTGAAGCAGCTTCTCCAGAAAGTCGACACTTTGCCTTAACTTATCCCGCAGCATGTATTCTCTGGAAACATCCTGAAAAACCAACACCACACCGACCAGCTTATCACCCTCATAAATGGGGGCGGCACACTGAGATATCTGCAGTTTAGTATTGGCTTTGGATGTCAGAATGGTACGGTTATGCAGCTTGAGCTCTTTGCCGGTATGGATAACTTCCTGAACAGGGTCAACCAGCTCTGATCTTTCATGTGAAAACGCTTTAAAGACATGTTGACTTAGCTCGCCGATCGCCTGCTCAGCTGTCCAGCCAGTAAGTTTTTCAGCCGTTGGATTCAGTCGCTGAATGTAGCCCTCACTGTCCGTGACAATCACGCCATCACCAATCGCATTGAGCGTGATACTGATACGGTTTTCACGATCCTTAAGCGCTGTCATATCCTCCCTGATTTGCAGGCCGGCATTCGTTAAGGCTTCACCGACGTTTGCCAATTCATCCTCACCGAGCAGGGGATTCTCGAGTTTCTCTGTAGGGGAATTGATTTTGCTGACTAAGTTACTCAGCAGGCCGAGAGGTATGGTGACATAACGATGCAGCAGATAAGTGATTAATAAAGCTGTGAACAGCGTGATAAAGATAAGCGGAAGGGCCTCGTCCAAACTGGCTTTAAAGGCTCTATTCAATTTCTCGGTAAGGTCATAACGAAGCAGAAGAATTTCATCATTCTCTGCCTGGATGCCATCGAACGATAACTCTACTGCAGCCAGGCCGTAAACATAGTTAGCCTGACGAATCACATCTATTGCCTTTGCATTAGAGAATGAGGTGAGTAGATTCAGTTCATTTTGGCTCAATAAGCCCTGTGCGTTCTCATCTATCCAGGCGAGTCTTGAGGAATAATGAATCCGTAAATCAGGTCCGACGACCAGTGCTTCGTCCACATTCTCCAACAGGGTCAGATTCGCGACGATGCGCTTGAGATCGACGGAAGACCCATTCGCCGCTGCGTAGCTGACATAGTGTCCGGTTTTAAAGAGGAGAGACTTGATGCCTTCTTTTGCGTCGGCATCAATGGTATTGATGGTCTTCTGGTAACTGGAATACAACTCGGCTGTTAACAGCAAAGAGTAGAGGAGTAACGTAATAACTGGTATCCATACCTTGAGTTTGATAGTAGATATCTTTGTCACTGCACGAACCTGTCAGATATCAAATTTCTTACATCGACCTGACCGTTATGTATGCCTTCCTCAACCATCAAAGTGTTCAGTTGGATAGCCGTCTTCAGGAGTTCCCCGCCTAGCAATGTTTGATTTCGTTGTTGATTTGGAAGTAACAGATCATCGTAACTGCTGAGTAATTGTTCTGCAGATACATGCAGTCTTGGCGCCATTATCATCGCCGCCTCAATGGGGTTGGATGACAGGTAATTCAGGGCTTCCCATTGTGCACTGACCAATTGCTTCAGGCTGTCGTTTTTGGTGTTTATCTGTGACTCCGTTGTGACCAGCACATCGACGATTTTGTCTGGTATTTCACTGCTGTCAAATAAGCTTAGATTGCCTTGGGAAAGCAGTTTTGATGCTGTAGGTTCAAAGGTGACTACAGCATCCAGATTGTCCATTTCCATCATTCGTAAATGCTGGTCAACGGTGGTGGGAACGACTATGACTTGTGTGCTGGAGAGTTCAGCTTTTTTTAAAACCTGACTAAAGAAAAAAGCACCAAGTGCCGTTTGCTCAACCCCGATACGTTTATTGACAAGATCCTGAAGAGTTTTGATATCAGGTTTGGCGATTAACTTATCAGCACCATGTGAGATGTCCATCACCAGAAAGACAACGATGTCCGGTACATCTTGTGCGAGCAGTATGGCCTCATCCAGCGTTAATGCGGCAACATCTAACTGCCCGTATTTGAAGGCATTAATCACATCCGTTGCGGAAGTTAACTCGACCAGTTTGATGGCGTAGTCATCGTACAAATTGAGTTTTTTAGCCAGATGTAAGGTCTCGTAACCTGGCCATTGATTGCTGCCAACCGTGAGGGTGAGGCTAGGTGCTTCCGAGCATGCAGTCAGCAAGGAAAAAAGCACGGCCACAACAATAGATCGCATGCGATTTATGATGCTCCTTTCGTCACTGATAGAGTCCGAGTCCATTTTCATTTCATCATACATATATTTAGTTATCGTTCAATAAATCGAACCCTTAAGTGTGCGCGTCAAGAGTATCTAATCTTGTCATCCTCAGTACTCCATCCATACCTGACCTTTGATGTAGCAACAATTAGATTACCACTTGATATTAGATATTGCTAATTTAGATGTTGCTAATTCAGAGAATTCTAATATAATGATATTCATTCTTTAACCGTGTGAGGCAGAAATAAGTGGAAGCCATAAGTCTTGAAAATATGATGCAAAAACATGCAGAAGATGCAGCATTATTGATGAAACAACTCAGTTCACCGGTGAGGTTGATGATTCTGTGTGCTCTGGATAACGCGGAGTTATCTGTTAATGAACTCAATGACAAAGTGGCGCTCAGCCAATCGGCGCTGTCACAGCATCTAGCCAAGCTACGCAGCTCTGGACTCGTCTCAACACGTAAAGACAAACAATCCGTGTATTACCGACTAGCTGGTAAAGAGGTCAGTCAAATAATTGCGGTATTGAAAACCATTTACTGCCCTGAGCAGTGATGTGGCAGATGAGGAATAAACACGATGAGTACTAAAACTATCCAAGCAAGTGAATTTATTAACCAGTTAGAGCAAAGCGGACTGTGTTGTGTCGACGTCAGAACGCCAGCCGAAGTCAGAGGTGATGCGCTCGATAACATCATTGCCATGCCACTGGATGAGCTCGACAGCAACACACTTTTACAACAGGTTGATGATGTACAGGAGGGTGTTAAGCCTATTTACCTGATCTGTCAGTCAGGTAAACGTGCACAACTTGCGGCTGAAAAACTTGCAGGCAGACTGCAACAGGACTTGATAATTGTCGAAGGTGGTATGAATGCGATTCGTGCCGCACAGGGAAAACAGGCTGCAAGCGGTAAGAACATGAGTATCGAACGTCAGGTTCGCCTCACAGCCGGAGCCTTGGTAGTGACGGGTGTTGTTGCAGGATATCTACTGCATCCAGCCTGGTTCGCGTTGAGTGGCTTTGTTGGGGCGGGCCTTGTTTATGCGGCGATCAGCGATAACTGTGCGATGGCTTTGCTGATGACCAAGGCGCCATGGAACCGCTGAGGACAGAATGTTTCTGATAATCGGTACTCTCATCGGATTGGTACTCGGTCTGACCGGATCGGGTGGATCCGTATTTGCCGTTCCTTTGCTGGTTTTACTGACAGGCGTTTCAATGTATGAGGCAGTTGGGCTGTCTCTGGCAGCTGTGGCCGCCAGTGCCATTTTCGGCTCGCTAAGACTTAGATCCAGACAGCCCGTGTTATGGCTGCCGGCACTCTTGCTAGGTGTCAGTGGCATGTTAGCAGCCCCTGCGGGTCAGTGGGCGGCAAGACGATTACCCGAGCTGGTATTGCTGCTGCTCTTTGTTGTGATTGCAATCCTCATTGCCTGGCGCATGTGGCTGACTGCAAGCCGACAACCTGAACAGGCAGCGGTCACACGTGCCAGCGATTTAAGAGAAACATCGTCCAACGGTGTGTTGTGCCGGTTAAGCCCCACAGGTCAGTTTCAGCTCAAACCACGTTGTATGGGGGGGCTGTTGGTTGGCGGCCTGATGATTGGCTTATTGTCAGGTTTACTAGGCGTAGGTGGTGGTTTTGTCATTGTGCCGCTTTTACTGTTTTTAAGTCAGGTCACCATGCAGCAAGCCGTCAGTACCTCGCTGGTCGTAATCAGTGTGATCAGTACAACTGGCTTTCTCAGCTACCTGTTCCTTAATCAGCCAACCGATCATGTTTTGTCCTACAGCGTTATGGCTTATCTCGTCGCTGGCGGCATTGCCGGCATGCTTTTGGGCCAGCTGTTAACCAAAAAAATTGCTGATGATCGTTTGCAGAAAACATTTGCCATCGCTTTATTACTGACAGCGTTGGCTTTACTTGGCTCCCATTTGTTTATGGAGTAATAACAATGATTTTTAGACAACTATTTGATATCGACTCCAGCAGCTATACCTATCTGCTTGCGGATGAAACCTCTCGGGAAGCGGTGCTCATTGATCCTGTTTTAGCTAATACTGAGCAATATCTGCGCCTGCTTACTGAGCTGGGGCTGACACTCAAGATGGCGATGGATACACATACCCATGCCGACCACATCACTGCACTGGGTAAATTACGTGAGCAGACCGGGTGCATTACGATGATAGGGGAGCAAGCGGGCTCAAGTTGTGCTACTGGCAGCTTTGGCGATGGACAGCGTATTGCGGTTGGTAGTCTCGTTTTTAAGACGCTACATACGCCGGGCCATACCGATGACAGTTACAGCTTTTATCTGGAGCAAGGTAATCAGAGCTATTTGTTCAGTGGTGACACCTTATTGATTCGTGGTACGGGACGAACCGATTTTCAGAATGGCGATGCCTATCAACAATACAAGAGCTTGAGCAACCTGATGCAGCTACCAGATACTACCTGGGTGTATCCAGCACATGATTACAAAGGCTGGATGGTTAGTACCATCGCTGAAGAAATACAGCATAACCCCAGGTTGCAAGTCAGCACCGCGGATGAGTACAAACAGATTATGGATAACCTGAATCTACCTAATCCGAGACTGATGGATATCGCCGTACCCGCTAACCGCGCCTGTGGTAATGCCGATCAGGCAATCTAATCAGCCTCGCTGGTTTTAATGTCTGTTCAGGAGTGGCGTAACGTCCACATTGTGATATTTCTGCTTGCTGTACAGCCAAGCAGGCAATAAAGAGTGAGCAAGCGCAGTGGCTTGCTGCTCTTTATCGGCCTCGCCGCCGAGCGATAATAACGCCGTTTTGTTGTCATAGAGACCAGTGACTGCGGCGTGCCCCGGTTGCAGAATGGTCACGTTATCACCCTGCAGAAGGGCAAAGTTATCACTGAACTGCATTAATGCACGGCCAGGTGCCTGGAACTGTTCAGGAACAGTCAAATCTCGACCAATCATCGGATGTGAGGACGAGACTCCGATTAAAGACAGCAGGGTAGGCGCCAGATCGATTTGACTGGCAATTGTCGACACTGACTTAGCTTCAATATCCGCTCCCAAGATGAGTCCTGGGATATGAAAGTCCTTGATAGGCACCAGGCTGTCTCCGCCAGCATGGGAGGTATGATCAGCCACAATCAGGAACACAGTATCTTTCCAGTAAGGACTGTTTTTAGCCTGCTCAATAAATTGTCCCAAGGCATGATCGCTATATAGCACGGCATTATTGCGTGTGTTTTTTTCAGTATCTACCGGCGCAATAACACCATCCGGGTACTCATAGGGTGAGTGGTTGCTGGACGAGAAAATAAAACTCAAAAAAGGTTTGTTGGACTTGTGCAGTTCAGTAATTCGTTCATGCGCCTTGTTAAATAAATCACCATCAGAAGCGCCCCAGCTACCCATAAATACGGGTTTTTTAAAGTCTCGCTCATCGATTACCGAATCAAAACCATTGCCGATGAAAAAGCTCGCCATATTGTCAAAGTGTGACTCACCGCCATAGACAAACTCAGTGTGATAGTTGAACTGTTTCAGCAAGCTGGCCAGGGTAAAGAAATTTTGTTGTGCCAATGAAAGCTTCACCACGCTACGGGCTGGTGTTGGTGGAAAACCGGTGATAACCGCTTCGATCCCTCTGACAGATCGCGTGCCGGTGGCATAAAGCTGCTCAAACCACCAACCATCATCTTTGAGTTCTTCTAGGTGCGGCGTTAAGGCCTCGCCACCCAGTGACGCGACAAATTCCGCGCCCAGGCTTTCTTCCAGCACGATCACAAGGTTTAAAGGTTTTTCACGATATATCGAAGCCTGTTGCCGATGTAACGTTGGTATTGAAGCCTGATAATCCGGATGAAGCCAGGGGTAGAGCTTTGCAATATTGTCAGTAATTGCCTGTTCAGACATTTCACCGTACTGAGCGCTCGACTTTGTTTCATGCTTGAGGTTGTAAAGTGCGAAATACACCGACCAGGTTGAATTGATGTACAGACTGTTAACCATAGGATCGGCAGTACGGGCAAACAGGGCAGGGTTGGCCGGACGGTGAGTGAAGGAAGACCTTATCAGCACAACAAACAGGAGCAGCACCAATGGCCAGACTATGATTGTTTTTAGTACTGACCATTGAGGTTGATAGCCCTGCAACCAATGTTGCGTTTTTTTGGCAGACCAGAATGTCAGAGCAAGCGTCAGACTGACACCGATAATCAACGGCCATCGAAAGCCATTCCACAACATGGCACTAACTTCTGAGGGATATTGCAGATATTCAATAAACAGACGGTTGGGTCTCAAATCATACTCAGCAATAAATGTCGGTGTCGCCAACTCCATGAATATCAGCAGGAAAAAACAAATTATAGCCCAAACAAATATCAGGTATTTCCACAAACGCCACCCCTGACGATTGGAAAGAAAGGGGGCGATCAGAACTAGAGGGCTGAACAACATTCCCGAGATGATCAAATCTGCGCGCAGACCATAAATGAGCATCGTAGCGAGTGAGGTCACCTCAGTGACACGATCCCATTGCCAGAGGCTCAGTCCTATTCTGGATAGCCCCAAAATAACAATGCTCAGGAAGATAACTTGAAAAATAATGCTGTAGGGGCCGAGAAGTCGCTGAAAATAGGGGAAAGCATGATTTTGCATATATTGACCAGTCTGTTGTCGCGCATAGTGCGCATGTGTTCATGCTGGCAATGTAGATAGGTTTCCTTAACAGAAAATTAATGCTGTTGAATTAGTGCAACGGCCATAGCATCAGAGACTTTCTCTGCTATCAATGTCCTTGAATATACCGTCATCCGGACTAGTTATTGGTGAGATCAATTCTGGATAGGTGTGAAGGATCGATCTGGCACCTTGGTCGCCCTGAAGGGTGAGAAGCTCAGGTAAAAATCGTGAGGAAAAACCGACCGGATGCCCGCGTCTGCCTGTGAACACTGCCTGTGTGATCTGAGCCCCCTGACGCAGTGTTATTAATGAACGCTGAATGACATCTTTATCGACAAAAGGCATATCAGCAAGGCCAATCAACCAGCCATCTGCCTTTTTAGTGGACGCGATGCCACTCATTAAAGACGAACTCATGCCCCTATGTGCATCCGGCGCAGTAATGAGTGTGATGCGAGGTGAAAACGGGTTTTGTGCTAGCAGCTGATTCAAAGTGATGTTGTCATTCCTAATAACAACATTGATACTAGGAAACACCCTAAGCCAAACTGATAATGTATGCATAATCAGTGGCTTGGTAATGTTTTCATGAGAAATGGGATGAAGTAGTTTATCACTTCCAAAGCGGGTCGATTGACCCGCTGCAAGTAAAATTGGACTAATAGTTTTCACCATTAACCGTTACCGACGGCGCGGATGCCAGATGATGCTTTAGCTAATGTTTTTGCCTGTTTTAACTGAATCAGTTCCGCCAAAATCGAGACCGCTATTTCGGCTGGTGTTTTACTACCAATATCCAGTCCAACCGGGCCATGCAGCCGGGCAATTTGTGCTGGTGTCAGATCAAACAAAGCAAGACGCTCACGCCGTTTGGCATTGGTGCGGCTTGAGCCCAAGGCACCGATGTATTCTGCATCAGATTTTAGGGCTTCCAGCAGCGCCATATCATCCAGCTTGGGGTCATGCGTTAAGGTAATAATGCTGGTGTGGCAATCCGGTTGGATCTTCACTACGGCATCATCCGGCATCATTTTGAGCAATTCGCCATCTTTTGACTGCCAACTCGACTGCATTTCTTCACGTGGCTCAGCAACCAGCACCTGATAGTCGAGTGCCGTTGCCATACTCGCCAGGTAGCTTGCGGTTTCACCGGCGCCGATAAGTAAGAGGCGGTGTCGAGGGCCGTAAACAAAGGCAATGTTATCCGCCTGCTCAGAAATCGCTGCTTCAGCACGTTTAGCAGGCTCAATAAAACTAGTTTGACTGGCTAAAGATAATGATCGTTTGATGGTTTGCCGATTTGCAATGGCGTTGATAACGGGTGAAAGCCAGCTACTATCCGTTAGGGCTTCAACACAGAGTCTTAGCGTGCCGCCACAAGGCAAGCGGAAACGGTCGCGGTCATTGATGGATTCACCATAGGTCAGGAAGCTCAGTACTTGATTAGATAATTGGCCTGATTGTGCTTTTTCCAGTAAATCTTCTTCGATGCAGCCACCGGAAATGGAGCCAACCAAAGCGCCATCATCACGAATCGCACACATCGCTCCGGGCTGGCGTGGGCTGGAACCATAAGTGCTTAGCACGGTTGCCAGCCAGACGGTATGCCCGGCTGACAACCATTCTTTGACCCGGTTTAGAACAGTAATATCAGTGCTTTGCATATTACTCCTCCAGTTGGTAACGAATAGGCAGGTTACGTATACGCTTTTGTGTTGCTGCAAAAATGGCATTGCACAAAGCAGGAGCAATAGGCGGCATACCTGGCTCACCGACACCCCCCATCGGGGCGTCATAATCCTCGGCTGGCAGAATATGCACATTGATTTTGCCCGGTGCACCATCCATACGAGTGACTTGGTAGCCGTCAAAGTTATCCTGCACGGCAACACCATCTTTAAAGCTGATTTCACCGAGCATGGCCAGACTGATGCCCATCACACAAGCACCTTCAATCTGTGAACGGATGCGTTCCGGGTTGACTTGAGGGCCACAGTCCACAGCGATATCAACTTGAGGAATCGACACTTCACCTTCCTCATTGACAGAAACTTCAACTACAGCAGCCACATAGGTGACAAAGCTGTAGTGAGCAGCGAGACCTTGCCCTTGTCCGGCACGCAGGGTTTTACCCCAGTTGGCCTTTGCCGTCACATGCTCGATAACACGTTTCATACGACCGGTATCCAGCGGATACAATTTCGGCGACTCACCGTAGTTCCACTCATCACGCAGGGTACTTGGGTCAATTTTGCGATCAGGACCAATCAGTTCAAGCAGCAGCTCTTTGTGATCACGTTTTAGCTCGTGTGCCATTTCGTTAATAAAGGACTGCACGGCAAAACCGTGTGGAATATTCGATACCGAACGGAACCAGCCGATACGTGTATGCGCCTGTGCTGCCGGGTTTTCCAGTTGAATATTGGGTAAATCAAACGGAATATTCACCACGCCCATGCCGAGTTCAATCGGCATCTGATTCACTGCGCCATCTGCAAATGTCGATGAAATTGACGGTGCGACAGTACGGTGTAACCAAGCTTGCGGTTTGCCATTCTCATCAATCGCCGCTTCAAGATGCTCATATGACACAGTATGGAAGTAGGAGTGCTGGATATCGTCTTCACGGGTCCATACCAGTTTCACTGCCTGACCACCTAAAGCTTTGGATACCAAGGCTGCTTCAACAACATAATCGGGTTTTGATTTACGACCAAAGCCACCACCAAGTAGGGTGACATTAATACGCACCTGTTCAGGCTTTATATCTAACCACTTAGCCACATTGTCATGCGCGGCTTGTGGTGCCTGAGTCGGTGCCCAGACTTCACAAAAACCGTCTTTAATCTGTGCAGCAGCAACAGGAGGTTCCATCGGTGCCTGCGCCAGATGCGGCACGTAATACTCAGCCTTAAGCGTGGTTGGCGCTGTTTCCAGAGCCTTATAGGTGTCACCAGCCGAACGCAACACTTTGCCGCCTGAACTATTGGCAGCGGCTTTCATCTGTTCACGAAACGCTTCTGACTCATATTGACGGTTGGGGCCTGCTACCCATTCCACTTTGAGTTTGTCTCGACCCTGTTTGGCAGCCCAGGTGTTTTCAGCAACGACGACTACGCCGCCCAGCGGGTTAAACAGAGCAGGGGGCGCACTCGAGGGCAGGGTTAAGGTTTTGATGACGCCCGGTACTTTCAGGGTTTCGCTGTCATCGTAGGATTTCAGTGTGTCACCGTAAGCAGGTGGGTGCGCCACCACCGCGTAAACCATATTCTCCAAACGCACATCCATACCGTACTCGGTATTGCCAGTAGCGATATCCATTCCGTCGACGAGTTTATTATCGGACTTGCCGATATAACGAAATTCACTGCTTTTCTTGTAACGCAGGGCTGTGCGTTCAGGTACAGCAAGCTCAGCCGCCTTTTCTGCCAGTTCACCAAAGCCAAGCTTGCGACCAGATGCGGCGTGAATGACTTCGTGGTTGAGCGCTTTCACTTCACTGACGGGCACTGCCCACAAAGCAGCGGCAGCGGATTCAAGCATCATCCGCGCGGCAGCTCCGACATTACGCATCGGCATAAAGAAATGACGGATACTGCGTGAGCCATCGGTATCCTGATTACCGTATTTTTTCTCATCGCCTTCGGCTTGCTGAACGACAACTCGGCTCCAGTCGGCTTCCATTTCATCGGCGACGACCATAGGCAGACTGGTACGTACACCCTGACCCATCTCTGAACGGTGAGCAACGATGGTCACGGTGCCATCTGTGGCAATAGAGACAAAGACCAGCGGATTATCAACCCAACCATTAGCCATACCATCACGGCCATATTTAGGCTCATCTTCGGCAGCAGAAAGGCCGGGCAGACCGACAGCCAGCACCAGTCCACTCAGTGCAAAGCCTTTAACGAAATTTCGGCGACTGATGTTGATGATATTATCCTTCATGACCCGCCTCCATAGTTTCAGCCGCTTGTTTGATCGCATCGCGAATGCGGTTATAGGTACCACAACGACAGATATTGCCACTCATCGCCGCATTAATATCGTCATCCGTTGGTTTCTTGTTTGAGTTGAGAAGGGCTGTCGCTGAGACGATTTGTCCTGACTGGCAGTAGCCACATTGTGGTACGTTGTTTTCGATCCAGGCAGCTTGAATCGCTGGTCCGGCAGGCTGCTCGGAGATGGCTTCAATCGTAGTGATCTGCTTATTCTCAGCAGCTTTGACTGGCGTCACACAAGAACGAATCGGGTTGCCGTCAAGCATCACCGTGCAAGCACCGCAAAGGGCTTTACCACAACCAAACTTGGTGCCGGTCATGCCGAGCACATCGCGCAGCGCCCATAAAATAGGCATATCGTCAGGTACATCTAGCTGATGCGTCTGTTTATTGATGGTGATTTTCATAAAACAATCCCTTCAAAGTCTGAAAATGAATGAGTGAGCTTATGTATCAGCCTGCTGTAATCTGTGAACGAGCATCTTTACTCGGTGATACGCCAAACAAACGGCTGTATTCACGGCTAAACTGGGACACGCTGGCATAGCCAACATGCATACAGGCGGTGCTGACATCCATCATCTTGGTCAGCATCAATTGTTTGGCCTCGTGCAGTCGCAGTTCTTTCTGGAACTGCAGCGGTGTCATGCCGGTAACGGTTTTGAAGTGGGTATGAAACGCAGACACGCTCATATTGCTGATGTCGGCTAAATCATCGACCTTCATTGACTCTGTATAGTGTTCCCTTATCCAGCGAATGGATTTGGCGACACGCTGCAGATTGGAATCAGTTGACGCAATTTGCACAACCAGGCTGCCTATATCACTGCGCAGTAGGCGAATAAAGATCTCATCCATCACCAGCGGTTGTAAGAACTCGGCATCATCCGGTTGCGCCATTAATTCGAGAAGACGAATGCCAGCCTCGACAATTTTTGGATTGGCCTTACCAAGAAACAGTGCTCTGGGTTGCTGTAATTTCGGCACACCGTCAGGGAAAGCTTTTAGTGTTAACTCGGCGAGTTTTTGTGGCTCGATATCGACAATCAGACACAGATACGGCTCTTCTTTACTGGCCTTGATAATGTTGGCTGAGACCGGCACCTCAGTGGAGTAGACCGCCATGCGTGAGTTGTCGTATTCGAAGACATCATCACCAAGCAATACACGTTTGGCACCTTGGGCAACGATACACATGCCCGGCTTGGTCACCGCGCGACTGGGGTGTTTTTCTTCGGCAGAAACACGCAGCAAATGCACACCGGGCAATGGCAAATCAAAATAGCCGTCATGCGGTGTGTAACGACTGATGAGTTCAGATAACTTGGCCCGTGCTTCAGCACTGCTATCAATAGCTTGGATAAGCGTATTAGTTTCAAGGTTAGCCATGATTAGCCCCTGTATTCCTGATACATTTCCCAGTGTAGATCACTGGCACTGACTGATGTGTCTGTCACTTGCCAACCGCCACCCAGTGCTTTGTAAATAGCGATCAAGCTCAATACCGAGCTGATTTCACTGGTTGCGAGCGTATCCTCGGTGGAGAGCAGGGTACGTTCGGCATCCAGCACATCAAGAAAATCGTCATAGCCCTCATCGAAACGTTGTTTCGCGAGTTCCGCTGAGTGCTTCGCTGATTTAGCCGCTTGCTGTAAAACAGCGCGACGCTCTTCCTGACGGGCAAAGTTGCTGACGGCGGTCTGAGTTTCTTCCAGTGCGGCGAGTACTGTTTTGTCATAGAGAGCGAGTTGCGCCTGACTACGGGCATCAGCCTGATCCAGACGGGCATGCAGACTGTCACGGTTAAACACCTGCCATTGTAAAGATGGCCCCAACGAACCGGCCAACGCTGTGGTGCCAAAGCTACTCAGATTGGTAGCGACAAAACCCAGTGAGCCCAACAAGGTTACTCTAGGGAATAAATCGGATACCGCCACATTGTAGCCGGCCACACTGGCAGCCAGATTGCGTTCAGCAGAGCGAATATCGGGGCGGCGTTTCAACAACGATTCAGTATCACCCAGAGCCACCGTCACCGGCAGCCCCGGTAATGCCGCTTTTTCCGACAGAGTCTGTCTCAGCGTATCCGGCACTTGTCCGGTCAACACGGACAGTCGGTTAATATTGGCTGTAATCTCCGCTTGCAGCGGTGGAATCGTTGCAGCGGTGATGGTCATTTGTGTTTCAGCACGGGAGACATCCAGCGCATTGGCACGACCACCATCGAGCAGCACCTGTGTTAGCTCATACGTTTCAGCTTGGTTCTGCCTGTTACGCTCGGCAATATCCAGGCGGTACTGAGCGCCGCGTAACTCCATGTAGGCACGAGCGACTTCGGCCGTGATGCTGACATAAATGCTTTGCAAGTCAGCTTCAACTGCTTCAGTTAATGCTGTTTGTGCCTCGATTCTGGACGAGACACTGCGAAACACATCCAATTCCCAGCTGGCATCAAAACCGGCCTGGAAGTTATTGTTCGTTCGCGGCACGCTATCACCACTCACGGTTTCCTGTGAGTTCAGATTGCGAGAAATATCTCCGGCCGCATTCACCGTCGGCTGACGGTCATAACCGGTTTCTCGGCTTAACGCTCTCGCTTCCAGCAGATTGGCATAGGCAATACGGACATCCGGGTTGGCCGTCAAAGACTGTTCAACCAAGTCTGAGAGCAGCGGGTCATTAAACTCACGCCACCAGTTAGACACCAATGTGGTGTCGACTTGGAAACGGGCATTGTCGGTTTCTTGTAACTCGATATTGGCGACCGCAGCTGGCGATTCCGGTGCCTGGTAATCGCGAAAAGAGGCGCAGCCGGTCGATACCAATGTCACGCCTATTAAGGCACTAATTAAACGCAATTTCATGATTAAACAGTCTCCGAAGACAAGGGTTGTGCGCTTTTCTTAGGACGAATAAGCGCCAGCTTGCGACACAAAACGTAGAACACCGGTGTAAAGATCAAACCGAAGGCGGTCACGCCGAGCATGCCCGAGAACACCGCCACACCAAGCGCCTGACGCATTTCAGCACCGGCACCTTCGGCGATCACCATCGGCACCACACCGAGAATGAAGGCAAATGACGTCATCAAGATCGGGCGTAAACGCAGACGGGCAGCTTCGACAGCGGCCTGCCACATATCACGACCCTGATCTTCCAGTTCTTTGGCAAATTCAACGATAAGAATCGCGTTTTTAGACGCCAGCCCCACCAGCACCACCAGACCAATCTGCGTCAGGATGTTGTTATCCATACCAGCGATATAAACCCCTGTAATTGCTGACAGCAGACACATAGGTACAATCAGAATGATGGATAACGGCAGAGTCCAGCTTTCGTACTGCGCCGCCAACAATAGGAATACAAACACCACGGCCAATACGAAGGCGAGTACGGCAGTATCACCGGTCGCTTTTTGCTGATAGGCGATCTCGGTCCATTCGTAACCGATACCATCCGGCAGTACTTGCTCCGCCAGGTTTTCCATCGCTGTTAATGCTTCACCTGAGCTGAAACCGGGGCTGGCACTACCCATTACACCGGCAGCAGGGTAGAGGTTATAGCGTGGAACACGTGACGGACCGGAGGTGTTTTGAACGGTAGCAAATGAACCAATCGGCACCATATCGCCATTGTTATTGCGAACACTAATTCTCAAGGCATCATCAATACTCAGACGCTCTTCAGCCTCAGCTTGTGCTGTCACTCTAAATGTGCGCCCTAAGTAATTGAAGTCATTAATATATACGGACCCTATAAAGACTTCCAATGCTTCAAACACACTGTCGACAGGGACACCCAGGCGTTCCGCTTTATTACGATCAATATCCAGATAAAGCTGTGGATTATTGGTACTAAAGAACGTAAATGCCGCCGTCGTTGCCGGACTGTCAGGACTGTTCGCCGCTGCAGCCAAATCAACCGCAGCCTGTTCCAGCACTTTCAGTCCACGACCACCTTGGTCTTGCAGCATCAACTTAAAGCCACCGGCGTTACCGATACCAGGTACAGGTGGACGTTCAAATACAGCGATCTGAGCATTTTTAAAGCTAGCGGCAACGGCGCGCATATCACTCAAAATAGTCTGATATTCAATGCCTTCAGCAATACGTTTTTCAAACGGATCCAAGGGAGTGAATAACACAGAGGCATTAGATTGCAGCGTCCGCGTTGCCCCGGAAAAGCCGGTAAAGCCAACGGTATTTGCCAGACCCGGCACTTTCAGCATTTCAGCCGTAACCGCCTTAGTCACCTTATCTGTTTCACTGAGCGACGCACCTTCAGGCAGGGTAATAGCCACGATTAACGAGCCTTGATCCTGTGACGGAATAAAGCCTGTCGGTACGCGATCAAACTGATAAGCGATCAAGGTCATCAGGCCACCGTAAATCACCAGCATAATGACGATCATGCGCGTGGTTTTGGCGACAAACCAGCCATAACGTTCAGAGAGGGCGTTCATGCCGGAATTGAAACCATTAAAGAAGGCTTTAACCGGCGATTTGTACCACTTCACCGGTTTGTCGTGATGTGGATCGACCTTCATTAAAATCGCCGCTAATGCCGGTGACAAGGTCAACGACACCGCGACGGAAATGATGGTCGCCACAGCCACCGTCAGACCAAAGGCTTGATAGAACTTACCGGAAATACCTTCGAGGAACATGGTAGGCAGGAATACCGCCACTAATACCAGGCCCATCGCAATCAAGGCGCTGCCGACTTCATCCATGGTTTTACGTGCCGACTCACGAGGAGAGAGGCCGTTACGCAGGTTACGCTCCATGTTTTCGACGATAACGATGGCATCATCAACGACAATACCAATTGCCAAAACCAGACCAAACAAAGTCAGGTTGTTGAGCGAAAAGCCCAACGCTGACATCACGGCAAAGGTACCAATCAATGAGACCGGAATCGCTACGATAGGAATAATGGCCGCCCGCCAGGTCTGCAAGAAAACCAGAATCACGATGACAACCAAAAACACGGCTTCATAGACCGTATGCTCAACCGCCGTCACTGATTGCTCGATAAACTCGGTCGGGTTATAAGCAAACTCATACTCAATGCCCGGCGGGAAGTCTGCGGCGATATCTTCCATTTCCGCAATCAGAGCTCTGGTGGTGGCTATCGCGTTAGAGCCAGGACGTTGATAAATAGGCAAAGCTACCGCCGGGTTTTCACCCAGATAACCCTTGGTCACATATTCCTGTGCACCGAGTTCAATGCGCGCGACATCTTTTAAGCGAACAATTCGACCTTCACTGGCTTTTACAATGACTTCACCGAACTGTTCAGGACTTTCCAGACGTCCCTGAGTCTGGACGATGTATTCGTAAAAATTCTGTTCAGTTTGTGGGGCACGGTTCAGTGTACCGCTGGCTACCTGCACATTTTGCGAACGCAAGGCAGAAATAATGTCACCGGCAGCAATACCAAACGATTGCAGCAGATCCGGTTTCAACCAAATCCGCATCGCATAGTCAGCGGCACCAAACACCCTTACATCACCCACACCATCAATCCGACGCAGACGATCACGCACATTGAGTACGCCATAGTTCGCCAGATAATTCTGGTCATAAGTGCCATCCGGTGATGACATGTTTATAACCAGCATCAGATCAGGCGTGTTTTTACGGGTGGTCACACCCATGCTACGGACAACTTCAGGCAGACGCGGTTCAGCAATCGCTACCCGGTTTTGCACCAGTACCTGAGCGGTATCCAAATCGGTACCTAACTCAAAGGTTATCGTCAAAGTCATGCTGCCGTCTGACGATGCCTGAGAGTACATATATAGCATGCCCTCAACACCATTCACTTCCTGCTCAATCGGAGTAGCAACGGTCTCTGCGACGGTTTCTGCCGTTGCGCCCGGATAGTTGGCTGAGACCTGAATGGTCGGTGGTGCAACAGAGGGGTATTGCTCAATCGGCAGTGTCAGAAACGCCATCGCCCCGATGATGACGGTGATAATGGAAAGCACCGTCGCAAAAATCGGCCTGTCGATAAAAAACTTCGGAAATTGCATCGTCAGGGCTCCTTATTCTTGCTCGGCAGTTTGAACCGTTTCCGGTGCTTCGTCGGCATAAACGATGGTCTCAATTTCACGCCATTCGAGCTCAGTCATATTCGGGCTAACGACTTGTTGTGCCTGACGAATACGTTGAATGCCATTGACTACGACACGCTCTTCACCGGTGAGGCCCGCGCTGATTACGATGTAGTCGTTATCCAGCAAGTTGCCGACACTAACGTACTGGCGTTGGATTTGGTCAGTGTCATTAACGATGTAGACAAACTTCTTATCCTGATCCGTATTGATGGCATTTTCCGGTACCAGTACCGCTTCATAGTTAGCACGGCCGAGCAGACGGGCACGACCAAACAGGCCAGGGTAGATAATGCCAGCATCATTGTTGACCACCGCTGTGGCTTGAATCGTACCGGTGGAACTATCCACCGCATTGTCGACAAAATGCATGTAGCCCTGGTGATAGAACTTATCTTCATCCAGCAATTTGACGTAAATAGGGTTCGGCGCGCTGTCACTACTTGGACGTTGACCGGCACGGTCAAGACGCAGGTATTTGAGCAAGTCACCCTGTGAGCCTTCAAAACGGAAGTGCACCGGGTTGGTACTGACAATACGGGTCAACACGGTGTCGTTTTCTTCCACCATATTGCCGATGTCGACATAGCTGTCACTCATCTTGCCGTCAATCGGTGCGGTAACTTGAGTAAAGCCGAGCTGCAGACGGGCATCGTTGAGTGTGGCTTTGGCAATTTGCAGTTCCTGAAAACGGCGATCGGCTTCTTCCTGAGAAATAGCCTTGGTTTCACGCAGATTCTGGGCGCGTTCCCATTCTTTCTGTGCCAGTTCATGTTGGGCTTCAACACGTTGCAACTCATAACTAAACGGGCGAGGATCGATGACAAACAGCACGTCACCTTTTTTCACGAACTGACCGTCTTTAAATTTTTTCTCGACCAGATAGCCTGTCACCCGCGCACGCAATTGCACGTCATTAATTGCTTCAAAGCGTCCGGTGAATTCATCCCAATCGGTTAAGGTATGTGTGAGTGGTAAAGCGACATCCACCTCAGCCGGTGGTGGCGCAGATGCCGCGGCACTTGGCTGAGCATCAGTTTCAGAGCATCCCGTTACAAACAGTGACGTCACAATGGTGAGCAGAAGAGCGGTTGATCTCATTTAAAAATCCTCAGTAAATGGTTTGGCACAGCCTATGAGTTATGGACTTACACTACCTGTGCGGCGGTTAAAACTCGGTTAACCACGTTATAACCGCCGTGTTGCATCACCATTAATGCAGAAGTGGTTGCTGATTTTGATCCGGGCCTGACGCCTGGAGGGTTAGGTTGAAGAAGAATGAAGCCGTTGATGGTTAAAACATCACAGCGTCAGCGAATCCATATCAATGACGAATCGATAACGGACATCTGAGCGTTCCATTCGTTCAAATGCGGTATTGATCTCATCCATCCGGATTATTTCGCATTCCGGCAGGATGTTTTTCTCACCACAAAAATCGAGTAATTCCTGTGTTTCTTTAATGCCACCAATTAACGAACCGGCAATGCGACGACGGCCCATGACCAATGCCGTGGTTTCTGGCTCGCTGACAGGGCCTAACTGACCCACCAGCACCAGCGTGGCATCAATATCCAGCAATGGTGTATACGGATTCAGGTCATGTTTCACCGGCACTGTATCGACAATCAGATCAAAGCTGGATGCCGCGGCTTCCATCGCCGTTGGATTACTGGATACAAGAAAGGCGTTAGCGCCCAATTCTTTGGCGTCAGCTGCTTTCTCTGGTGAACGACTGATCACGGTGACATGTGCGCCTAAGCCAACAGCCAGTTTAATCGCCATATGGCCGAGACCGCCCATACCCACAACAGCCACGCGGCTGCCCGGTCCGACATTCCAGTTTCTTAAAGGTGAGTAGGTAGTAATGCCAGCACAGAGCAGGGGAGCAACACGTGATAAATCCAGACCGTGCGGAATGCTTAAAACAAACTCTTCACGAACAACAACGTGCTTCGAGTAACCACCGTGGGTGATGCTGCCATCAATGCGGTCGGGCGAGCCGTAGGTCAGGGTCATGCCTTCTCGGCAGTATTGTTCTTCGTGGTTGTGGCACTGGTCGCATTCCTGACAACTGTCGACCATACAACCGACGGCAACATGGTCGCCCACCTTGAATTTTGTGACGTCAGCACCGACATTCAGCACGCGGCCGACGATTTCATGGCCTGGAACTACTGGGTAAACTGACCAGCCCCAATCATTTCGCGCCATATGCAAATCAGAGTGACAGACACCGCAATACAGAATTTCCATTTCAACATCGTTGGCGCGTAATTCACGTCGTACAAATTCAAACGGGGCTAGAGGTGTGGATGCGTTTTGTGCTGCATAACCGATCGTTTTCATAGAAATATCCAGGTAAATGAGGTTCAGCAGTCCACACAGGGATGAACAGCATGTTCGACAATCTGAGTGGCTCAATGACTTCTTGAAATTTTATGAAATGCAAGGTGGAAAGAGCTTGCCTAAATCTACTGGCTTTATGCCTAATTCTATAAAATCATATTAGGTGATGAGTCAAAAATGACCCAAAAATGGAATAAATAAGAGATTTTCGTTGATTCATTTTATTGTAATAAAAGCTTGTTTTAAAAAAAGAATTAGTAAGTATTAGCTTTGATGAGTCTGTCTTCTTTGGGTTACTAACCACCATATAATTACTACAGCAACAAATAGTAAGCGGCTGTTTCGCTAAATCAGGCATTGCTCAGCCAAGCAAGTGCAAAAATTGCTTTGGATGATTACTTTTGCTGAAGTTGATGTAATTCTTCAGCAATCTGTGCGGACAGTTTATCGAGGTTTTGACCTAAGGCCCTGACTAGCGCTGGGTAACCGGGCTCAGTAAGCTTGGCGGTGAAATCAAAACCCTCTAACAGCTGAATCTCGCCTTGCTTGTTCTTCAATTGCCATTGCCCACTAGTCAGAGCTAATCCATCATAGCGCGCATGAAAGGCGTGGATTTCCACCGACAAGCTCAAATCCGCAGTGCTTTGAGGACCGACGACTGTAAATTGTTGCTGTTGTTGGTTGAGTCGCTGGCGCAGGCCTCGATCAATTTGTCGGTGCAGATCTTCTG
The DNA here is from genome assembly GCA_030148085.1 of Methylophaga sp. Classification (GTDB taxonomy): domain Bacteria; phylum Pseudomonadota; class Gammaproteobacteria; order Nitrosococcales; family Methylophagaceae; genus Methylophaga. Next base: position 31,567 of record JASBUF010000051.1, on the reverse strand, counting down.
CCCACACATGATTTTTTGCCTGATTAAGGGTGATGTCATCGAGTTGCAGTACTAGACCATCACTATCCAGAAAATCGCTTAACTGAACCTCACTAACTTTAAGTAAAGGCCTTAACGAGTCAGATGACTGCTCTGTAACGTCGGTAACAGGCAAAAAATAGTGCTGTTTTTCGACGGTTTGCTTGGCGCAACCTAGTATTAAAAGAAAGGCAAAGGCGGCGAGGTAGGGTTTAAGTGTCGTCACAATTGAACCTTTGTTATTATGGTTGGGCAGCCGGCGGCTGCGGATCCTGGCTCGGACTTTGATTAAAAATCAAAGCATTAGGCTGTTCTTTTAATGTTCTTGCGAGGGGCTGCGCATCACGAAGCAACTCGTTCAGGCTTTGCAATGTTCGACTCAGCTCCTGATAGGCTGGCGAGTCGGGCGAAAGACCTTTAATCGTTTGACGCAGTTCGTCCAAGGTTTGATTCATATTTGCCGGTACGCTCTTTAATTCGTCATTGTTCACCAACTGATTGATGCTTTCGGTTAACTGACGGATTTCGCGCAGCAAGGTTTCAGATTGTTCCACAGTGTCATTCATACCCGACAACACCGGCTCAATATTCAAGGTATTGAGCTTATCCAGTAGGGTTGAGACCTTGAGTTCAATTTGTGCCAAGCCGGTAGGGGTGGTGGGAATCACGCGACGACCTTCGAAAGTTTGTGCAACCTGTTCAACTGAACGGTCACGATCAATATTGAGATCGACAAATAAAGCACCGGTCAGCAAATTACCCGACTTGAGACTTGCGCTCAGACCATTACCAATCAGGTTTTCAATTCTTTCCTGCCAGTTGTCGAGGTCAACTTTCTCACGCCCACTCAGCCGCTGAGGTTCCACGCTGATTAATACAGGAATGGCAAAGTTGTCACGAATCGGACGCTCGGGTGACGTAAAACGCCACGGTACTTTACGCACGGTACCAACACGAATACCACGAAACTCGACAGGCGCACCTTCAGCCAGGCCGCGTACTGTGTCTTCTACCAGTAGCACATATTCCAGCGACTCACTAAACATACCCTGACGTGCGCTTTCTTCATTGGCATAGAGTTGATAGACCTTATCCGGTTCTGCCTCAGATGCGGGTAAGTCATCCAGCACACCAAACGTCACCCCACCACTTAAAAGCGCTTCCAGCGAGGCAATATTCACTTCAAAGCCAGCTGAACTGATCTCAAGGTTAATCCCTTTCGCCGACCAGAAGTGGGTATTTGATTTGATAAGTGAATCATAGGGGCGTTCGATAAAAAGTTGGTGGTGCACTTTTATTGAGTTTTCATCAAACTCAACGGTTTCAACGCGTCCAACGGTGTAGCCCTGATAAGTGACCGGATCCCCGACACGTAAGGAATTGCCAAGCTGGCTAACCAATTTGATGCGAATGCCTTCAACCCCATCAAGTGCAACCGGTGGCTCTTTAAGCACGTCAAACTTCCGCTTCTTTTTCGCTGAATCACCGGGATCAAGCTGAATGTACGCACCTGACAACACTGTGCCAAAGCCGGTGATCCCTTCACGGCCAACACGTGGCTTCACCACCCAGAATCTCGTATTTTCGACCAATACGTCTTCCGCATCGTGGTTGATACGGGCGATGATGAGTGCATGGCTGAGATCCTCAGACAGTTTCACTTCTTCTACGCGACCAATATCCACGTTGCGGGTTTTGATTTTGGTTTTGCCGGCTTCAATACCTTCAGCATTGCTGATGGTCAGGGTAATCAGAGGGCCTGTATTGCGGTAATTATCGACAACCAGCCAGGCCCCCATTAAGGCGGCAACAATAGGGATAATCCAGATAGGCGAAAACCTGGAAGCTCTGGTGGTTTTGGCCTTGTGCATTTCCGGGTTCTGTGACTGTTCGTCTGAACCTGTGTCACTCATGAAGCGGGTCCTTAAAAGCAGAAGCGGGATGTTTGACGGGTTTGTCCCAAATCAGACGAGGGTCAAAATGGATAGCAGCGAGCATGGTTGATATTACCACCAAGCCAAAAGCGAATGCAGCCGGCCCCGGCGTGATTGAGACAAAATTTCCCGCCTGGATTAACGCCACCAGAATCGCGACGACAAAGACATCGACCATTGACCATCGGCCTATAAACTCAATAATTCGGTACATGCGAAGCTGATTACGCTGAGTGAGTTCATCGTTATCACCAACACGCAGACACAGCCAGCCAAGTGCCAAGATCTTACCAACAGGTACGATGATGCTGGCAGTGAAAATGACAAAGGCAATCGGCCAGGAACCGGCATTGATTAGATCGACGACACCTCCGACAATCGTGCTCGGCTGCGTCTGGCCAAGGCGGGTGCTCATCATGATTGGGTAAATGTTAGCCGGAACATACATCACACAGGCAGTGATCAATAGCGCCCAGGTACGCTGTAAAGAGTGGGGGAGACGTTGTTGCAACTGCTCGCCACAACGCTCACAAAATGCTTTACCGGGAAGGGGGGAACGCTGTAACAAACCACAGGTGGTGCAACCACTTAATTGCTGCATGGCTGCGGTTTTCCCGGTTTGGCTACCTTCTGGGGCTAACGGTTCACCGGCGATAGCAAACCATAACCAGTCATCATCAATCGCGTGCATGGTAGTTAATAACAAGATGGCAAAACTACAAAATGCCCAAAAGCCAATGCCCAGTGCGACATCAGCGGTCGTTGCAATCTTAAACAGACTGACCAGTGCACCGATAATAAAGACATCCGCCATCATCCACGGGTGAATATGCTTCAGTGAACGGGCAATAAGTCGGCTTAATCGAAGCGGTATGCCAAGCAATAAACCCGCTTGCAGCCAGATGACGCTTAGTAGATACAGCGTCGGCAAAATAACGATGGTCATACCCACCAATATGGCCACCAATGGCTGGTCAAAACTCAGCGATTGCGTGACTGTATGGCTAAGATGAATGCTTTGTTCTATGCCCAGCGCTGAAAAACTGACCAGCGGGAAAGTCAGCGCTATAAGCAGTGCAACGATAGCGCTCAGCGCCAAGGCCATACTACGTTGAACCGGACGGTAATGACGATGAACGATTTTGTGGTCACACCGTGGACAAACTGCAGCTTCACCGGGGCGTAATGCAGGCAAAGCCACCACCCAGTCACATTCCTGACAGGCGCGCAGTCGCCGTCTACGTCCGCGAGACTCTGGCGAACCCGGCTCTATGAACTGATATATGGGGTGAGTTTTCTGGCTGTACAAATCGAATTTCGCTTAGCAACGAGCTAATTATGGTATCGATAGTATGCGGTCTGTGTGAGTAGTCAGTCGAGTACTGATGGCAGTAAACATATGGAGTTTCAGTATCTGCCTGAACATATCAAAAGTTACCCACTCTCTGACCTTGATCAAAACACGGTCTATACAGCTGTTTTAGAAACATGTTTGTATGCTATATAGAGCTGAATAGGCGCCCAGGGGTGATGCATGCTTTCCCAATATCTCGATCTCTTTGTTGTCGATGACGACGACTTCATCGTCACTCAGTTAGGTGCCTTTTTGAAAGAAAAGGGGAGTGTCGTAGGGGCAGGAACTGGGAAAGGGGCGCTAGAAAAACTCTCCAACATGAGCCCAGATGTCATTTTTGTCGATATCGGACTTCCTGATATGTCTGGTTTTGAGTTGATTCGACATATCAAAAGTATGGCTCACCTTAGTAACACCCCGATAATAATGATCACTGCTAATTCTGGCGTCGAAAACCATATCACCACACTAGAATTGGGCGCTGATGAGTTTTTAACGAAACCCATCGATAGCACACTCACAATCGAGTTAGTGAACAAAGTCCGAAGAATCGGAGAGCGTATTCACGCAGGTGAGGGAACGGCGAGGTATGAGAACACTTTTGCCATCAGTCTCATGGAAAACCTGGTTACGCCAACATTTGTCATCAACGCCGATGGTTTTGTAGTTATCTGGAACAGGGCCTGCGAGAAACTGACTGGTCTCAGAGCCATTGATGTCATTGGTACCAATAATCACTGGCGCGGCTTTTACGATACTCAAAGAGTGTGTTTGGTTGATATGTTGCTCCCCAAAATGCACCGTGCGCAGGAGTCCAGCGCTGAACTGTATAACGATTTCATGAAGAGTGAAGATAGGCACTCCTTGCATGCTGAAAACTGGTGTGTGATGCCGCTTAAAGGTGAAAAAAAATACCTAGCTATCGACGCAGGCCCGATTTACGATGCAAACGGCAAGCTCATCGCCGCTGTTGAAACCCTGAGTGACCTGACTGAACTAAAGGAAACACAATCAAAATTTGAAAAACTCTCCACCATTGATGCACTGACAGGACTCGGCAACAGAGGCTTTTTTGATGTCCAACTCGACGCACTTTGGTTTTCTACACGCCGACACAAACAAGCCATCAGTTTATTAATGATTGATGTCGATTACTTCAAGAATTTCAATGACTACTACGGCCACCCTAGAGGTGATGAATGTTTGAAAGTCGTTGCAGAGGTTATCTCATTGAGTTTGACACGCTCGCTTGATATGTCATTCAGATACGGTGGTGAAGAGTTTTGTGTCTTATTGCCAGACACTGATACTGATGGTGCGGAGAACATTGCCAAGCGCATCATTGAACGTTTGGATAGTCGACAAATGGAACATCAGAATAGACCCAAGCTGAAGCAAACTGTTTCCATCAGTATCGGTATTAGCTCATACAGGCCAACAGCTGAGTTGGATTCAAAAGCCTTGGTGCTAAGTGCAGATAAAGCATTGTATGAGGCTAAATCTCAGGGCAGGGATTGCTACGTCATAGCTGGATCCGTCTCTTAAGTGACGTTCGGTTCACTAGGTTTTCAAAGTGAACAAAAATCAAGCGTCAAAAGCTTAACCCAGCTTGTTTTCTATTGGTAAGGGCGCAGTCAAAATGAGCTGCTCACAGGCTTCAATTGACATCGGTTTGTAAAAGTAATAACCCTGAATCTCATCCACACCTAATCGATTCAGATAGATGACTTGTTCCTTTTTCTCGACACCTTCCGCGATCACTTTGAGATTGATGGATTTGGCCAGATGGAAGATACCTTCAACAAGCGGATAGTGGCCATGACCGTCTTCAACATCATCGACGAATGATTTATCGATTTTTAATTCCGAGATCGGGAGCTTATGCAAATAACGCAGATTGGATTGGCCCGTGCCAAAATCGTCAATTGAAATGACATAACCAGCCTGCTGCATATCGAATAATCTTGCCTTCACGATTTCGATATCGGTTGCCACCATCGACTCCGTTATCTCAAAGCCTAAATGTTCTGCAGAGACACCGTATCTAGTAGAGATCTCCTGAATACGTTGTAACAGGTTGGTGGCAGAGACCTGTCTGATGCTCAGGTTGATAAACACACGTTTACGATGTTCAAGAGGAATGCCGAACAGAAACTTGCATACCTCTTCGATAACAAAATAACCAATATCAATAATCGCTGAAGTGACTTCAGCGGCCTCAATGTAATCTCCCAGATATAAGTGTTCAAAACTAGAATTGCTCCAGCGTAGTAATGCCTCAAACGAGCATACCTGACCACTCATATCGACTTTGGGTTGGAGCACTACAGATAGCTCTGAGTAATACACCTGTGACTGAAGCCCTAGTTTGAGCGCGGCGAACTCAAGACCATGCTGATAACCGCCCTCACTGGCCCTGACAGTCTGACCTTTTTTTCCGTTTTTACGGGCCGTTCTGAGAACCAGTTCCAATTGATGTTTAAGGTCAAGTACTTGCGATGACGCCAGTGAGCTCACTAAACACACCGTGGTTACCGTGGAGGAATAAGCCAAAGTTACATACAGCTCGTTCATAGCGCGGTTTATTGCGTCAAGTAATACCTCTTTGTGCTTAACTGCGCGGTCTTCATCCTCATCACAGCCGTAGACTAGAAAACGATCTGACATCAGTCGATAAGCCCGGCAATTATAGGTGACTGAAAGGTGAGACAAAATATGGGCAATCGATTTCAGCAATTCATCACAGACTTCCGTACCAACCACGGCATTGAGTGACTGAAAGTCATCCACATCAAGTAACAATGAGTAGATATAGCCCTGTTTGGTTTCTGTCGATGTTATTTTTTCGAGATCGAGGGTCAGCGCTAAATTAGTGTTTAACCCCGTCAAATGATCATACATGGCTGCTTTGAGCAGTTTTGCCTGTACCAATTTCTTTTCGGTAATGTCTCGAATAACACCAAGATAATGCCGAACGCCACCCTCAGCATATTCCGATAAATTCAGTTCTATAAACAGTTCTTTACCGGATTTTGTGATAGCAGCCATTTCACGAGGGTTACCAATCAAGTGGGCTTCACGTGTCTTATTGTATGTCTGCACGTAATGATCGTGATGCTTAGCAATCTCAGGCGGCGTGAGAATTTTGACATTTTCCCCAATGAGTTCCTGCTTCTCGTAGCCAAACAGATTGAGGCAGAACTGGTTAACCAGCTCGATCGTGCCGTTCGAGTCGGTGATGATCACGGCTTCAGAGAGCATACTCACCAGATTGGTAAATCGCTCAGTGGACATAGATTTATCTGGCGAGCTTGCTGTTTTTAGATGCTCTGCATCTTTGAGCAGTGCTTCAGCACGGGTTCTAATGAAGTGGTTATCCAGCGGTTTGATTAAAAACTCTGAGGCACCACCAGCCATTGATTGCTCGAAGTCAGAGTGTTTTGAGCGTGAAGTGATGACGATTAACGGGATATGACGGAGTGCATCATCATTTTTGATGGTACTCATAACGTCATAACCATCAATATCCGGCAAGCCTAAATCCAGCAAGATTAGACTTGGCTCGAGATCTCTGGCCATAGCCAGTGCCGTTTGACCGGTTGTAGCCAGAAAAATCTCAGCTAAGCCAGAAAAGGCCGCAGAGAGCTGTTTGAGAATTATCTCATCATCATCCACAAGCAATATTTTGTGTTTCATCATCCGTAATCCTCATATGCTTGTGAACAACAAATTAGCATCTGTCATGCACAATAGCACCTGAGAAATGGCCGCTCAATCAAAATCGAGCTGATGATCACATTTAGATTTTAAGCCCTACACAATCACTTGTTATTGTTGAGAAAAGCGTCGAATCATATTTGATAGGCTCAATGACTCGTCAGCCAGTTTCTCCGTGACGGAATTGACCTGACTGGCACTGTTCGAAACCGATTCGGCAGCAATGCTTATCTGAACAATGTTTTTGTTGATGTCTTCACTGACTGCACTCTGCTCTTCAACAGCCGCTGCAATGAGTGTGCTGAGCTCATTCACATGCTCAATTTTGCTCGAAATCGCCGTCACGGAGTTAATCGCGTTCTCCACTTCATCTTTACTCGATGCCGCATTGGTTTGACTGAGTTTGACCTCTGATACCGCATCCGATACGGCGGAATTCAGTTTTTCAATTAACGAAGAAATTTCCTGCGTAGACTGGTTCGTCCTCGCCGCTAGACCTCGCACTTCGTCAGCAACCACCGCAAAGCCACGGCCGTGTTCGCCGGCTCTGGCAGCCTCAATGGCCGCATTCAATGCCAGCAGGTTTGTCTGTTCGGTTATTTCAGCGATAACACCGACAATGGGGTTAATCGAATTCGCTTTGTTCTGAAGATCTGACACGACGCTAAAAATGCTCTCAAATGACGATTCGAGAGACGACAATGAACGAAGAGAGCTTTCTGCCATCTTCGCACTGTGCTGAGCCAAGGATTCTAACTCTGTCGCATTGGTCGCAGCATCGGCCGCATTGGAGGCAACCTCCTGAATTGAGGATGACATTTCCGTCATGGCTGTAGCGACCAGATCACTCTGACTGGCTTGCGAATTAATAGAGCTTTTTATCTCCTGCTGCGAGTTAAATGTCTCTTGTGCACTGCTGCTAATGCGTTTTGCTGTATCGGATAAACGCACAAGGATAGTCCGCAACTTGGCTGACTGAAGTTTATTGAATGTTGAGATCTGAGCAATCTCATCATCTGAGCCACTATAAATCAGGCTCATTAACGGATTATCTAACTCCGCTTTTGTCTCTTCGAGTGCCTTTACAAGGGTTTTAAAGACCCAGGCTTTTAAGCCCAGATAGAGCAAGACACCTGAGACGAAGGCAATCAGCGAAGCAATTGGCGCGGATAAGCCATACAGCGGCAACAGCCAGCATAGGGTAGAAATAACCAATGCACTCAATCCTGCCTGTACAGAGGATTTTGTTCTGATAGATAGTCGATTCAACCAAGAGCCGACTTTTGGCTTTTTACCCGCATTAATTTGTTGATAAATCTTGTCAGCACGAGCGACAACCTCAGCGGATGGTTTGGCACGAACTGACTCGTAACCGACAATTTCTGACCCATCGAATATCGGAGTCACATAAGCATCTACCCAGTAATAATCACCGGACTTGGTTCTGTTTTTGACGATTCCCATCCAATGGTTTCTATTCTTGAGGGTTTGCCACATATCCGCAAACGCAGCAGGGGGCATATCCGGATGTCGGATAACGTTGTGATTCACGTTTGTGAGTTCTTCAGCACTAAAGCCACTGACGCTGACAAACTCGTCGTTAAAACCATTGATGATGCCTTTCAGATTTGTTGTGGAAATCAGCGGGTTTTCAAACTGAACTTCATTATCAGTAACGGGTAAGTTTTTTTTCATTGTTATTCCATTAAGTAAACTCAAAACAGTTGCTGTTTACGATTCTGAATCTGTTATCGACGTGCAGGTTATTTTCTAGAGCCTGAAATTATGTGAAACAGTTCTATTATTGACCTAGATCAAGAGTGCAAAAAAGGGGGAACGGCAGAATGTGAAAAGTTCATACCTGAAAATACCGTTCAAGTACTATTTTTCATCTCAATAAAACATTAAATAAGAAGCCTATTGACTTGATTTGGAATGATTTAATACATTTTGTTACACAAGTAATTTTAGCGACACCGTCATTTCTACGTAATTTACCGTATATGTCCTAATCCCTCAGCCCCATACCATTTCCCCTGAACACAGGTTCACTCGGGTTCATGGAGTTTCTCAACAAGGGGCAATCTCAATGGGTAAATCAAAAAAAACTAGCCGGTTTAGTAGCAATCGCTATTTCGCTGATGGCTGGATCCGTATCTGCAGGCGCCTAATTTGAAGATGGCGAAGAAAAGCGTGAGTCAGAAGTGTTGTATTGGGCGACACTCGGTAAAACAGACAAAATCATTGGTGAAATTCTTGGCACCAGCCCAAGGACCGTCAACAAACACATGGAACACGTCCTGGTTAAGCTAGATGTAGAGAGCAGAACGGCAGCTGCAACACTTGTAACTAATACAATCAAATAATTCACAGCGTACTCTCAAAATAATAGAGACCAACAACATACTCACATTTGCAATTGCTTGATTCAGATCAATGCACCTCTTGCCAGTGCCCGCCATACTTTTACTGAGCGTTGCAGGAAGGAGACAACGCTCAGGAAACATCACACTTTAAAATCAACGATGGCAGCTGTTATGGAAGCAGCATGTTGACGGGAGATGAATAATGGCGGCCTCAAAACACTGTCCTGTATGTAATGCCTTGGTCTCAGATGACCACGTCTCAGCTGTTTACTGCGGTGATGAGTTTTGGTTCTGTTCACAGCAGTGCAGGAACAAGCTAAAAATGTTACCTGAACTCTTTATAGGTGATGTTGTTAAAAGAAACTATTACAGCAATTTCATTCAGAAGCGTGAGGGATCGCTAATGGCCAGTTAGTTATGAGTTTGTATCTTAATTAGTCGATTAATTGTGTTTGAAAGCAAACTGTCGAATAACAGCCTTTACTCCTTCATTTAATAACTTATTTCTGTTCCTAATCAGTACCTATACACCTAATATCAGGTTTTTCAGTTTTCTGACAACACAGACTTAAACTTATTTAGATTTTATAATCTTATTACTAGCCAAAGCGCTGAGGGCCACCCAGTCTAGAACTCATTTTTGGCCCAAAATCTACAAATCAAACTCATACAAATTCTTGCCATTAAGAAGTAGATTCGAGTATCTGAGCTTAAGTAACTTTGGATAATCCTGGCCATAGTTCTGAGATTTTTTGCACATTCGCTCAATTTGAGTTAAACCATTATTTGAACTGAGTCAGCAGTTCAAGTCTCGACAAAGCTTTAAAACAGTAGCGTCACATAGACTTCAACATTGATATATGCAAAGATTATTTCCGTAACGGCGCACTGATTTATAGAGAATAAATGATGGCTAAAACTCCTGCTGGCTGCAGCAAATGCAACGATTTAGAAAAATTAGATTTCGAATTTTCCATGGCTTTCCAGCCAATCATCAACGTCAGGGAACAAGCTATTTTTGGTTATGAAGCCCTAGTCCGAGGCTTAAACAATGAACCTGCATCAGAAATATTGGACAAAATTGTCGAAGACAATAGATACACTTTTGATCAGACCATCAGAGTACGAGCTATTCAACTGGCTTCAAAATTGAATCTTCAGGGCATGCTGAGTATCAATTTTCTTCCAAATGCTGTTTACAACCCACAAACTTGTATTCGTGCCACACTAGAAGCTGCTGATAAATTAGACTTCCCCACAGATAGAATCATGTTTGAGGTGACTGAGGCAGAAAAAGTTACCAACCATGAGCACCTCAAGGGAATTTTCAAAGAGTACAAAAAGCATAAATTCACCACAGCCATTGATGATTTTGGTGCAGGCTATGCGGGCCTAAACCTACTTGCAGATTGGCAACCAGATATCATAAAACTCGATATGGGACTAGTTAGGGCGATTAGTACTGATAAAGTGAGACAAGCACTTGTCTCAGCAATGATAATAGCCTGTGATGGATTAGGAATAAGGGTTATAGCCGAGGGTGTAGAGACAGTTGATGAGTTCAATACACTATTGGACATGAATGTATCACTGTTTCAAGGATATTTGTTCGCCAAGCCTGAATTTGAGCAACTGCCGACTCTGAGCGAAGAGGTCAAGCAGATGATTATTGACTGTGTTAACAAAACCAGCGTCCGTTAATGACTCGTAAAGATAAATTTGATTTCAGTTTCGAGGAAATCGTTAAACAAGCAAACGACGCTATAATCATTACTGATTCAGATATAGATCTCCCTGGCCCGAAAATCATATATGTCAACGATGCCTTTACTAAGTTAACTGGCTACTCTCCAGAAGATGTTTTGGGAATGACGCCCAGAATACTTCAAGGTTCTGGTACCAGTGATTCAACAAAAAAAGCAATCCGTGATGCACTTAAAAGAAAACAAGCAATTCGTGTCGACATAAAAAATTATTCGAAGCAGGGCAATGAATATTGGCACGACCTAAGTATCATTCCACTACATAACGCAGAAGGAGAGGTAACTCACTTTGCTGCCATACAACGTGAGATTACTGAACAGAAGAGGAGGGTGGATGAACTCAACGCTCTTTCAAATGTTGACTCTTTGACCAGTGCCTTAAATCGCAGAGCTTTTGATGCTCTTCTATCGGAACATTTCAATATTAAATCAACAACATCCTGCCATCTGATGGTAATGGATATAGATAACTTTAAAGTTATTAATGACTCATTTGGTCATTTGGCTGGTGACGAATATCTCAGGAAGTTTGTCACAACAGTGCGTGAAGCTCTTCGAGATAATACAGATATGATTGCTCGTATAGGCGGTGAGGAGTTTGGCGTTTTTCTTAGAGGCTTAGATGATAACACCATAGATAAGATAGCCAAACGCATCCTGAATGCAGTTAAAGAACTTAATCTGGACTGGGAAGGGCAAACTATTAACACAAGTGTGAGTATAGGTATCTCACAAGTTCTGGATACTGACGAACATAAAAATGATGTTTGTGCCAGAGCGGATATCGCACTGTATAAATCCAAGAGCGAGGGTAAAAACAGGTACAAACTAAGCTGAACTATAGCAGTCAGCAACTGCATCAGGAATCAGGGAAATATCAAATCATCCATAAAAAGTATTCTTGAACTTTCAGTTTTGTAGTTTTCACCACCATAATTCCAACCCCACAGAGTTTATATTCAGAAGACTTACCATAATCTCTGAAAATCTCAGTGTGCTTGTGTGCAATGACAGTAACGATGAGATCTGCGACTCAATAAATCAATGAGTTACAGCATTCTGGGCAATTAAAATGAGACTCATGTTAGTTGTTCACTTGAAATGTGGCCATTTTTTTGTCATTTCATTGAGATTTTTGCGACGGTCCTCCTGCAATCATTAGTTGCGGACTCGAATAGCACACAGTTTCTAAAAAACTATGTCAGCAAAATGATTCGACCCTTCTGGTATCTGTTGTATACCAAAATCACCACTGAAGATGTGACTCTACGAAAGCGGTAAATGTCCTATTGTTTGTAAATTATCTGACCTTAACCAATGAGTTATTTGTTTAATACAAGCAACCCAGAATTTTTGGTGCTTTTACAGTCTAATTTTCATTGAAGAATGTTTTTTGTGTCAGGTCAATGCACTTATAAACACTGATGAGCATACTTCAACTGTGCTTTCCATCAAAAGGGGGCAAGTCTAATGAAACTTCACACAGTAAAATTTACGATTGCTGCAATTGTTACAACAGCGATTATCTGGAGCGTCTGCAGTTTATTAGTGTTTAGTCTGCCGCAACTCACCATGATGTACTCCGGCGATATGATGCACATGAATACTCAGGAATTGATGTGGTCATTAACCTTTGCAGGTTTCATCAGGGGGCTTGTCATTTGGTCAGTCTTTGCGGGTGTTGGTGCTTGGATATTTGTAGCCATCTACAACAGCCTGTTATCGGGGAAAGAATAATGACATTTTTAAAAACACTGTCCTATTTACAATGCACAGGCCTCAAACACTAAGTCTCTACATAGAATGAAAATATTACTGTAACTCTTTGTAAAAAGCGGAAATAGTAACACCTTCAAGAATATGCAAACAGCAAAAGTAATGACGTCTTTTTAGTGCTACGTACATGGTTCGGTTAATTTAGAACTGATATGAATTAGGGTGAATGTTATGAAAACAATCATCTCCGCAGTAGCTATTTCCACGATACTCGTTCCTCCCTGTATTCGCTGATCATCACGCCGGGAAAATGAGGGGCGAGTACATGCAAGGAGGTATGATGATGAGACAAATGATGGAGCACATGTCATTGTGTTCAGAAAGCTAACTGCAAAACTCCAGAATAAATATTCTGACGTGCTAATGTTTTTCTCAAAGCTTGGGGTTGTTGAGATGCTTTCTTAACTCAACCACGTTAACTCATCTGACTTTCCCTTGTCTTTTGCCTCCCATGGCCATGCCATATGTCAAAAATCTCATATAATCCTGATGTACAAATGCATTAGTAAATAGGTATGATTTATCTATGCGCATAGTAAGTTTACTTTTTCTCTGTTTTTCGTTGGCTTTTGCCAGCGTTAGCTATGCGTATAACTTTGAAACAAGCTGCCCAATGGAACATCAAAGCAAGTCACATGATGTCGAACATGGCAAAATGAAAGATTGTTGTAATGAGGTCGATCATGCTGTTATGAAGGGAGAAATATGTAAAACCGGACACAGTTGCAGCTTCTCTATTTTTCCCTCAGTTTTTTTATCCTCACTTCCATCATGGCAGTTGGTTCCAAACTATAGAAGTTCAGTACTGGCTTTTGTTGAGTTAGTACCTGATTCATCCCCCAGCGACCTTTGGCGCCCTCCAACATTTAACTGACTCTCCTCTAATAGTCTTTCAGGCCCTATCAAAGCTAACCTGAAACTTTTGCGTTGTTGATTACGCAACGCCAATAACTCTATTGGATACAGTTAATGTCAACGGTATTAATCACTTCTGATGTTCTCAACAAGTATTCGCCTGTATTGCGGCGTATATGGTCATATTCTTTTGCTTTATTTGTCGCCTGTTTGACAACACCAGCAATGGCAGAACAGAAAGAGCAGCCCGTGATTCTGAGCTTTCAAGATGCATTACATATTGCAGAGCATCGATCGCACGAGTTACGCGCCAAAGATGCTTCAGCTCAAGCCGCCACAGAGCTTGCTATTGAAGCTTCGCAATTACCCGACCCGATGTTGCAGTTATCACTGGATAACATGCCACTCAATGGCTCAATGGCCTACAGTCTCAACGAAGACTTTATGACAATGCGTAGCATTGGCATTTCCCAGACTTTTACCAGCGAAGCAAAGCGCCGTGCTCGTGAGCAAGTATTTGAGCGACAAGTCGAGAAAGCACATGCTGCCAAAGCACTATCTCTCACTGAAATTCTAAAGAACACATCTCAGGCTTGGCTTGCAAGTTACTACCTGCAGAAGATGCAGGCGTTATTGACTAGCCAGAAGCATGAGGCAACTCTACAGGTTAAAGCTGCCGAGGCTGCTTATCGTGGAGGACGAGGCTCTCAATCGGATATTTTCTTGGCTAGAACTGCTGTTGCCGAAATCCAAGATCGTATTCACCAGATAAAAGCCAATCTAAATAATGCAAAAACAACACTAGCGAGGTGGGTCGGCGATACTACAAATGTCATTTTAGAGAATGCCCCCGACATTACCCAGTCCGCTTTTGATCGGCAACACCTTCATCACCTGATTAAAGAGCATCCTGATATTGCCTTAATGATGGCCGAGGAGGACGTTGCCATGGCGCAGGCTAAGGCTGCACGTCAAGAGAAGCATGTAGATTGGACATGGTCACTGATGTACAGCGAACGTGGCTCGAACTTCTCTGACATGATCTCTTTGGGTGTGAGCGTACCCCTGCAATGGAATCAAGAAAATCGACAAGATCGAGTTGTAGCCGCCAGCCTGGCCAAAGCAGAACAGCTTCGATTGGAACGTGAAGAAATGACACGTGAACATCTTGCTGAAACAGAGCGATGGTTGACCACTTGGCAGAGCAATTTAGAAAGACTACGTGACTATGAGAATGCTCTGATACCACTTGTTATTCATCGTTCCGAGGCAGCACTCAGTGAATATCGTGGTGGCCGTGGTGAACTGGCTGATGTACTTAATGCCCGGAAAATGGAAATTGCCACTCGTATTGAAAGCCTTCGCATTGAAATGGATACCGCCGAGCTCTGGGCCATCCTCGAATATTTAACCTTACCGAATGCGGACTCTGAGCACGCCGATACCAAATCATTTCCATCATCCAATCTTTTGGAGCCAATAGAATGAATGGCAAATACGTCTCTTTATTTATACTCATCGTCTTGGTGACACTTGCTGCCGTTTTAGCTGGTTATTACTGGGGAATGAAAGAGGGCATGTCCACCTCAATGTCTGACGGTAGCAGTTCTAAAACGATGCAAGATCCCTCTACCTGGACTATCGCTGAAGGCGAAGCAGCCACACGCCGACATATAGATAAGGGACTGAAGTCGGGTGAAATTGATCCTGCTACTGGAAGAGAAATTCTCTTTTATCAAGATCCTATGATGCCAGGCAAAAAATTTGAAACGCCTGGAAAATCACCCTACATGGACATGATGCTTGTGCCTGTATACAAGGATAGTGCTAGTAGAGAAGCCACGGATGACAATGGCATTACCATCAGCTCTCGCATACAACAGAACATCGGTATGCGTACGTCGGAGGTTAAGAGGGAAAACATCGCCACTGAAGTCAATGCTGTGGGGACTATTGCTTGGAATGAACGAGGTGAAGTGAATGTTCAGGCAAGAGCCATGGGGTATGTAGAAAAGCTTTATCTAAGGGCAACATTAGACCAAGTTGAGAAAGGTCAGCCACTATTAGCTATCTACGTGCCAGAGTGGGTAGCCATTCAGGAAGAGTTTTTAGCCCTCAAAAGCATGCAAGGCGAAGGATTAGAAGATCTGGTCACAGCGGCACTCTCTCGTATGCGACAAGCAGGAATGAGTGAAGCACAAATTCGACTGGTTGAGCGCACAGAAACCATACATACGCGGCTGACCATTACCTCTCCCATCAGTGGCGTGGTCACTGCATTATTCACTCGAGAGGGAATGACTGTTTCACCAGGCACAACACTCATGCTTATCAATACGCTTGATACTGTATGGGCCAATGCTGAAGTACCAGAAACCCAAATTGAATTGCTCAAGCAAGGTGATCCTATTACAGCCACGAGTCCTGCTTTTCCAGGTAAACAGTTTGAGGGTCAAATACAAAGGCTATTGCCAGAAGTCGAGCCCGCCACACGTACGGTTAAAGCACGTATGGTATTGAGCAATAGAGACCATCGGCTGATGCCAGGCATGTTTGTCAATATGCAGTTGGCTGGAAATCAAATTAGTGATGTTTTGATGATCCCGACTGAGTCACTGATTAGGACAGGGCGAAAAACTGTGGTCATGGTGACAAACGAAGACGGAAGCTTTCGTCCGGTAGAAGTGATCACCGGAAGAACGGTGCACGATAAAACTGAAATCAAACAGGGTCTGCAAGCGGGGCAACGTATTGTCAATTCAGGTCAATTCCTTGTCGATTCAGAAGCCAGCCTGAGAGGGGTGGAAGCAAGGCTAAGTGAAGACACAACTAGTGACAATGATATGCGTGACATGGCTGCGGTAGATAGGCATGTTCACCATACATCAGCAAAAATCGAAGCCATAGATGGATCTATTCTCACGTTGACTCACCCAGATATTCCCAGTTTGAATTGGCCGGGGATGACAATGGACTTTGAACTGTCACCAACATTTCAGTCAAACGACCTTTCTGTGGGACAGAAAATAGAGATTGAGTTTCATTTGCAGAAAGGTTCTGCACCGATGATTGTGGAAATAAAACCATCAACGATGGCGCATGAAATGGGAGGTGCACATTGATAGCGACACTGATCAGATGGTCTATTTCCAATCGCTTTTTAGTGATATTGGCGACCTTGATGCTGCTTGCCTGGGGCATCGTGTCGTTATTACGTACCCCCCTTGATGCGCTACCTGATCTCTCGGATGTGCAGGTCATTGTTAAGACATCCTGGCCAGGACAAGCGCCACAGTTAGTTGAAGATCAGATTACTTACCCGTTGACTACCACGATGTTGTCGGTGCCAGGGGCTAAAGATGTTCGCGGCCTATCTTTTTTCGGAGACAGCTATGTTTATGTCCTATTTGAGGAAGGGACAGATATGTATTGGGCAAGAAGTAGGGTGCTTGAGTATCTGAATCAAGCTCAGTCAAGACTCCCTGATTCAGCCAGCTCTTCAATCGGACCAGATGCAACCGGTGTTGGCTGGATATATCAGTACGCATTGGTTGATAAATCCGGTACACAGGACATATCCCAACTGCGTGCCTTGCAGGATTGGTTTCTTAAGTTTGAACTGAAAACCGTGCCTAATGTTGCCGAAGTTGCGACTGTCGGCGGTATGGTCAAGCAATATCAGGTGGTGGTCGACCCCGATAAATTAGCTGCCTACCGTATCCCGCTATCACGAGTGATTGAAACCATAAACAATGGCAATCAGGAGTCTGGTGGCTCAGTACTGGAAATGGGCGAGGCGGAATATATGGTCCGTGCCACGGGTTACTTGCAGAGTCTTGAAGACTTCCGCTCACTACCACTGCGAACCAGTGAATCAGGTGTTCCTGTGATACTAGGTGATGTGGCACATATTCAAGTGGGCCCTGAAATACGACGGGGAATCAGTGAATTAAATGGGGTTGGTGAAGCTGTGGGTGGCATTGTGGTGATGCGCTCCGGAAAGAATGCCCTGACAACAATTAAAGCCGTCAAAGAAAAACTACAAATATTGCAAAGAAGCTTACCCGAGGGCGTGGAGATAGTTACCGTTTATGACCGCTCAGGTTTAATTAAACGAGCGGTCCACAACCTCAGCGAGAAGCTGGTTGAAGAATTCATTGTTGTGGCATTGGTGTGTCTTATATTCCTGTTCCACCTTCGTTCTGCTCTGGTGGCAATAGTATCTTTACCGCTAGGTATATTGATGGCTTTTATTGTCATGCATTGGCAAGGCATAAACGCTAATATCATGTCACTTGGCGGCATAGCCATAGCCGTGGGTGCCATGGTGGACGCAGCGGTCGTCATGATTGAAAACGCTCACAAACATATTGAGCGTTGGTATGAAAAAAATCCCGGTATAAAACTCGCTAGCGACAGCCGTTGGAGAGTAATTAGCGAGTCAGCTGTGGAAGTCGGACCCGCATTGTTCTTCTCGCTGCTGATTATTACCTTGTCGTTCATCCCCATTTTTACACTGGAGGCACAGGAAGGTCGCCTTTTTTCACCACTGGCATTTACCAAAACATATGCGATGGCTGCCGCGGCAGGTCTTGCCGTAACACTGATTCCGGTATTAATGGGCTACCTTATTCGTGGCAAACTGCCCAGTGAGAAGACTAACCCGCTTAATCGTCTGTTGATCACTATCTATCGCCCAATACTTGAAGCCGTGCTTCGTTTTCCCAAATTGACTTTGATTTTGGCAGGCGTCATTTTTCTGAGTAGCTTGTGGCCACTGAAGCATTTAGGCAGCGAGTTTATGCCACCATTAAATGAAGGCGATCTGCTTTATATGCCGAGTGCTTTACCGAGTTTGTCTGCAGGTAAAGTTGCAGAGGTATTGCAACAGACAAACCGTCTGATAAAAAGCGTCCCCGAAGTGGCCACTGTATACGGGAAAGCAGGGCGTGCTGATACAGCCACCGACCCAGCCCCCTTAGTCATGTTTGAGACTGCTATTCAGTTCAAGCCTCAGGATCAATGGCGTGCCGGAATGACCCAGGAAAAGTTAATAGCCGAGTTAGATAAAACAGTAAACGTACCCGGCTTAACAAACATCTGGGTACCTCCAATACGTAATCGTCTGGATATGCTTGCAACTGGTATTAAAAGCCCGGTAGGAATAAAAGTGCTGGGTGAAGACCTGAAAGTTATTGAAGGCATCGCCGGACAAATTGAAAAAGTATTGAAGGAGGTCCCAGGCGTCACGAGTGCTTTTGCAGAACGCCTTACCGATGGTCGTTATGTGGATATTGATATTAAACGTGGCGCAGCTGCACGTTACGGTCTGAATATAAATGACGTGCAGATGATAGTCAGCTCGGCAATAGGTGGTATGAATATTGATGAAACAGTCGAAGGGCTTGAGCGCTTTCCGATAAATGTCCGGTACCCGAGAGAGATAAGAGATTCTCTGGAGGCACTACGGACATTACCGATAGTCACGATTGATGGTCAGCAACTTTTATTGTCCGATCTTGCAAATATTGGCATCAGTGATGGCCCCCCAATGCTACGAAGCGAGAACGCACGTTTAGCTGGGTTTGTGTATGTCGATATTCGGGATCGCGATCTAGGATCCGCTGTTGCCGAGATGCAGCAAGTCGTTGCCAGTGATGTCGAACTTCCAACAGGCTATTCAATTGCTTGGTCTGGACAGTTTGAATACCTTGAGCGTGCTAGTGAAAAACTGAAAATAGTTGTCCCATTCACGTTATTGATCATTTTTATTCTTCTCTATCTCACTTTTAACCGTTTTTCTGAAGCACTTCTGTTAATGCTGACACTGCCATTTTCTCTAACCGGCGGTATTTGGCTGTTATACCTGCTTGGACATAACTTATCAGTAGCAAGTATGGTTGGTTTTGTCGCCCTAGCAGGCGTAGCAGCTGAGTTTGGTGTAATCATGCTGTTGTATCTGAAGCAGGCATGGCAAAAACGACTTGAAAATGCAGCTGATACAGAAGCCGATCTACTTGATTCTATTCGGGAAGGTGCAGTATTACGAGTTCGGCCCAAGGCTATGACAGCCGCAGTCATTCTTGCTGGTCTACTACCCATCATGTTCGGGAGTGGGGCGGGAAGCGAGGTAATGCAGCGTATTGCAGCACCTATGGTAGGCGGCATGATAACAGCGCCGCTGCTATCGATGCTGGTTATACCAGCAATATATCTACTTATATATAGACCGCGTAAAACACCATAGTAGTGAATAGAGTCATACTAATCCTTAACGATAAGACCACTGCAACTGATGATAATCATAAGCAGGGTTAATTAACTGGGCCTGCAATGGAAATTTAGTCCTGATCGTTATCAGAATGATGATGGTGTCCCTTGTGCATGAATACATGCATGAGCGGACACAGCAGAAGCACCAAATAAGGTACAAATGGCAAGATATGCTCTGCATGCTCGACAAACAGGGCATATAAAGCAAGTGCAACCAAGACAAGCGTCAGAAAACCATGCAAATTCAACCATTTTGAATTTTTTGCAGCCATCGTAGATCCTTCAAAAAAATATCTACACAATCTAACTTCATTATCTACTGATTGATTAAATAATTGTGAAGCAATTGTTTATAACTTCTTGAGTTGAATCAATGTCAAAAAGAGCAAGCAGGTGCACGTTCGGAATTTTGATTTCTGTTCATGTTGACCCTAAAAGACCATACAGATTTTAAATTCTGAATAACAGTTGATGGGAATGACAGACACTCACCAAATCTCATTTGTCTGGCCAAAAATCTCACTGAGTTTGTCATTGCACGGGTCGTGCAATGACAATATGGATGAGATTCAGATGTCTAGAAATCAATGTGTTACAGAGTTCTGGCCAGTTAGCATGAGATTCGAGCTTGTTGTTCACTTGGAATGGGAGCATTTTTTGCCACTTCATTGAGATTTGCTCACCTGTCTCCATAAAGGTGCTGAACATATTGGCGTTTTATCAAAGACACCATAATCGACAAGAGTAGAAGCCAAGTATTATAGAGTTTCGAGCTGATTTAGGATTTTTGATATATTGTCATAAGTTTTTTCCAATCGAGTAAGTTCAGGACTTATGTTTTGTCGGCTGCGTTGACTTTGGAGAGCATGAATATTTTGTGTTATCAAGTGCAACTCCTGGTGTTGCCTGTACAGTTCTGATACAGAGTCATCCAGAAAATGCTGATCCCTAAAAGCTCTATCTATCAATGAGCCACAGAGACATTTTTCATGATTGAGGCATAATGGACTCTTATCTGCAGCGGCAAATATATGGAAGTTGTTTATAACCTCATTATTCCATTGTTCTATAGCTAGTCTTATTTGCTTTAGTTTATTTTGTAGAGGGGAGCTCTTTTCTTTGCAGTTATTGAGCCATACGAGGTTAGGTTTATAATTTCCAAGCCATTCAACAAACTTGTCAGTCGGCATTGGTCTTGCGATAGCGTAACCTTGTACTCGATCACACCCCATCGCTAAAAGCATTAGGCCTTGCTCTGTGTTTTCAACGCCTTCTGCGATGATCTCATTGTTGAATGCTTCTGCAAGACTAATTACACCGTCGATAATGACATGATCACTAGCATCATTAAGTATGTCAGCGACAAAAGACCGATCGATTTTAATTGTATGTGCATTTAAGGTTCGTAAGTGTGCTAATGAGGAATAACCTGTTCCAAAGTCATCTAATGCGATTCTGACATTGAGTTTTTTCTGACAGGTTTCAATAACTTCACTGATTTTGTTGAGATCACTCAACGCGCTGCTTTCTAATATCTCTAACTGTAAGTTGTGGGAAGCAATATCTGGATAAAGAGCCAGCTCATTTTCGAGAGACAACAAAAAATCTTCAGACAATAAATGATATGAAGAGACATTAACGCTCAGCTCAAGATGAATGCCTTGTTGGTTCCAGTCTGACAGTTGGGCAAGCGCCTGATTGATCACCCACTGGCCGATCTCTATCTCTAGGTCAGTCGCCTGAAGAAGTGGTAAAAATTCTAAGGGCGGAATGATGCCTTTTTCGGGATCAATCCACCTTATGAGTGCTTCAGCACCAAACACCTCACCTGTACGTATATTAACTTTAGGTTGATAAAACAGTTGAAACTCATGATTGCGGAGAGCTTTCTTGATGCTTTCAAGTTGTTTCTGCCTCTTCTTTTGTTGCTTACTATCAGAGGGACTGAAGAAATGAAATTGATTTTTCCCAGACATCTTAGCTATATACATTGCTTGATCAGCGTGCCGCATCAAGGTATCGATGTCATCATCATTTTCTGGGTAGAGCGCTACGCCAATTGATGCTGAGATGTAAATTGCATTATTAGATATGAAAAAAGTTTCATTTAGGGATTTCAGAATACGAGAAAGAGTGTTCTGACAGGATTTAAGATCGTTAATGTCTCTTAATATTAATGCGAATTCGTCTCCGCCATATCTTGAAACGGTATCTTCTTCACGAATTTCTTTGGTTATACGATTAGCGACCTCAATCAAGAGTTTGTCACCCGTTTCGTGTCCATAGTTATCGTTCACTGGCTTGAAGTTATCTAAGTCCAGAAAGCAGATAGCCATAAGATTTTTGACCCGCTTTGCATGAACAATTGCCTGATTGAAGCGATCAACTAATAAAGAACGGTTCGGCAAGCCAGTGAGAACGTCGTAATGAGCTATTAAGCGAAGCTTTTCTTGTTGCTGTTTGCTCTGAGTAATATCAGAAAATATCCCTACGTAGTGAGTATTTTCTCCCCGTTCGTTTTTAAGCACTGAGATACTCAGATTTTCAGCATAGAGCTCGCCGTCCTTTTTTCTGTTCCAGACTTCACCTTGCCAATAGCCCCTTTCATTAATGGATACCCACATAGACTCATAAAAAGTAGGTGATTGTCTGCCAGAACTTAAAATTCGTGGATTTTTTCCCAATACATCTTCTCGGCTGTAGCCAGTTATCTCGCTGAAAGCAGGGTTTACATCAATAACTCTGCTGTTAGTATCAGTTATGAGTATGCCTTCTTTTGTCTGTGAGAATAACTGAGCTGAAATTTTTAATTTGTCTTCTACCTTGACTCGCTCAAGTTCAATGCTAACTCTGGTTGCTAGGGTGTTAAGAAGCTCTAAATAATGTTCTTCTTTTTCAAGTGGCTTTGTATCCAATATCGCCAAAATACCCACAGAGGTACCTTTGGAACACCTAAGGGGAACACCTATGTAGCTCTCTGCATCCATCTCTGCTAATAGCGTGTCTTCGGGGAAGAGGTGTTGTACAGATTCAGGATAAAAGCAAGCATCCGTCCCCAACACTTTGTCACAAGGTGTGCCCTTTAATGAATATGTGAAGTTATCAAGTAAAGTGCCATTTCCCCAGACAGCAATCGTACGGATTTTGTTCTTGTCATCTGGAGCTATGATAGCAATTAGGGCATATGAGGCGCTCTGAGAGGTAGCAAGTTGCTCTACTATCAACTCAAAGATACTGCCTTCTTCGCTAGCGCTTGTTTTTGCTAATATCTGAAGAACTTTTTTGTCTTTTTTTAACTTTTCTTCATTTTGTTTCTGAGTAGTAATATCTATGCAGGAACCAAGATACCCACTGAACAAACCTGTCTCATTTATAATCGGCACACCATTGTTGACTACCCATCTATATTTTTGATCATGCCTTTTTAACCTGTACTCAACACTGAATGGACGACGGTTATCGAAGTTTTGCGTGAAAATACGCATGAATTTTTCTGCGTCATCTGGATGGACGTTATCTAGCCAACCAAGCCCCGTTTCTTGTTCTAAAGTCCGCCCTGTAAAATCAAGCCAGCCCTGATTAAATCCAAAAAATGATTTATCCAGGTTCGCCTTCCAAAGTAATACAGGAACGGGCTCTGGGTCTCGAAAATTATTCGTCTCTAATTCAGACAACATTTTGTTTTTGTCTCTATGCTTTTACGTTGTATACAAGTGAATAGACTTTTAGCATAACCTAAGCTCACGGTCTCTAAAAAAAACTATGTCATCAAATAGGGCCAGTCTTAAGGGGAAAATAGAACGATGAGATCATTTCTAACAATTCTGATCACTGTCTTTACTGTGCAATGCTTTGCCTCAAATTGGGAAGAAAGCCCTGAAGTTACTGGGTTATTTAACAATGCGGGTGTAACAGGAACATTCGTGCTTTATGACGCCAGCTCTGGAAACTTTATAGGCCATGAACAGAAAAGAGCCAAATTACGCTTTGTACCTGCGTCTACGTTCAAAATCCCAAACAGTCTGATTGGTCTCTCCGCAGAAGCAGTGCAGAGTGTTGATGATGTTATCCCCTATGGCGGGCAGGATCAGCCCTTTGATGTCTGGGAAAAAGATATGGGGCTGCGTGAGGCGATTGCCATTTCCAATGTGCCAATTTATCAGGAGTTGGCACGTCGTGTTGGCTTAGAGCGAATGCAAGAATATGTCACTAACATTGGCTACGGTAATGAACATATTGGCACGTCGGTTGATACATTCTGGCTGGAGGGTCCGCTTAAAATTAGCGCGGAAGAGCAAGCTGTTTTTTTAGCTAGTCTGGCTCAGGGAACGCTCCCGATATCTGATGATATTCAAAAGAGTGTCCGAGAGATTGTGCATCTAGAACAAGGAGACAATTGGCAAATATACGGGAAAACAGGTTGGGAGAATGCGCCAGAAACTGGTGTCGGTTGGTGGGTTGGCTGGGTAGTTAAAGATGATCACATTTATTCTTTTGCCTTAAATCTCGATATTAAGAAACCATCTGATGCAAATAAACGTGTTGAGCTCGGTAAAGCCAGCCTTGTAGCGCTAGGTGTACTATGAGCAAGGTTAGCTTGGGCCAAGCATGTTGTTGAAGTTCACGCCGGCCGCCAAAAGCGCGGCCTCCGCGGGATAACCTACGTTTCGCTTCGGCTGCCTCTCACTAAAACGTCAAATATCATGGAGAATTATGTGAAACTAACGGGCGAATGTTTTTGCGGTAAAGTTAAGTACGAGATAAATGGGGTAGTGCGAGACGCTAGATCATGCCACTGTTCTCGCTGTAGAAAAGCTTTTAGTTCTCAAGCCTCCGCCTATGCATTAGTAAATCCCTCAGAATTTAAATGGCTCAGTGGCATTGAACATCTCTCGACATATATAGGCGAGCATGGGTATGGGTTTCAGTTTTGTAGCCTGTGTGGGTCAACTTTATGTGGTATTCATCAAAATGAAGTTCACGGTGTTACTTTGGGCTGTCTAAACGATGACCCAGAAATTGAAATTGGTCGCCACATTTTTGTTGGCTCCAAAGCCAGTTGGGAAGTCATTCCTGATGGTGTGTTGCAATATGATGAATACCCGCCAGAATAAGCACATTGAACATTGCTCCCATTTGTTGCACTCGCCAGCTTTGATGTCGGTTGTGAAGCCTGCTACCTCTTCAGTGCATTTCACAAGAGTTTCGCTGTCGAATAACAACGGCGATGCCTCCTAGAATGGCCATTGAGGCCAGCACCAGACGTAGACTCAACGGTTCGGAGAGCAGTAGAACCCCGCCGATGGCTGTGATTACCGGTACGCTGAGCTGAATCGTCGCCGCGTTCATCGTAGTTAATTCTGGCAAAACCGAATACCAGATCAGATAGCCAACAGCTGATGCCAGACTGCCAGAGGCCAAAGCGAGCCCAATCCCGGCTGGGTCTAAATTTAGTCCATGACTTATGGCTGCCAAAAGAGCCAAGGCCAGCGATAAGGGTATTGTCATTAGGAAGTTGCCAAGGCTGGCTAGTGCAGGATTGGCTTTCCTCATACCGCGAATGGAATAGACACCCCAGGCAATCCCTGCCCCAGCCATCATTATGGCTGCCAGCAATGGCGGTGCTGTGATGCCGGGTAATACGAGTCCGATCAGACCTGTTAATGCCACCCCTAATCCTATCCACTGTATAAAGGAGAGTTGTTCCCCTTTGCAGACGCCATATCCAATCATTGATACCTGAACCGCACCAAACAGAATCAGTGCACCGGTGCCAGCAGCCAGATCCAAATAGGCGTATGAGAACAGTGCAGCATAGGCAAAAAGGGCTAGGGCAGAAAGCCAGTTGCCTTGGTGATTTCCTGAGTAACCTCGCAGTGACAACAGTAGCCATAAAACGAGTGCACCACTGATTAGACGTAGCGAAGTAAAGCTCGCTGCATCAATATTTGTTTCATGAAGCGCTAGGCGACACAATAAGGAGTTGCTGGCGAACGCTAGCATTGCCAAGCTTGTTAACAGACTAAGACGTGCCAAGTTCACAGTTATTTCCTTCTCAGGTCTTTTATTAGTTTCATGTTAGTTTCGCCAAGCAACCTGAAAATACGATCAAGATAGACAGGTGTCATCACTTTACAAGCATTCGTATTGTTGTAGTACTTTGGGTATACAACTATGAAACGTACACTTAAGTTAAGTAGGTTGTGGTAGTTTTATTTTTGTTACAGACTTCTGGTGCTGATGATATGAAAGTCAAAAACTATCTAGAAATATCACCAAGGCTATCAAGCTCTGGACAGCCGCTTAGAGAAGACTTCAAGCTCATAGCAAAACAAGGTTTCCAAGTAGTCATAAACTTATCCATGCCTGATTCCAAAAGTGCTCTAGAAGATGAAGGCTATCTGGTTTCTTCTATGGGAATGAACTACATTCATATCCCTGTGCCATTTGATTCACCGGAGTTGTCACATTTGATGGCATTTTCAAGAGCTATGGATGCCTTTTCAGGAGAGAAAGTATGGGTTCATTGTGCTCTGAACTATAGAGCATCTGCCTTTCTGTACCTGTACAACCGCCTCACTAATAATAAAACGAAAGAAGAAGCAGAGAGTTATCTTTTTCCTGATTGGGAGCCTAATGAAACCTGGTCAGCATTCATCAGCAGATGTGAAGTCGATCTTCTCTAAATCACAGACTTAGGCCCTGGAAGTCCTTTTCCAGAGTTCGGCTAATCACTTACAGGTTTAAATCGCTTAGACTTGGGTGATGATCCGGTCTTCTTCCAAGAGGCCAGTGAAATAAGCGTTCTGACTCCTTGATAGGTAAGTCATTAATACAGGCAAAACGTCGCTGCATAAGACCATCCACATTAAATTCCCAGTTTTCATTACCATAAGAGCGATACCAGTTACCGCTATCATCATGCCATTCATAAGCAAAACGAACTGCTATGCGGTTCTGTTCAAAAGCCCATAGTTCTTTGATTAATCGATAATCAAGCTCTCTAGTCCATTTACTCTTCAGGAAGGCTTTAACTTCCTCACGGCCCCTGGGAAATTCTGCTCGATTTCGCCAGGTCGTGTCCTCTGTATATACTTGCGATACACGCTCAGGGTCGCGACTATTCCATGCATCCTCAGCGAGTCTGACCTTCTGAGTCGCTGAGGCTTCATTGAAAGGGGGAAGAGGTGGTTTAGTTTCGGTTGTCATTGTTTACTCCATTTAGTGTTATTCAGAAAATCCAGGCATCGCGAGGTAATTAGGTAGGGATTCAAACCTTGTCTTCCAGGTCTGAATATGTTCATACGAGCTGATATCAAGATGACCTTCGTGAGCAAGAGCAAGGTAGGGATATATAGCTATGTCAGCGATAGTGGGTTTATTGCCTACCAGCCATATTCGCTGTGAAAGGTGTGTATCTATAATTCTGAGGACTTTATTACTGATATCTGTGGCCTGTTTGAAATCTATTGGACGGCCGAATTTATAATGCACCCGAAGCCGTGCAGGTCCGTTTTGAATTTCATTGGCTGCCGTGGATAACCACGAGATGATTTCAGCTAACTCATCAGATGACTCAGGCCACCATTTTTTGTCACCGAATTTCGTTGCCAGATAAACCAGTATCGCCTGACTGTCTCTGATTACCGTGCCATTGTCATCAAGGACAGGCGCTTGTCCAAAGGGGTTAAGCTTTAAATAAGCATCACTGGATTGCTCGGAGGTACCTAAATCCAGATCATGTATCTCAAACTCAATGCCCAAAAAACTCAACATTAGTCGGACTTTATGGCAGTTACCTGATAAAGCGATGTTATATAAGATCATGAGGGTTAATCTCTCGCGAATATATTTTCGGTATTTTTAGATGACTTATGAGTCTCAGCATTTTGGTATGCCATAGACTCAGAGTGCTGCTCTGCTTTTTTAAATTCTGCAAGCTGCTTGTCTAATTCATCTCGAGTATAACGAGGCGTGATGTATTTAGAGCAGTTCCAGTCCATAGCTTCTATAGTGATGACCATACCTCGCTCAACGGGGGCACGAAAGTCAGATACTTCAAGTCGTGCAATTTGTGCAGGATCATCCTCTTCTTTGATGACTTTCACCCGACCCCAAATTTTGAGTCTTCGACGCTCGCCATAACTCATTAAAAATAGGCAAACCCTGTCATTACCTAGCAAGTTGCCGACAGTGAGATATTGACGATTGCCACTGAAATCAGCAAAACCGAGCATATTGTTACCTAATACTTTGAGAAAGCCTTTAGGTCCACCACGGTGCTGTATATATGGCCAGCCGTCTTCATTTGTTGTAGCCATGTAAAAACTATCTCGCTGTTCAATAAACTGTTTGGCCTTATCATCAATCAGTGATGGCACTATCTCTCCATGCTCAAGTGACTGGTAGCTGTTTCTACTTCCCATTTCCGTCTGTATTTGTTTTACATTCGGTGTGAAGCCGATTTTTGCAAATGCTCTGGCCATAGTTTTATCCTCAAGAGGAATGCCCGACGGGTAGCCGGGCATTTTGTCGTTTTATGCAGCCTGATTCAATTCAACTCTAGGAAAGTCAATCTCTACACGACTGGCTTTGCTCAGAATATTGGTGAGTAGATTGATCCCAGTGTGAGTAATGATTTCCACAATATCAGCATCACTGAAACCAGCATCACGCAACTCTTGAACCTCTGCTGTCGTCACATCACCAAGATGTTCAACCAGCGATCGTGCAAATTTAACAGCAACGGCTGCCTTTGCATCCTGGCTGTCACCATTACGGTTACTGTTGATTTCATCTGTATTGAGGCCAGTCTTACGACCAATCGCCGTGTGTGCTGACAAGCAGTACGCACATTCATTTCGCTGAGCCAGTGTTAATGCAATTCGCTCACGAGTGGCAGCATCCAGTGAGCCATTACCAGCAATATGGTGAAAGCCCAGAAATGCCTTTAGCGCATCTGGCGAGTTTGCAAAAACTCTGAGGAAGTTGGGCACAATACCCAAGTTTGATTTGATAGCTGCAAACAGTTCGGCCTGTTCGTTGTTAGCAACATCGTCTGTTACGGTTAAGATTCTGCTCATGTCTTGTTCTCCTGTGATTAGAAACTGGCATTAAGTATCCAGTGAGAACATTATTGAGTATTATCAATAATAAAATAATACGATAAATGGCTAATAAACTATTTCTATAAATGGAATAATCAATGGACCGATTACACTTGATGGCCGTATACGTTGCCGTAGTTGAAAATGAGGGTTTCGCTAGTGCAGCACGTAAACTAAGGCTCAGCCCTCCAGCGGTGAGCCGGGCTATTTCTGAGTTGGAAACTCGTATAGGAGTAAAACTGCTCCAACGCACAACCAGGCACCTTCAAATTACCGAAGCAGGGCAACGCTACTACAAGGATGCCAAACACATCGTCGCGTTGTCAGAAGAGGCGGAAGATGCCGTAAGAGGAAAAAACGCCGTACCTCGTGGGCTTGTCAAAATCACAGCCTCAGTATTATTTGGCCGACTCTACGTCATGGACGGCATTATCGATTACCTGAAGCACTATCCAGAAATGCAGGTAGATGCCCTTTTTGTGGATAGGGTAGTGAACATGCTGGAGGAGGGCATTGATGTTGCGGTGAGAATTGGCGAATTACAGGACTCAACCTACAAAGCGATTAAAGTCGGCGCGGTCAGGCGGGTATTTTGTGCTTCAACTAACTACCTCAAGGAGTATGGCGTCCCCAAAAGACCCGAGGATCTGTCAGAGCACAAAATCATACTGGCCAGAGGGCTGAGTCCAACTAATGAATTGAAGTTTTTGGATGGTGCTAAAACAACTAGTGTCAGGGTTGATCCCTTTTTGACTGTCAGTGATAACTTTTCCGCAGAAATGGCCGTGTTAGCTGATATGGGAATTACACGATTACTCTCATACCAGGTTGCAGATAGCCTGGAGCGTGGATCATTAAAAATCATACTCAGTGAGTATGAACACAAGCCTGTGCCTGTACATATCGTTCACAGGGAAGGGCGTTACTCTTCGGCCAGGACGAAAACCTTGATTGATTGGATGGTCGATCACCTAAGATCACAGACATCATTAAACTAAAAAATATAGCCCACTGAGGAAAGACCTCAGTGGGCTATTACTAGCTTATAAATACTGCTCAAACAAATGAAAGTTTGATGTCGATTTTGCATCGGTCATCTCAATCGTCTTTCCTTTGATTTCTACAGTATCTGATTTTTTGCCGTATACGCTCAGTTCATGAATGTGGTGCGGCGACGAGTGTGACTTCTTGGCGACGCTTGAAGCTTTGTTGCTCTCAGCTACGACAGATTGAACAGTTTCAAGACTCTGATTTGTGTTCAGGTAGTCTTGTGGAAATGACTTCGCCGATGCTGATGCCGAAGCACCCAGTAAGATTGTCAGAGCAACATAATTTAATTTTTGATACGTGTGCATAATAAATTCCTCTATTTAATTGCACTGCTTAATGCAGTGATTAAATGATAGGAGGAGATGCACGGTGCCGGATGTCTGAACGTAGTTATGATTTATCCATTCGTCCTGAACTAACTTTTTTCTATCTTGTGACTTCAATCTTCTTAATATCTCGTTCCACAAAGTGATTTAGCTCAGAAACAGAACGAATAATGTATAACGACTTCTTGGTGGATTTCCCACTACCAGGCTTTCCAAAAAACTGCAATTTTGTTCACGCTGCCTCTCCGGATACACCGTTTTCCAAAAGGCAGAAACAAAAAACCCACCTCTCAGGGTGGGTTTAATAAACGCTAAGCACAATTTCTCCCACCATTCCTATGGAATGATGATAATTCGTAGCATTGAGTGCTTAACTTGGGTTTTCATGGGTTTATCGTTATATATTGCCATTTCACTGTCAATGGGTTTTGTAAAAGAACAATTATTTCCCCAGCCAGTCAGCTCTCTTGGCCAGTTTTACTGGCATTGAAAACAAAGCTGTCGACAGAAACTTTGCCCGGTCCCCAAACAATTAAACTAAAAATAAGGCCACCCCAAATAACGTGAAGCAAGAATGCGGCTGGGGCCATTTCAGCCAGACTTACAACCGCTACAATATTGAATACAAACAAACCAATGGCAGCCAGTGGAGTGAGTAGACCAAGCAATAACAGAGCAGGCAGCAACACCTCTGTAGCTGTTCCCAGATAGGCAGCAATATCGTGCCTCAAAAACGGCACCATATACTCGTACTCAAAGAGGAGTAGAGTAGACTCCCAGTCTTTGAGTTTGTTGAATCCCGCGAAAAAAAACACCCAAAAGAGATAGACCCTGGCACCGAGGAGTGACATTGACTCCAGGAGTAAGCGTGCCTGAGAAAGGGGTTCTGCGTAAGGTATGCGTAAATTGAAATAAGTCATCGTATTTTCTCCTAATAAAATCCAGTAACTAAACCATCACTGGTTGTTTGATGTAGCCAGTCAGCAAGGCTAAACGTTGGATTCACCTTCTCAAGTGCCTCTTTTATA
>JASBUF010000022.1 GCA_030148085.1 Methylophaga sp. | reverse complement strand
TCCAGCTCCAGCTCCAGCTCCAGCTCCAGCTCCAGCTCCAGCTCCAGCTCCAGCTCCAGCTCCAGCTCCAGCTCCAGCTCCAGCTCCAGCTCCACAAGCAGAACCAAACCAACCGCAGTGGGTACTGCAAGTGGCCAGTTTTACTGATCGAAGTAAAGCAGATGCTTTAGTGAGTCAGGTCAAAAATCTTGGTTATAGCCCGATGATTGAAACGGCAGTGACCTCGGGTAAACAATACTACCGGGTCAGGCTGAAACCGACGTCGGATCGCCGTTATCTTGAGCGGGCGAGCGGGGAGATTGATAAAGCACTTCGGGTTACAACACAAATTCTGACTTATCAGCCCTAACCTAACAATCAGTGCAATATATCTGTAAAAAGTCTGGGTTTGTAACCCCCAAGTCTGTTAAAATTTGCGGTTTAGATCGCAGGGTATTGCGGGGTTCTTATGGTTTGGGTTGATTATCTGATTATCGGGATAATCGTGATCTCGGCCGGTATCAGTATCGTCCGGGGCTTCATGAAAGAAGTACTCTCGCTGATCAGCTGGATTCTGGCATTTTGGGTTGCCATGATGTTCCACTCCCACTTTTCAACCCTGCTGGCAAAGTATATTTCGACACCTTCAATTCGGTTGTTTCTGGCATTTTTCACCTTATTTGCTGTCACATTAATTCTGGGTGCATTGGTTAATCATTTAATCTGTCAGGTCGTTGAAAAAACGGGGCTGACAGGAACAGATCGCGCGCTGGGCGTCGTGTTCGGCTTATTACGCGGTTTAGCGATTGTTACTATTCTGATTCTGGCTGCAGGTGCTACACCAATGCCGTCAGACAGTTGGTGGCAGAATTCATTGCTAATCGATCATTTTGTGAATCTGGCACTCTGGGTACGGGACATGCTTCCGTCTGAGATTGCACAACACATCAATTACAACTAACTTCCTGACAGGGCAATTTATGTGCGGAATTATTGGTATTGTGGGTCACTCTGAGGTCAACCAGGCCTTGTATGACGGGTTGACCGTGTTGCAGCATCGCGGACAGGATGCCGCTGGCATCATGACCTGTGACCAGGATGGTAAGTTCTTTCTTAGAAAAGATAACGGTCTGGTCAAAGATGTCTTTCATACTCGCCATATGCTGCGGTTGAAAGGGCAGATGGGTATTGGACACATCCGTTACCCGACCGCTGGCGGTTCGAGCTCCGCTGAATCACAACCATTTTATGTGAACTCACCGTTTGGTATTGCTCTCGCTCATAACGGTAACCTGACCAACACGAAGGTCCTTAAAGAAGAGTTATTCCAGACTGACCGTCGTCACCTGAATACAGGCTCTGATTCCGAAGTTTTACTGAATATCCTTGCCCATGAACTGCAAAATAGCAGTCAACTCAAGCCTCAACCACAAGATATTTTCAATGCGGTTAAACAAGTGCATCGTCGTTGTCGTGGTGCCTATGCTGCAGTGGCTATGATTGCAGGTGTGGGCGTGATTGCTTTCCGTGACCCTTATGGTATTCGCCCGGTTGTGATCGGTAAGCGTGATACAGACAAAGGTACAGAATACATGGTGGCTTCGGAGAGTGTCGCAGTGGACATTCTCGACTTCGAACTGGTTCGTGATGTTGAGCCCGGTGAATGTGTCTTTATTGACAACGACGGTAACTTCTATGCGCAGCAATGTGCAGAGAATCCAGTTAAGTCACCGTGTATTTTCGAATATGTGTACTTCGCTCGTCCTGACTCAATGATGGATGGCATTTCCGTCCATAAGAGCCGTATGCGTATGGGCACCATGCTGGCTGAAAAGATTAAGCGTGATTTTCCTGACCATGATATCGATGTCGTTATCCCGATTCCTGACACCAGTCGGAGTGCTGCGCTTCAATTGTCCTATGATCTGGGCGTTGTCTATCGCGAAGGTTTCATCAAAAACCGTTATATCGGTCGTACCTTTATTATGCCGGGGCAGACCTTACGGAAGAAGTCAGTTCGCCAGAAGCTAAACGCGATTGATCTTGAATTCCAGGGCAAGAATGTTCTGTTGGTCGATGACTCGATTGTGCGTGGCACGACCTCGCAACAAATCGTACAGATGGCCCGCGATGCGGGTGCTAAGAAAGTCTATCTTGCCTCTGCAGCACCGCCGGTCCGATTC
Organism: Methylophaga sp.; assembly: GCA_030148085.1. Lineage (GTDB taxonomy): Bacteria > Pseudomonadota > Gammaproteobacteria > Nitrosococcales > Methylophagaceae > Methylophaga. The sequence goes on along the minus strand of JASBUF010000022.1, from coordinate 11,667 downwards.
CCGAATGTTTACGGTATTGATATGCCTTCTGCGCATGAGTTTGTTGCCAATGACCGTAACATCGAACAAATCGCCGAGGAGTTGGGTGTTGACTGGTTGATCTACCAAGAGCTGACAGATCTGGTTGCAGCTATTAAAAAGAAAAGTAACGTCGAGCGTTTTGATACATCCTGTTTTGATGGTGAATACATCACGGGTGATATCGATGAAAATTATCTGTATTACATTGATGCGCTGCGTAACGATGTCAACAAACAGTCAAAAGAAAAGGGTAATGCCGTCATTGAGTTGCACAATAACGCTTGACGGCTGAAAGCGATTGACTTGATGCCTTTTGCTGTTTACTAAGAATTCTTATATAATCCCGTCGATTATGCGCCAGCAATTACCTAAAGAAATTGATCCGTTTCGTTTTGCCAATACAGGCCGTGAACTGGAAGGTGAACTGGCGCTGGATAAAATGACACGCTTAGCTGAGTCTCTGCACCACACAGAGGGGCAAGTGACAGTATCGATGAAGTTTGATATCGATGGTACGGGAACACCGTATATGCATGGTCATTTTGCCACCACGTTGTCATTAACCTGTGAGCGTTGTATGCAGGAACTGACAGTGCCTGTAGAAATCGACACGATGCTTGGATTGGTAAGACATGAGAAGTTGGTTGAAGGTCTCGCGGAGCAATATGAACCGTGGATTATTGAAGACGGTGAGCTGCCAGACCCAGCGACTGTCGTTGAAGATGAATTGATTCTGGCATTGCCCTTGGTGCCAAAGCATGATTATGACTGTTTGCCCGAAGAGGCATGGTTTGCAGGGGATAAAGAAAACGAGGAGAAGGGCGATAAACCCGCATCTCCATTCGCAGTATTGTCTGCATTAAAATCAAAAAAATGATTTAGATTTTTATTAGGGTTAGGAGCTTTACAAATGGCTGTTCAACAAAACAAAAAGAGTCCTTCACGTCGTGGTATGCGTCGTTCACACGATGCACTGACTGGTTCAACTCTGTCAGTCGACTCAACCTCTGGTGAACTGCACCGCCGTCACCACGTTTCTGCCGACGGTTACTACCGTGGCCGTAAAGTTGTTGCTGACAAGAGTGAATAAGGCTTAGTTCAACATTGAGCCTGACGATATCTATTGATGCGATGGGCGGGGATCACGGACCTGATGTCGTGATCCCCGCTGCCTTATCAGCGCTAAAAAAACATCCTGAAGTGCACTTTGTCCTTGTTGGAGATAAAGACACGCTGGATTATCACCTGCAACAACACAAGGTAGCAGACGATCCCAGACTGCAAGTTCACCATGCATCACAAAAAGTGGAAATGGATGAATTGCCTTCAACAGCGTTGAGAGGAAAAAAAGATTCCTCTATGCGTGTAGCCATCAATCTTGTCAAAGAAGGTGTGGCTTCTGCGTGCGTCAGCGCTGGTAATACGGGCGCTTTGATGGCAACCGCACGATTCGTTCTCAAAACCCTGCCGGGTATTGAGCGTCCCGCAATCGTTTCCTCATTACCGACCATGACCGGTCACACCTATGTATTAGACTTAGGTGCGAACGTTGATTCCAGTGCTGCACACCTGGTGCAATTTGCTGTCATGGGTTCGGTGTTGGCTGAACTCGTCGACGGTAAACCAAACCCTACGGTTGGTCTGCTGAACATCGGTTCAGAAGAAATCAAAGGTAATGAGCGCGTTAAAGAAGCGTCACGACTGCTGGAACAAACCGATCTGAATTACAAGGGCTTCGTTGAAGGCGACGGTCTGTACCACGGCGAAGTCGATGTACTGGTATGTGATGGCTTTGTCGGCAATGTCGCACTCAAAGCCAGTGAAGGTGTTGCGCATATGATTCGTCATTACTTGCGTACGTCTTTCAGCCGCAACTGGTTGACCAAGCTGGCGGGCCTGATTGCTTCACCGGTACTGAAGCATTTCCGTCGTGAGCTGGATCCTCGTGCGTATAACGGTGCTAACCTGATTGGTTTACAGGGCATCGTGATCAAAAGTCACGGTGGTGCTGATGCGTTTGCCTTTGCCAACGCCATTGATATCGCTATTGTTGAAGCTAAAAAAGACGTACCGAAAAACATCAGTAAACACCTTGAGGTGCTACTGGAAGGGCAGGTTCTGTGATTTATTCACGTATTGCCGGTACCGGCAGTTATCTGCCTGAGAAGGTACTGACTAACCACGATCTTGAAAAGATGGTGGAAACCACTGATCAGTGGATTACAGAGCGCACCGGTATCAAAAAACGTCATATCGCTGCTGATGACGAAACCACGACGGATCTGGCCTATCAGGCTGCTATTAATGCGATTGACGCTGCTGGACTTAAGAACAGTGATATCGATCTGATTATCGTTGCGACGACGACACCAACACGTATTTTCCCTAGCACGGCCTCCTTATTACAGGAAAAACTAGGCTTAAGTGGTTGTCCAGCCTTTGATGTTCAGGCTGTGTGTACAGGTTTCGTCTATGCACTGACGGTTGCTGACAAGTTCATCAAATCTGGCAGTAATAAAAACGTGCTGGTTATTGGTGCTGAAACCTTCTCTCGTATCGTCGACTGGACAGACCGCAACACATGCGTCTTGTTTGGTGATGGTGCTGGCGCTGTCGTATTACAGGCATCTGAACAGCCGGGTATTTTATCTACTCACATCCATTCTGATGGTAGTTTCAACCAGTTACTGCATGTGCCAACGGGCCCGGGCTCAGCCTCAGCGACGGACGATGCTGCGTATGTGGATATGCAGGGTAATGAAGTCTTCAAAGTTGCAGTTAAGACACTGAGCAGCATTGCCGATGAAACCCTCGAAGCCAACAATATCAGCAAAGAGGATGTAGACTGGCTGATTCCACACCAGGCCAATATCCGCATCATTGCAGCGACCGCACGTAAACTGAACATGTCAATGGACCACGTTGTCGTGACCGTTGATGAACACGGTAACACGTCCGCTGCATCCATTCCGCTTGCGCTTGATGCGGCTGTTCGTGATGGCCGGATTCAACGTGGCGAGACACTTTTATTCGAAGCTTTTGGTGGTGGATTCACCTGGGGCTCAGCCTTAATTAAATACTGATAATTCAGAGGATTTTTGATGAAATCAGCATTCGTATTTCCGGGACAAGGCTCCCAATCTGTTGGCATGCTCGCTGAACTTGCAACCGAATTCAGCGTTGTTAGTGACACTTTCAAACAAGCATCTGATGCACTTGGCTACGATTTGTGGGAGCTGGTTTCATCAGGCCCTGAAGAACAATTGAATCAGACTGATCGTACTCAACCGGCCATGCTAACCGCCGGTATTGCTGTATGGCGTGTCTGGCAGGCTAAATCTACGATTAAACCTAAGTTCTTTGCGGGGCATAGCCTGGGCGAGTACACCGCCTTAGTCGCTGCTGATGCAATCGACTTTGCTGATGCTGTGAAGCTGGTTGAGAAACGTGGCCAGTTTATGCAACAGGCCGTGCCTGCCGGTGAAGGTGCTATGGCTGCGATTTTGGGCCTTGAAGACGATGTTGTTCGTGAGCTCTGTGCACAGGCTGCATCTAATGGTGTAGTTGAAGCGGTAAACTTCAATTCGCCCGGTCAGGTTGTTATTGCAGGTGCTACCCCTGCAGTACAACAAGCCATTGCACTGGCAACAGAAAAAGGTGCCAAACGTGCGCTGCAACTGCCGGTCAGTGTGCCTTCGCATTGTGCATTGATGAAACCGGCTGCAGAACAGCTTGCTGCAGCACTCGATAGCATCACTATTCGCATGCCTTCTTCGCCAGTGATTCACAATGCCAGTGTTAGCGCTGCTCAAGATGTTAGTGAACTCAAATCTTTGCTCGCACAGCAGTTGTACAGTCCGGTGCGCTGGGTAGAAACCGTTCAATGGTTTGCTTCTCAAGGTGTTGAAGCTGTGGTTGAAAGCGGTCCTGGTAAAGTACTGGCAGGTCTTAACAAGCGAATTGAAAAATCATTACATGCGTTACCGGTACTCGACCTGTCGACACTGGAAAAAGCGCAGCAAACATTGGGAGAGGGATAATGAGCCTGGAAGGTAAAGTTGCATTAGTGACTGGTGCCACCCGTGGTATTGGTCGTGCCATCGCATTAAGTTTGGGTGAGCAGGGCGCTACTGTAATTGGTACTGCAACATCTGAGAGTGGTGCAGCGACAATCAGTGAATTTCTGGCCGAAGCCAAGATCAGCGGTAAAGGCATCGTATTGAACGTGACTGATGATGCGGCCATTGACAGTGTTGTTGCCGATATCGAGTCAGAGTTTGGTGCGCCTGATATCCTCGTCAACAATGCCGGTATCACTCGCGATAATCTGCTGATGCGCATGAAAGATGAGGAATGGAACGATATTATCGAAACCAACCTCACGCCAATCTTCAAACTGAGCAAGCGTTGCCTGCGCGCGATGACGAAAGCACGCTGGGGTCGTATCATTACCATTACGTCTGTTGTGGGTGCGATGGGTAATGCTGGTCAAACCAACTATGCTGCCGCAAAAGCGGGTGTGATTGGATTTAGTAAATCTCTGGCACGTGAAGTCGGTGCACGCGGTATTACTGTCAACTGTGTAGCGCCTGGTTTTATCGATACCGATATGACGAGCGGCTTGGCAGAAGCGCATAAAGCAGCGATGTTAGAGCAAATCCCGGCAAAACGTCTGGGTGAGCCAGAAGAAATTGCCGCAGCTGTGAGTTATCTTGCTAGCCCGAATGCCGGTTATGTGACAGGTGAAACCCTGCATGTGAACGGCGGCATGTATATGGGTTAATAGGCTTTAACAGTCTGTTAACTATACCAATTAGTTTTAGCGGGGCAGTGTTAAACAGCGTTTAGCTTGTCTCCGTGGTGCTGGCACTATAAAATGCCTGCACATTGTTTGATGTATTAACCACCAAAGGAAACATTAGTTATGAGTGATATCGAAGCTCGCGTAAAAGAAATTGTTGTTGAGCAATTGGGTGTCAATGCGGACGAAGTCACCGCCGATGCTTCATTTATCGACGACCTGGGCGCTGACTCTCTGGATACTGTAGAGCTGGTTATGGCGCTGGAAGAAGCATTTGAATGTGAAATCCCAGACGAAGAAGCTGAGAAAATCACTACCGTTAAAGAAGCGGTTGCATATATTAACGCTAACCAGTCTTAATATAGCTGAACGCTTTATCATAGCCGTCTAGTGTGTGTGAGCATGCTAGGCGGCTATGTTGTGTATAGTCCTTGTAGGTTTTAAGGGGTAATCCTGATGTCTAAAAGACGCGTTGTGGTAACTGGCTTGGGTGCCGTCACTCCAGTTGGCTTGTCAGTAAAAGAAAGCTGGGAAAATATCGTTGCCGGTAAGAGTGGTGTCGCGCCATTAACTTTGTTTGATACCAGTGACTTCAGTGTACGTTTTGGTGCCAGTGTTAAAGACTTTGATGTCACCACAGTGATCCCTAAGAAAGATGCCAAAAAGATGGATACCTTTATCCATTACGGCATTGCCGCGGCGAAAGAAGCCATGGAAGACTCGGGTCTTCAAGTGACCGACGAAAATGCTGAACGCATCGGTGTCGCAATTGGTTCAGGTATTGGTGGACTGCCAGGTATTGAAGCGGGCTACGACAGTTACCTGCAAGGCGGTCCACGCAAGATTTCACCGTTCTTCGTGCCGAGCAATATCATCAATATGATCTCCGGCAACTTGTCGATCATGTACGGCATGAAAGGCCCTAACACCGCTATCGTTACAGCCTGTTCTACAGGCACACACTGTATTTCTGCTGCTGGTCGTATGATTCAGTATGGCGAGGCAGATGTCATGATTGCCGGTGGTGCAGAAATGGCAACCTCTAAAACTGGTCTGGGTGGTTTTGCTGCTGCTCGTGCGTTGTCTACCCGTAACGATGATCCTGTAGCGGCCAGCCGCCCTTGGGACAAAGATCGTGATGGTTTTGTATTGGGTGACGGAGCAGGTGTTCTTGTTCTGGAAGAATACGAGCATGCCGTTAAACGCGGTGCAACCATTTATGCTGAGTTAGTCGGTTCAGGTATGAGCAGTGATGCCTACCATATGACCATGCCATCGCAAGGTGGTGAAGGTGCTGCTCGTTGCATGAAAAATGCGATGAAAGATGCCGGCATTAATGCCGAAGATATTGATTACATCAATGCCCACGGCACATCGACACCAGCCGGTGACGTTGCTGAAACCATGGCTATCAAAGCCGCTATGGGTGATGCTGCGTCTAGCGTCGCGGTCAGTTCTACCAAATCGATGATTGGTCACCTGTTAGGTGCTGCCGGTGGTGTGGAAGCCGTGTTCAGTGTACTGTCGATTCGTGATCAAGTCGCGCCACCAACTATCAATCTGGATAACCCGGACGAAGGCTGCGATCTGGACTATGTTCCGCATACAGCCAGACAGATGCCTATCAGTATCGCCATGTCCAACTCATTTGGCTTTGGTGGTACTAACGGTACGGTTATCTTCAAGAAGCTGGACTAATCGTCCTGAGTAATCATCAGTGATTCTGATAAACGGACAACCGGATAACAGAATCCCTGTCACAGATCGTGGCCTGCAATATGGTGACGGTGTGTTCGAAACCCTGGCGTTCCGTCAGGGTGAACTCGAATTTCTGGAGGCGCATCTCGACCGGCTGCAACGTGGTTGTGAGCGCCTCAGAATCCCTTTTAGCGATTTTGGCACACTCAAGCTTGAGCTAGCCGCAGTGTGCGCGCAGACGGCTGAAGACAGCGTTATCAAAATTATGGTGACGCGGGGTAGTGGCGGCAGGGGCTATAAGGCTCCGGCTGAAGCCGAACCGCTACGTATTATTTCTACGCACCCTTTCCCTGACTATCCTGATTCTTGCCAGCAAGGCGTCGCTGTCAGACTCTGCAAGCAACGACTGGGCATAAATCCTTCCTTATCAGGCATCAAACATCTGAACCGGCTTGAACAGGTTCTGGCTCGTAGTGAGTGGGATGATGACAGTATTCGTGAAGGGTTGATGCTGGATGTGAATGATCGCCTCATCGAAGGCACAATGAGCAACCTGTTTCTTGTGCATGAGTCACAACTGATAACACCGGCGATTGTTGATAATGGTATTGCTGGCGTTATGCGTCAGCAGCTTGTCGTTCTGGCAATGCAACACGGTGTTGATTGTATTGAACGCGATATAGTGTTGAATGACCTGCTTACTGCAGATGAAGTCTTTCTGACGAATAGCGTGATTCATATCTGGCCAGTTACGTCGTTGCCGGAGATGGCTAAGCAGTGGCACTATGGGCCCGTGACTGAGCAATTACAAATGCTATTGAAGGCACAGATCAACTCGTAATATGAAAAAAGCGCTGTTATTTACCATTTTGGTTCCTGCCTTACTGCTTGCTGCACTTTGCACCTACGTTTTGCTGCAATACGAGCGTTTTCTATCTCAGCCACTTGAGAGCGATACATCGTTTAGTTATATCGTTGAACCGGGCAGTAACCTTCGCGCTATCAGTGAAGATTTGAAACAGCAGGGACTGAGTGACTTGCCACCAGTCTATTTGCAGGTCTACGGACGACTGACGCAGCAGGCACATAAAATCAAAGCCGGCGAATACCAGATTGAAGCGGGCACCAGCTTGCCGCAATTTTTGAACATACTGGTCTCTGGTAAGGTCATGATGAATGCCTTTACTATTGTTGAGGGTATGACAGCGAGCGAACTGTTAAAGGCGCTGCATCAGCACCCTAAAATGGTTAATACGCTTGAGTCTGTCAGTAGTGATGACCTGATCACAGCACTGGGTGGAGAAGAGAAACAGGCAGAAGGCTGGTTCTTGCCTGAAACCTATCATTTCCCCAGCGGCACGAAAGATGTCGATTTTTTACAACGCGCTTACGACCAAATGCAGATTGCGTTAGCTGAAGCGTGGAAAGAACGTGATGAAGGCTTACCGTATGAATCGCCCTATGAAGCATTGATCATGGCATCGATTATTGAAAAAGAAACAGGTATTGCCGAAGAGCGCCCTGAAATTGCTGGCGTCTTTGTACGTCGCCTGAAAAAAGGGATGCGCCTGCAAACAGACCCTACCGTTATTTACGGAATGGGCGATAAATTTGATGGTAATCTGAGACGCGCTGATCTTCGCACGGATACGCCATACAATACTTATACCCGTCATGGTTTGCCGCCAACACCAATCTGTTTACCGAGTATTGAGTCTATTCGTGCGGCATTACACCCGGCTGATGGTAACAGTCTCTACTTCGTTGCTACAGGCGAAGAGGGCAGGCATGTATTCTCAGCGACATTACAACAACACAACAAAGCCGTCAGACGCTACCAGTTAAAACGATAATGAACGGAAAATTCATCAGCATTGAAGGAATCGAAGGGGCAGGGAAATCCACCCAGCTCAGTTTTATCCGAGACTTTCTTGAACAGCAGGGAATAACGGTTCGAGTGACACGTGAGCCTGGCGGTACCGAGCTGGGCGAACAGATTCGTCAATTACTGCTAACCCCACGTGATACAGGTATGAGTCATGATGCCGAACTATTGCTGATGTTTGCCGCCCGTGCCGAGCATATCGAACAGGTCATCAAACCTGCATTAGCACGCGGCGAGTGGGTCTTATGTGACCGCTTTGTCGATGCCACTTTTGCCTATCAGGGCGGTGGTCGTGGTATTGAACGTGCACGTATAGAAGCGATATCTGACTGGACTTTGAAAGGACTGCAGACCGATATCACCTTCCTGTTTGATCTACCCGTTGAGCAGGGTCAGGCACGCGTTATTAAACGACAGCAGGAAAAAGATCGTTTTGAGCAGGAAAAAGCTGCGTTTTTTCAGTTAATTCGTGACTGTTATCTTGAACGTGCAGCCAGTGAACCTTCACGGATTAAGGTGATCGATAGCAGTCGTGATATTGCCGCCATTCAGGACCAACTCAAAGCTATCCTGGCGGAGATGCTCGCGGCATGAGTCCTGCTGAATATAGTTGGCACCAGACGCCGTGGAGTCAGATTCAGTTAATGCAGGAGCAGGAGCGGCTTCCTCATGCCATCCTCATAAGTGGACGCGTTGGATTAGGCAAGAAAGCCTTTGCTAATAGCCTGATAAATAGCATTTTATGTAGCCATCCTGATTCTGAGTTTAATGCTTGTGGTCAGTGTCATAGCTGTCAGCTACGTGCCGCGGATACACATCCAGACCATACCGAAATTAGTCCGGAAGCACCCGGCAAGCAAATCAAAGTCGATCAAATTCGTCAGCTAAAAGAAGCACAAAGCTTGATGCCGAAGGTATCAGCAGCGAAAACAGTGCTGATCACTGAGGCCGATCAAATGAATGTGTCGGCGTATAACAGCCTGTTGAAATTACTCGAAGAGCCGCGCGATAACACGGTTTTGATACTACTCACACGTAACCGGGATCAATTGCCGGTTACGATCAAAAGCCGCTGTCAGACGGTGACCATTCCGGTACCAGCAGCGGAGATAGCATTAAGCTGGTTAAAAAATCACGATGCGAACTTCACCGATGAACAATGGCAAACGCTATTAAGGATTAGTCACGGTGCGCCATTGGTCGCGGCTGAGTTGGGGGAGGCAGGCTTAGAGCAGCAACAGCAATTACTGCGCGATATTGCTACACTGATGAGAGGGCAGGCTAATCCGGTCACTATGGCAGTGGAATGGCAGTCGTTTGATCTGAAATCGGTTTTATTGCAGATTCAAGCGATGATGCAGACTAAAATCAGTAAACTGTTGCAGAGTGAGACCGAAATATCCGCCGCACTGATACAGCAATACTGGCATATCGTGGATTGCATCACCCACACAATAAAGTTAATATCTTCTCAAAATAACCCAAACAAGACTTTGTTAATAGAAGACTTTATGGTGAAGATTATGCAGCATGCGAATCAGATCCAGCAGCTTCAGGGAATGTACAGGTAACCATTATGGCCGCAAACCCACGCAAGGGTATCTTATCGTTGAAAATCACCGATCAGAATATGCTCTATCACTCCTACATGCCGTATCTTCAAAATGGTGGCCTGTTTATTCCGACCAATAAAGCGTATGAGATCGGTGAGGAAGTCTTCATTCTTCTCACCCTGATGGACGAAGCAGAAAAATTACCTGTTGCAGGTAATATTGTCTGGATTACCCCGCGTGGTGCTCAGGGTAATCAGGCAGCAGGTATCGGCGTTCACTTCAGTGACATTGACGGCGGCGCCTCTGTAGTACGCGGTAAAATCGAAAATTATCTGGTGGACAAACTCAAGTCGGACAAAGCCACCTACACCATGTAACGTGTTTCGTTACACCAACAAGCTTTAGTTTCTTATGTATATAGATTCCCATTGCCACCTCAACTTGCTGGCCGAGGAACCGGGCGGTATTGACGCCATGGTTGCCGAAGCCGAGCAGAATGGTATTCAGCACATTCTCTGCATCGCCATCGACAAAGCCAGCTGTGATGAAGTGAAAGCGATAGCGGCGAGTTATCCTCAGGTTACTGCCAGTGTCGGTATTCACCCCAACGTCGATGCGAGCGAGCAGTTCACAGTAGAAGAACTGGTGGCCGAAGCCTCACACCCGAAAGTTATCGCCATCGGCGAAACCGGGCTGGATTATTTCCGTAGTGACGGTGATTTGGAATGGCAGCGTGACCGCTTCCGGGTGCATATTGAAGCGGCCAAACAAACCATGAAACCGCTGATCATCCACACCCGCGAAGCCCGTGAAGACACGATGAGCATCCTTGAGCAGGAAGATGCAGAAAAAGCCGGCGGTATTATTCACTGCTTTACTGAAAACTGGGAAACAGCCAAGCGGGCACTGGATATCGGCTTTTATATTTCGCTGTCTGGTATCGTCACCTTCAAAAACGCGACGGAATTACAGAATGTCGCGAAAAAACTGCCTTTGGACCGTATTCTGATTGAAACTGACGCACCTTATCTGGCACCGGTACCGCACAGGGGTAAAACCAATAAGCCGGTGTACGTTAAACATGTGGCCGAGTTTCTCGCAGAACTGCGCGGCGATACGCTAGAAAATATCGCGGCAACTACCAGTGCAAACTTTCAACGACTGTTTCCGAGCGCCGTACAATGATGTCTCGCTATACCCAGCGATTGTTTGTCGTCTTATTATTTGTCGCGGCCATAGCTCTTTCAGGCTGCAGTGACGATAGGCCGAAGCTTCGTACGTTGGCTGAAGATGCTGTCATTCTTGCTTTTGGTGATAGTCTGACCTACGGTACAGGGGCGAACTCTGCGACAGAAAGCTACCCAGCCGTACTGGCAGGACTAAGTAATCGCACAGTTATCAATGCCGGTGTGCCGGGAGAAGTGAGTAGCGAAGGCCTGAAGAGGCTAGGGCAGATGCTGGAGCAACACCAGCCGGATTTGGTTTTGTTATGCCATGGCGGCAATGATCTTATCCGTAAATTGGATGAAACTGAATTAAGCCAAAATTTGGCTCAAATGGTGACACAGATTCGTGCTCAAGGTGCTGAGGTAGTGATTTTATCAGTGCCCAAGCCAGGCGTATTTTTAAAACCGGCACCGTTATATTTACAACTAGCGACTGAACTCGGTTTACCAATCGCCAACGAGATTATTGCCGACGTTGAATCA
>JASBUF010000047.1 GCA_030148085.1 Methylophaga sp. | reverse complement strand
AAACCTCGACGGTGAGGTGATGGGCACAGTCGATCATCTGCTGGAAACCGGTGCCAATGACGTGCTGGTGGTTAAGGCAGATAAGCAAGACGAACGATTGATTCCATTTGTGATGGAGGACATCGTCAAACTGGTTGATTTGGATAACAAGCTTATCCGGGTGGACTGGGGTAAAGATTATTAATGGAACAGGGTATGCGCCTCGGCGTAATTTCTCTGTTTCCTGAGATGTTTGATGCCGTTACTGAATACGGTGTAACCGGACGGGCAGTCTCTCAGGGCATTTTGAACCTGAGCTGCTGGAACCCGCGTGACTTTACTCACGACAAACATCGGACAGTGGATGACCGACCTTATGGTGGTGGTCCCGGCATGGTGATGAAGGTGGCGCCGTTAAACGAAGCCATCGATGCTGCCAAACAAGCGCTGGGGCAAGACACCAAGGTGATTTATCTGTCACCACAAGGCAAACAACTGGATCAGCAGGCGCTGAACCAGATGGCAAACAGAGACAAAATGATTCTGGTTGCCGGGCGTTATGAAGGTATTGATGAGCGCCTGATTGAAAAGCAGATTGATGAGGAATGGTCGATTGGTGACTACGTCCTCAGCGGTGGTGAACTGGCGGCCATGGTATTGATTGATGGTGTCGCCAGATTATTACCGGGTGTATTGGGTGATGAAAACTCTGCTGAGCAGGACTCCTTTATGGATGGCTTGCTGGATTGCCCGCACTACACCAGACCGGAAACGTTATTTGACCAGTCAGTACCCGAGGTATTGCTGGGGGGTGACCATGAAGCAATTCGTAAGTGGCGCCTGAAACAGTCCTTGGGACGAACATGGTTGCGACGACCTGACTTGTTGGCAAGAAACACGTTGACTGACGAGCAGCAGGCGCTATTAGAAGAGTTTATTGCCGAGAGCGGGCAGGATTAGTTGGGAGTTGAACAATGAGTAACATTATCGAGCAGCTGAACGCTGAACAAATGAAACAGGACATCCCTGAGTTTTCAGCGGGTGACACCCTGGTTGTTAAAGTAAAAATCAAAGAAGGCGATCGTGAGCGTGAACAGGCGTTCGAAGGTGTTGTGATCGCAAAACGTAACCGTGGTCTGCACTCTGCATTCACTGTTCGTAAAATTTCAAGCGGTGTCGGCGTTGAGCGTGTTTTCCAGACTCACAGCCCATCTATCGCCAGCATCGAAGTCAAACGTCGCGGTGATGTACGTCGTTCTAAACTGTACTATCTGCGTGACCTGACTGGTAAAGCAGCACGTATTAAAGAAAAATTGTAATCCACGGATTGCGGTTCAATCTTGCCGAAAAAGGGCAGTGGTTTTCCACTGCCCTTTTTTATTGCCTGCTGTTAAGCTAATTTCCCTATGACAGAACCAGCTACACCTTCGAGCAGCCGTTATCTACAGCACTTTCTTGACAGCCTGTGGCTGGAATCGGGTCTGAGCCAGAATACGATTGAGGCCTATCGCCGTGATTTACTGGCCTTTGCGGCGTGGCTTTCTCAGTTCGATGTTGATTTAGCGGCTGCCACGCAACAGGATATTCAGCGTTATCAGAGCCAGCGCATGCGCGAAGGTCGCAAAGTAAGGAGTGAAGCCCGCCTGCTATCAACCTTACGGCGTTTTTATCGTTATCTGCTGCGGGAAGATATACGGGATAGTGATCCGACCGCGCAGTTAGCCTCACCCAGGCTGGGCAAACCTTTGCCAGACAGTCTGACCGAGCAGGAAGTGGAAGACTTGTTGGCCCAACCTGATGTAAACGAGCTGCTGGGCCTGCGTGATCGCACCATGCTTGAGCTGCTCTATGCAACGGGACTGAGGGTCTCGGAACTGGTCAGTCTGCAATCCGATCAGCTTAATCTACGACAGGGTTTGATTCGCTGTATCGGCAAAGGGAATAAAGAGCGTATGGTACCGGTAGGTGAGGTCGCTTTGGATTGGTTACAACAGTACTTATACGAAAGCCGCCCGGGCTTGCTCAATGGAAAGGTCACGGATGATTTGTTTCCGACGCAGCGTGGCAAAGCAATGACCAGACAGGCTTTCTGGTATCTCATCAAGCGTTATGCCAAACAGGCTCATATCGACAAACACCTGTCACCGCATACGCTTCGCCATGCCTTTGCGACCCACTTACTGAATCATGGTGCCGATTTACGTGTTGTGCAATTGCTGCTTGGCCACGCCGATCTGTCCACCACACAAATTTATACCCATGTCGCGAAAGAGCGGCTGAAACAACTGCATGGTCAGCATCACCCCCGCGGTTAAGCGCCTGACGTGACGGATAACGAGTGGTAAACTTGGCGGTTATTTAGTTAGCTGGAGATACAGGCATGCCTTCATTCGATATCGTCTCTGAAATCGATAAGCACGAACTCACCAATGCGGTTGATCAAGCCAACCGTGAACTGAAAAATCGTTTCGATTTTCGCGGAACCGATGCCAAGGTAGAGCAGTCCGACAAGGTACTGACACTGTTTGCTGACAGTGACTTTCAACTGGAACAGTTGATGGACATCCTGCGTCTGAAATTAGTCAAACGTGGTATCGAACTGGGTTGTCTGGAAGTCAAAGATTCGGTTGGATATGGGAAAATGCGCAAACAGGATGTGGTTGTGCGTGAAGGGATTGATAAAGATCTGTCACGTAAAATCGTCAAACTCATTAAAGAAAGTAAGATAAAAGTTCAGGCTGCAGTTCAGGGAGAGAGCGTGAGAGTAACAGGGAAAAAGCGTGACGAGTTGCAGGACATTATCGCTATGTTAAAAGCCGAAGAAACCATCGAAATGCCCCTGCAGTTCAATAATTTCAGAGACTAGGAACACTCATGCTGAAACCCTTACTACTCGTTTTACCTCTTCTGTTTGCCAATGTCGTTGGCGCGGCTGAAGTGGATAAATTGAAAGAGCAACTTGCTCAAACTTTGCCAGGCGTTACTATCGAAAACCTGCAAAAAATCGACAGCCTAGGTTTATACGAAGGTGTGATTAATGGTGAAGTGCTCTATTTCTCAGCGGATGGGCAGTACGCCATGCAGGGTGAGCTGGTCTCAATGGCAACACGTACGAACCTCACCGAGCAGCGTCGTGTGAGCCTGCGCCAGTCGATTTTGAAAGGGCTGGATGAGAAAGATATGATCATCTTTGAGCCTGAAAAGACCGAACATACGCTGACGGTATTTACAGATATTGACTGTGTCTACTGCCGCAAGATGCACTCCGAAATTGAGCAGTACAAAGAGTTGGGCATTCGTATTCGCTATATGGCTTACCCACGTGGTGGAATTGGTTCTGAGTCTTATGATGATGCGGTGACGGTCTGGTGTGATAAGGATCGACTGGACGCCATGACCCGTGCCAAACGCGGTGAAGAACTGGAACCAAAGACCTGCGACAATCCCGTCGAAGCGGAGTTTAATACCGGCCGTCAATTAGGGGTTTCAGGTACACCAGCGATATTTATGGAGTCCGGACAGCTGTTACCCGGATATGTACCACCGGAGCGCCTTAAAGCGATTCTTGACGAAACGTCAGACCAGTCTTAACAGTGACTCTGCTGAATTGACCCGATGATCGTGCAGCGACAGCTGCACATCATCGCTCAGCAGATAGCTGACCTTGTCTTCCCAGTCACCCAAGACAATGCGGTTCGCGGGTTTACCATTCGCCTGAGTGACATCGTGTATTGCCGGCCGATGGGTATGACCGTGAATTAACAGGTCAATATTGTGCTGCTGTATTACCCTGCCCACTTCGGCCTGATTGACATCCATAATCATCGCGGCTTTATACTGCTTTTTCTGTTTGCTGGTCGCAATAATCTTGTCTGAAATTCGTTGCCGGAAGCTAGCGGGTAGGTGAAGAAAGCACCACTGAAGAAAGCGGTTACGCACCACACGGCGGTAACGTTGATAACTGACATCGTCGGTGCAGAGACTGTCACCATGCATCAGCAACGTCTCTTGTTGGCCGAGCTTCAGTCGATAGCCGTCCTCAATTAATATGCCGCCAACGAGTCGGGCAAACTGTTTACCAAGCATAAAGTCACGGTTACCCACCATCAGAAACAGTTTGATGCCAATTTCAGAGAGCTTTTGGAGTGTCGTAACAAAGGGACTGAATTCAGTGGGCACCAAATCATCACCCAACCAGGTGTTGAAGATATCACCGAGGATATAGAGTTCATCGACCTGCCCCCGCTGGGCGTCAAGGAACTCGCAAGCCATCTTTGTCAGCTCGGGACGAGCCTGGCTGAGATGGAGATCGGAAATAAACAGTCTGCGCATAGAAAAAATCCTGCCCTCATGCCGAGGGCAGGGCTACTGCTTTAGAGTACGCTGGCTTTTTTAATGACCACGTCTTCAGCCGGTACGTCCTGGTGTGGACCGCGCATGGTAGTCTCTACCTTGCGGATTTTATCGACCACATCCATGCCTTCAACGACTTCACCAAACACGGCATAACCCCAGCCACTGGGTGCTTTACCACGGAAATCAAGAAAGTCATTATCGACGGTATTGATAAAGAACTGGGCTGTCGCTGAGTGCGGGTCATTGGTTCGGGCCATTGCGACGGCACCGCGTTGATTGCTCAGACCATTATCGGCTTCGTTTTCGATGGGAGAGCGGGTCTGCTTCTGCTGAAAGTTCTGGTCAAAACCACCGCCCTGAATCATGAAGTTTTCAATCACACGGTGGAAAATGGTGCCATCGTAAAAGCCGGCTTCGACATATTCCAGAAAGTTCGCCACGGTGTTGGGGGCTTTTTCCTGATTCAGTTCGATAACAATGTCGCCCATTGTAGTTTCCAGCTTAACC
>JASBUF010000037.1 GCA_030148085.1 Methylophaga sp. | reverse complement strand
AGCAATAAAAAAGCCCGGATTTTAAAATCTGGGCTTCTTGTTAGGGTCAACACCAACGAAATGTAAATTCTGAAATCTGTGTGTTTTATCGATGAGAGACTTTCACTACGATGTGTTTCCAAACGTCGTGAGTCTGTTCTTTGATCACGTTCAGTTCTTCTTTATGTTGTGCTGGCAGTCGATGCACTTTGAACATGATTTCAATGCCGGCCATCAGGTAATCAGCTCCGGTCAAAATTAACGTTGATAAACGGTCCTGATGATCGGCGCGCGTATTGATGCCGACGATAGCATCGAAGGTTTCATCAATCTCCAGATCAGCCTGCAACGAATGTAATGTGCTGTGCACACTCTGGCTGAGTAATTGATATGTAGTTCTATACTCATTTAGTAATCCAGCTAATTCGGCTTTCATGCACACGTGAATATCACCACGGTCAATGTTGTCAGCACTCTGAATCACCAGTTTCAGGTGAGCCAACTCTGATTCGGTAAATGTCGGTGCTTCCATCTGTTCGTCGTAAAGTTTGCTTAATTCTCTACGCCGCTGATCGTCATCACCGACCGTCATCGCTTCAAGTAAATCCGGATTTTGATGGTATGCAACCAAATTAAACAGAAGTTCAAGCAAGCACCTTGTCATGATCTCGACCTGATGCGTCATGCCGCGCTCAGACATGATAATGATGGACTGGAAATGCGACAACATGCGTTGAAAATGCAGCGTCAGATAGACTTCTTTTTCGTCATCCGGGTGGATTTGGCAGTGATTAAGAACTGTTTGCCCGAGTTTATTTAGGTCTTCAGCGACCATGTAATAAGGGCTTTGCTTGATTTCTGTGGCGAAATCGCCAAAGCAGCATTGCTGGGATAGAAACCCGACTTCTCTGAAGCTGGCGGCATCATTCATAGTGACTCCCCTTCCCCTGCGTCAGGGATGTTTAGTTTTATCTTACTCTTTCAATGCTTCGATACAAGCCTCTTTCTCGCCTGTTTCATTATGCTTATCACGGAGTACAATAAAGCTATTAACAAGGAGCAAAACTATGGGCTGGAGAGAAGAAAAAGAGGACAAAGTCTATACTGATGAGGAAGTTACCGCTGTTCTTGAGCAGGAACTGCCTCACTGGTATCTGGAAAATGGCTGGATTCGACGCAAATATAAAACCAGCGGCTGGAAAAGCACATTGATGGTTGTTAATACAGTCGGCCATTTGGCCGAGGCCGGTTTTCATCACCCTGACTTAACGGTGTCGTATGCCTTTGTGATTGTTAAATTAATGAATCACGCTGCAAAAGGTATTACCAATAAAGACTTTGAATTAGCTAAGAAAATCGAAGAAGTCGTGATGTGGCAACCAGGCCTTGAAGATGGCAGTTTGCCTGGTACACCGGACGATCCACGGTTTAAATACATCAAATACGATTGATATCGTGAAGGAGCAATATCATGAACGAAGATACCTTCAACATGGATATTCGCAAATTCCTCAAAAAAGTCGGCATCAATGCACAGCGTGAAATCGAACACGCTGTGCTGCGTGCGCTTGATGATAAGAAGTTAAATGGTACAGAAACGCTCAAAGTCAGTATGACATTGGATGTGCCGGAACTGTCCATCCACCATAAACTGGATGACCAGATCCATCTCAAATAAAGGATATAACTAGGTGATGCATGGATATAGATGAGTCACTGAATGTTTTTGGTGAACCGCTGGAAACTTGTAGTAATAACCCGGTCACTGGTTTTTTTCGTGATGGCTGTTGCAATACCAGTGATGCCGATTACGGTCAGCACACCGTGTGCATACAGGTGAATCAGGCGTTTCTCGAATATTCGCGCTTTCGTGGCAATGATTTGAGCACACCAATAAAGGAGTTCGGTTTCCCTGGTTTAAAAGAAGGTGATCGTTGGTGTTTATGTGCGGCGCGCTGGCTGGAAGCCTACCAACATAATATGGCGCCGAAAGTGTATCTCACCGGCACGCATCAACGTGCGACGGAAATCATACCGCTTGAACTGCTCAAAGAGTTTGCCGCTGATTTGAATTAAACAGCTAACTCCTCCTCAAAAAAGGTCGCGACATCATCCAGATTCTGACTGATTGGCATAGGTGGCAAACTGCGCAGAAAGACTTTGCCATAAGGCTTAGTAAGGAAACGTGGATCACATAGCACCAGCACACCAGCATCTTGCTGATCGCGTATCAAACGACCTATCCCCTGCTTTAGCTGAATGACTGCAGCTGGAATTTGAATCGATCGGAACGGATTACCGCCGCGTTCACGCAAATGTGTGATGCGTGCTTCCAGCACCGGATCGCCCGGCGAAGCGAATGGGATTTTATCAATCAATACGCAGGATAAGGCTTCGCCGCGTACATCCACCCCTTCCCAAAAACTATTAGTTCCCAGTAACACCGCGTTGCCGTGGTCCCTGAACTCAGCCAAAAGCTGATTTTTTGCGCCTTTACCCTGTACCAGAATCGGGTAATCCATATCCTGAATTGCTTCAGCCACTTCATGCATAGCTTTGTAACTGGTGAACAGCAAAAAGGTTCGGCCACGACTCAAGGTAATCACCGAGCGGGCTATTTCGGCAATATGCGAGTTGTATGTTTGATGCGAAGGCTCGACAGGAATGCTTGGCATATATAGCAAGCTCTGCTTAGCGTAATCAAACGGACTTTGCCAGATCGCGGTGTGTGGATCATCCAGACCCAGCTGTTGAACAAAGTTATTGAATTTACCTGCTACCGTTAATGTAGCTGAGGTAAACACCCAAGCATGGGGCTTGTCCTTGATCCACTTCTGAAAATGCTCGCTGACTTCTTGTGGTGTGGCATGCAAAATAAAGCCGCTGCCACGATTTTCCATCCACAGGACCAGATTCTCATCCTGACTGTTATCTGAAAAAATCGTCAGACGCTCAATCAAATCCTGAGTACGTTGGAAACACTGCTCCAGCCCCCTGCTCCGTTCAGCCGCTGGCTCCAATGTTTCTGCCAACGTTTCTACTGAATGCAGTAATTCATCCAACCGCTGTGCTACATCAGCAAACTGATTCAGACATTGATGCCAGGGCAAGCGCTGTTCTGCATCGCCAAGACAGAGATTCATCTGCAGCAGACGACTATCAAGCTTTTCTGCGGCTTTGCGAATATCTTCCATATCACTCGCTTCCAGCTCCATTTCACGGATACTGTCGCGACTGAGTTCCTGCAACTGATGACTACTAACACGGTGACCAAGAAACTGACTGGCAACGGCTGGCAATTGGTGTGCTTCATCGATAATAAACGCATCGGCATCAGGCAATACCTCACCTTGCCCCGACACTTTCAATGCCATATCTGACATTAATAAATGATGATTGATGATGACAATGTCCGCTTCCTGCGCTTTGCGACGTGCCTCAACGATAAAGCAGTCGTCATAATCCGGGCATTGTTGACCGAGGCAGTTATCAACGGTCGACGTAACTTTCGGCCATAAAGCCGATTGCTCATCCAGCAAATCGGTTTCACTTAAATCACCAGATAGTGTTTTACCTGTCCACTCTCTGAGCGTCTGCAAGGTATGTTGGTTACGATTACCAAAGGCTTCGTTTTCGGCCAAAGAAAGACGGTGATGACACAAATAATTACTACGGCCTTTCAATAAAGCGGTCGTCACAGGCGTAGACAGGACCTCACGCAGTTTCGGCAAATCTTTTTTAAATAATTGATCTTGAAGGTTTTTAGTTCCAGTGGAAATAAAAACCTTCTGCCCCGAGAGCATAGCAGGTGCCAGATAGGCGAACGTTTTTCCGGTTCCTGTTCCAGCCTCGGCAACCAGCGTGTCGGCATTATTCAATGCATCAGCCACTTTCTCGGCAAGTTCAATCTGTTGTTGTCTGACGCTATAACCGGGGATGTGTCTGGAAAGTAGCCCATCCTCAGCAAAAATATCGTTCATATCCGAGGCCATCAGGTGACGATCCTTTGATTAAATGCCCAGACGATCATCGTGCCCAACACAATAAAACCGAGCATTGCAGCAAGCGCCCGGCGTTGATATCGCGAAATCAGCTTCTGCTCCGGGACGGTGGAAATAATATACGGCTGACTCTTATGAGGGCTGTCGGTCATGATACTGAGTTGTTTCTCTTTGGCGCGCGCGCCAATATCGCGTTTCACCGCGATGGTTGCATCGTGCCTTACCTGCTGCCATTCAGTCTCATTGATTGTGCCGTCGCCATCGGTATCGTAACGTTGTATCAACTGATTCTGATCCTGCTTCCATTCACGTAATTTCTGGCTGACCTGCTGACGAATGGTTTGATCATCAACACTAGCAACGCTTTTAAACAGGCCCATTGCATATAGCGGCTCACCTTCAAGAATGGTCCACTCGGTATAGCGTTTGGCAGGCAAGGCATCGTGTTTATACCAGACCTGATTACCGCGGGTGATGACCTGAGCATCATCTGGATCGATGGCACATTCACCAGTGTCATCTTTAAGCAGAAAGACTTCTTCGCTGGTGTCCTGCTTGACTACACGCCAGCGTGTACGAAAGCCGTCTTTGCCGTGATATTCACGAACCTTTTCTTCGATTTTATAGCGGTACCAGACACAACGAGTATGGGATAAGGGCGAGAATGTAGCCAGCCCTTCCATCATTTTCGCTTCACCGATTAATTCGATATAGCCTTGTGGTGCTGAGCGCACCCGAGCCGTTGGGATATTTTCAATCAGACGCGCATGCTGATACCAACAGACCATACGCCAGAACAGATAGGCAGCAATCGCTGACGTAACAGCTGTACCTATCCAGAATTCGACATTGCTGAGCTGCCTGATTTGAAGCGCAATCGCAGCGAGGAAATTTTGCATTGAAGCTACTGTTCAAACAGGCCGCGCAGATTGACGTCGGCAGTTTCCTCGGCACTGAATTCAAGCAAGGTAAACGATTTAAAGTTAAACATACGCGCGATGATCACATCCGGAAACTGCTCAATGCGGACATTATTGATATTAACGCTTTCGTTATAAAACTCACGACGATCGGCGATAGAATTTTCTAGGCCGGTAATGCGGGCCTGCAAATGCTGAAAGGTTTCATCCGCTTTAAGTTCAGGATAGGCTTCGGCCAAAGCAAACAAATTGCCTAAACCTAGGCGAAGTGCACCTTCAGCCTGACCCAGTTGACCGATATCGCCTTGCTGTTGAGCGCTGGCGACAGAGGAACGCGCCTGCATGACCTTTTCCAAGGTTTCCTGTTCGTATTTCATGTACTGACGGCAGGTTTCGACCAGTTTCGGTAACTCATCGTGACGTTGTTTCAATAATACGTCAATATTTGACCAAGCCTTGCTGACATTGTGTTTGAGACTGACCAGATTGTTATAAATCAGAACGACATAGACCAGTAAAACCGCGACTAAGCCCCAGAAAATAAATCCACCTATGCTCATTGTCTCTCCTTAATTATTCCTGGTTATCCCAAATTTCTTCTTCCAGTCCACTTTCACGGGTCCAGACCCGTTCACCGATGATTTTGAACTGGGCAATCGACATGGCGCCACGTTTTTTTCGGCCACTGTCTTTCTTTCCTTCTAATGCATCAGCGATAGCTTCACGACTGGCTTCGTAAATTTCTTCAGGCTCGTAATTGTCGTCAAACAGAACCAGCACAACCAGATCCCAGTTCTGCTCAGGGTTTAACTGACCAATACGCGGGCTGGAACGGGTGGTTTCAAATATCGCACGGCCTTTAATAATGATGCGCTTGCCTTCACGCTCACCGGATCGCCCCAAGGCATCAATCGCACTATTGGTATCGTCAATTAGCGCCAGATCCAAGGCTTTTGCCGCATCAAAGCGGGCAATTTCTCCGGTAACAGGCAAGGTGCTCCCGGTTGTCTGCCGGTATTTTGCAGCCAACTGCCGGGTCTCATGCATGAGTTTATCAATGGAATACAGTTCCATATCTGCCTGTGCGATATCTGTCATAGCTTGATTATACATGGCAAAAAAAACGGTCTATCTGCAAATGCAAATAGACCGTCAAATATAGGAGGCTGTGAATTAACCTCTAAGGTCATAGACATCAGCTAACTAGCTGAGTTCACGGCCTTTTATTTTTTAGCGTCGAGTTCTTTCTGGTAGTACTTGTGGACCAGTTTTTCTTGGTTTTCCAGCAAGTAATCGATGCTTGGCTCGTGGTTCATCGCTTTTTCGATAGCGCGACGAGTCGCTTCACGATGAATGTTGAACAGGGCTTCGTGGTCCAGATCTTCCACGGTAGTGATACCAGGGTTCAGCCAGACAGAAACGATAATACCCAGATCGTTCACTTTATCTTTAGGAATGGTGCCGTTACGCACTGCATCCAGAACACCATTCGCGATCGCACCTTGAACAGTACCCATCAGGATGTTGGTGTAAGCGGTTTTCTTAACAGTGACTTTACTGACCATCAAAGTCGCAGGGCGTACTTGCATGTCAGTGTTCATCAGCGCTAATACGCGAGAGTGACCTTGAACTTGATCACCCATCAGGTTGGCAAACGCGGTACCGAAAGGACCGTCCAGTTCACCGATTACTACTTCAGGCTCAGCTGCTGTAAAAGCAGGACCACCCGCAACCAGGGCTTCGCCTGTACGCATTACAATTCTTTCGCTCATCGGATTTCTCCTCAGTTAGATTGATAAAATTTTTCAATTATCCCGGTCTAACCCCATCGTCGCAACCTTGATTGGCTTTATGGGTCAGATAAGTCGGGTTACTATTACCCCTTTTGTGTATATGAGTCCTATGGCCGATATTGCAACCCCTTACGAACGAATCGGTGGCGAAGCTGGTGTCAGACAGCTGTGTCAGACCTTTTATCAAATCATGTGTGACACGCCGCAAACACAGCTAATTCGCGACCTGCACCCAGAGAACATCGGCATCAGTGAAGAGAAGCTGTTTATGTTTCTCAGTGGCTGGTTAGGCGGACCACCGCTGTTTACCGACAAGTTTGGTCACCCGCGTTTGCGTGCGCGACACCTGCCTTTTTCTATCGGTATTGAAGAACGCGATCAGTGGTTATACTGCATGGCACAGGCGCTCAAAAGTCTGGATCTTGATCCGCTTTTTGCAGAACAGTTAATGTCATCCTTTGTACAGACAGCGGACTTTATGCGTAATCGTCAGGAGATGACTAGCGGATGAACATTGGGGCACTCATCATCGGGGATGAAATTCTCAGCGGCAAACGTCAGGACAGACACTTCAAATTTTTACAGGATGTATTGGCCAAACGCGGTTTGGAGCTCAGCTGGACCTTAATCGTCGGTGATGATGCCGAGCAACTGGAACGGGCGATGCGCTTTTCCATGGCATCCGATGATCTGGTTTTCAGCTTCGGTGGTATCGGTGCAACCCCAGATGATCGAACCCGTCAGACAGCGGCCAAGGTAAAAGGTGTGCCAGTCGTGCCGCATCCTGATGCAATTCGCCAAATCGAAGCCAAATTCGGCGAGGCAGCCTACCCTAACCGCGTGTTGATGGGGCATTTGCCAGAAGGCTGTCGTTTGATACCAAACCCGGTGAATCAGGTTGCTGGCTTCAGCGTCGATAATCATCACTTTATGCCGGGCTTTCCGGAAATGTCATGGCCGATGGTCGAATGGCTACTGGATAACGAATATGCGTTTTTACGTAATCTACGTCCCAGTTATGAGCGCATGATTACCATCACTAAAGGTCGCGAGTCCGATTTGCTCGACACGATGAATTTTATCGTCGAGCACTACCCTCGTCTTCTACTTTCCAGCCTACCTCATCTTGGCGATATACCTTATATATTGTTCAGCCTCAGGGGCGAACACAATGAGGTGGATGAAGCGATGAACATCATGATCGCGGCAATTGAAGCAGGCGGTTTTGATTGGGCTGATTACACCGCTGATAAAAAGTAAAACCACACCGTTAGCGTAATCACGCTAAGTAAGGTCGTCAGAAAAACAGCCGCGGCATACACGGCACTGTCCAAACCGTAGCGCTCGCAAATAACGATACCGAAGATCATGGTCGGCATGGCTGCGAGTAGAACCAAGGCTGTAGATATTGGTGCTGATACACCCAATACCGCGCTCATCAATAAGGCTATCAACGGCGCAGTTACCAATGAAATGAGGCTGACAGGAAGCAGCATGGGAAGATAACGCAAACGCATGGTATCCCAGCGCAAACTCATACCCAGCGCGATCAACATTAAAGGCACCACACCACCAGATAAAATCGACAAGGTGTTGTGAATCAAGTCTGGCCGCGGCACATGAAACACATTCAATACAATCGCCACACCCACTGCCCACAATGGGGGAACGCGGCTTAATTCCTTTAACGGATGAACTTTACGCCCGTCGGCACCGAAATGGTTGGCCATCAGAATACCCAAAGTCAGTAATACCGGCGTACAGGCAAATAAATCGAATTGCAGTACCACGGCGTTACTCCAGTTGCCCAACACCTGGTCGGTCACCGGCAAGCCAAGATACGTGGCATTCGGGAAGATGGCGGCCAACATCAAGGCGCCTTGCTGTGGCTTATTACTGCTATAAAAGCGTAAAACCAGCCACATGAATACTGCGGATGAGGCTAATACGGTCAATCCAACCAGCGAGATTTTGATAGACGTCAGATCAATCGCACTGCCCCAAATCACATCCAACACCAGGGCAGGCAATAAGATATAAAACACCAAATCGGTCAACGCCCGCCGATGCGCCAGTGCTGGAATATGTTTCGGTGCCAGTAGTTGCCAGATGCTGCCGAAAGCAATTAGCAGTCCCATCTGCATCATGGTTGTGAACATGCGTGTCCTTGAGCGATATAAATAGTGATCGTAGCAACCGTTTTAAGAAAACAAAAGCAGCCTGCCTGCCCAATGGCTACTGCTTGCCTGATGCATGGGGGCAGCGTATCGTTAAGGCATTTGGTCTAAGCGCCATCAACCCTCAGGATTCTTCGGGTATAGCGTAAAGACATGTTTTTGACATTGGCCTGTATCGAGGATCGCATTATGTCTTTGTCCAAGCAGCTTTTGGTGTTGATCAGCCTCATCTTTCTGATCGTTTTCTCCGTCAGCTTTTACCTCAGCATGAATCATATTCGCAACTATCTTGAGGTTGAATCTGAAATTCATGTGCAGGATACCGCCACATCACTCGGCCTCTCTATGAGCCCTCACATGGATGATGAGCAGGACCCTATTCTCGAAACGATGATGAATGCCATCTTTGATATGGGCTACTACAAGGAAATGCGCCTTGAAAATGTGGATGGTGAAGAACTGGTCAAACTGAGCAACCCGGTGCAAATGGAAGGTGTACCTGACTGGGTTATCACTCTACTGCCGATGAAAACCGCTACGGCCATGTCAGAAATCAGTTCCGGTTGGAATATCTCAGGCACACTCTACGTAACCAGTAATCCAGCTTATGGTTATCTCAAGCTGTATCAGCAAGCCAAAGAGACACTGCTTTACTCAGCCGTAGTCTTTATTGCTGCTTTTGTGTTGCTAATGTTGGTGCTCAGGCTTACTTTGCAACCGCTGAAAGCCATTCAGAAACAAGCGAACGAAATTTCCGGTGGCAATTTCACCACTATCAGCAAACTTCCCTGGACAACAGAAGTCCGCCATGTCGCCCAGTCCATGAACGGCATG
Source organism: Methylophaga sp. (assembly GCA_030148085.1). Lineage (GTDB taxonomy): Bacteria > Pseudomonadota > Gammaproteobacteria > Nitrosococcales > Methylophagaceae > Methylophaga. The sequence goes on along the minus strand of JASBUF010000037.1, from coordinate 15,342 downwards.
TCCAAGAAAATTGGTGACACCATTGCTCGCCTTAATAACCGCTTAGATGCACTGAATGACAGCCTTAAACGCGACGCGCTGACTGGTCTGTTTAATCAGGCCACATTCAATGTGGATATCAAACGAGCGCTGGCAGCAGGTGATAGCGGCCATGTGTTTTACTTCAAGTTTGATGATCTCAGTGACATCAGTAAGCAACTGGGTAACCACAAAGTCGACAAGCTGCTGCAGGGTTTTGCTGATGTCCTGCAACAGGGTGTTAATGAACTCGGTACCGTCTATCGACTCTATGGCTCTGAATTTGCGCTGATATCTCCATCATCAGATGTGAACTCCATCACAGTATTGGCAGAGAAATTAAAACACGATATCAATAGCTTAGGGCAGGAATTTAATCTTGAAGACATGATTCACATGGGCATTGTATTATTCAACAAAACCAGCGAATTTGATCGCTTGATGCCGGCGTTAATCGAAGCCTACGAACAGGCTCGTAATATCGGTCACAATGCCTATTTCATTCAGCAGGAATCGTTAAGTTCCATGGATGAGTTGGCCTGGAAAGCCGCCATCCAGCATGCCATTGATAATCACACACCTGAAATCACCTTTACCGCGGAGGCCTATAACTATAGTGGTGCAGTGCCGGTTAAAGTCATGCAGGAAGCGTTTACAGTGGTTACCGATAGAGATGGTAAAGAACTCGCCATCGGCACCCTCTTCTCTGTTGCCCAAGAGTTTGGCATGGCAGAAGAACTGGATAAACTCATCGTCAACAAAATCATCCAGCGCATGGAAAAAGATGGCTTCAATTCTCCAGTCACCATCAACCTGTCAAACAAGTCGATTGCCTCTACTAATTTCCAACAATGGCTGGCCGCGCGACTGGAACAAACTACATTGCCCGCCCAGCTGCTTGCCTTCTCAGTCACTGCGTACGCAGCAGCCAAAGATATCACCGCCTTTGATAGCTTCAGCAGTTTTGTCGAATCTCTGGGTGCAACCATGCTACTGAAACGCTATTCGCCGGATATCATCCCGATCGATATGTTGCGTGGGCTGCATATCGACTACATCCGTCTGGCACGTGATCTGACGCAGGATATCCGTGGCAATGTCAGTAAACCTGACTTCCTTGAACTGATTCAGGAGGTTTCCTCACTGATTGAAGTCAAAGTACTCGCTGAATCTGTCACTTCGGATGATGACTTTGAGATTGTGAAACAAGCTGGACTGTTTGGTATCAGTCGCTGATGACAGGCATGCAATGGATCGCTACCGCTCATCACTGTTAGTTCTATTAATAACCTCGCTGTTATTCACCTTGCCGGGTATGGCAAGGCTGAATATCAGTGAAGAGCTATTGGTTAGTATTGAAGCGCAATACAACCGCTTTGCCCGCGAGCGTGTTGAGGGTTGGCGTGCCCTGGTGGATGATCCGGCCAATCACACCTTATCTGAAAAAGAAAAGTTAGAACTGGTCAATAAGTTCTTCAATTCAAATGTGATGTTCCTGAACGACATAGACCTGTGGCAAAAGAATGACTACTGGGCCACACCGTTGGAAATGCTCTCGATTGGTGCTGGTGACTGTGAAGACTACTCTATCGCCAAGTACTTTACCTTAAAGGAACTCGGCGTCGATGAGGAGAAATTACGGATTACCTACGTAAAGGCCACGCAAATCGGCCAGGCACATATGGTTTTGACCTATTTTGAAACCAAACGCTCGATTCCGTTGGTTTTGGATAACCTGATTATTGATATCAAACCCGCCAGTCAGCGTGGCGACTTAATTCCTGTCTACAGCTTTAACGGTACTGGTCTGTGGCTGGCAAAATCACGTGGTGAGGGTCAACGTGTTGGTGAAGCCTCCAAACTCTCCTTATGGAATGATCTTGAACAACGTATGCAGCAACAGGCGATACAGTAATTTAAAACTCGTATTCAGCCAGAAGCCGCAATACCGCATCCGGTGTCTTATTGCTCAGTCCGAATAAAACGCCCGTTTCCCAATGTAGCTTTCTGCCCCCGCCAAAGCGGACATCACCCATGGCAACCGGCCCTAAAGCGCGGGTGTTTTCTCCACCATAAAACTCAATAGCAGGTTCAAACGCGGGGGATAACCGGTAACGTCCCTGCAGGGCAACCGCAGTTTCAAACTCATCCTTTATGTCATCGCCCCACTCATACTCGAGCCATAGGTTGGCTGCGCCACTCCAACGGCCCCACTGCTTCTCCATTAGTAATGCTGACGCCAGCTCCCATTCATTTTCTTGATGGGCTTTTTCCAACTCAAATAACAGCCCCCAATCAATAGCATACTCACCCTGCTCAGTCAGTTGCAGCCGTGTTTCCAGTTCATAGCCTTCAAGGCGGAAGGTGTCGCCCTCCTCAGCAGCAATTAGGTAGCCTTCTACAAACACCCTGTCATTAACTGACCGGCCTATCCCTAAGCGTTGCAGCTGATCACCGTCAGCAGCAACCATGCGCCACTCAACTTCCTTCTCTAATGGCTGCACATAGGGGTGATAAACCTTATCGACTGCCAAGCTATCAGCCTCAACAAACAGGGGCACCAGGCACAGCGATATAACGGAAAATAACTGCTTTTTCATGATGATTTACTTCTGAAAAAGAAACTGACACAGGCAGCAATCACCAACAAGGCGATACTGCCGAAATAGGCTGCAGCTTGCTGAGGGGCTGGCGTTGCTTCATAACCTAACAATGCATACAACAACTGGCCGATGGCCGAACGCTCGCTGACCAGATGAGAGCTATCCCATAAAGGTGCGCTTGCCGATATGTAGTCTGCTTGGATCATAAATTCAACAGCCTGTGCGATCATGCTGCCGCCGACCAGCAACAGCATCAGGTAACCAAGCCAAATTCCCGATCTTTTGTGCATATTGACCAGCAGGTAATAGAAAAACACACCCACACTAAGGCCGATACCTGCACCGACTGCACCACCTATCAAAACTGGATGTAATAACTCAGGAATGCCATAGAACCCTTTGATATAAAGAATAATTTCAGACCCCTCGCGCACAATAGCAATAATAACCGCAAGCACAATTGTAAAGAGGTTCAGTCGTCGCCAGCCGGGTCTAGCTTGATGTGGGACACTTATCATAAAAATCAGTAAACAAATAAAAATGAGGCTGTGGAGCGAGGCATTGAGCACTTCCTGCCCTGTCCCTTCCAAAGCCATGGAGATCTGACTCAGGTTTATTGCATAAACATAGGCACCGGCAAAGCCCATAACCATAGCAATAAGCATCCACCACAGTTTGCGGTTGAGAAGCTGACTTAAGGCCAGAAACACGCTGACAATCAAAGCCGCTTCAAGCACTTCACGAAGAATGATAATGACCGCGTTTAATAACATCCGCTCTACTCCACGATCACCCGGCCTTGTGCCGTTTTAGGGAAAAATTCACCGAAAAAGGGGTATTCACCCGCAGATAATGGACCGATGAAAATGATCACTTCACTGTTGCCTGCAATCACTTTTTCACGGTTTAACTCGTAACTTTCAAACTCTTCAGCCGTTGGGTCGAGATTCTTAACTAACAACTTCACTTTGGTATCAGCAGGAATACGCACCTCGTCGGGGTAAAACAAATGATCTTTGATCTCTATCTCAATCACCGGCGGGCCAGCCGCCACCGTTGATGACAAAACCAGTAAAAGCCATAAGAAAAACCGTGCTTTCAATGTGGCTCCTCCTGCTGAAAAATGATCTTCACAGACAAACCTTGACCGATTGATGATGTGCCAAGCTGGATATCAGCCTGATGTAAATCAGCGATATGTTTAACGATGGTCAGCCCCAATCCACAGCCGAGTTCACCGCTGTCATGTCTGTCCCCCTGAAGTCTATAGAAACGCTCAAACACGCGCTCATACTCAGAAGCCGGTATACCAGGGCCGGAGTCTTCAACCGTCAGTTCGACCCGGTGCGCTTTTTGAGCTACTGAAACACGAATGTCACTGCCTGATGGCGAGTATTTGTGCGCATTACTCAATAAATTGTGTAGCAGTGTCTCCAGAGCAAAACGATTACCCTCAATCATCGCCGTCTCACCTTCCAAAGAGATGTGCTGTTGCTTTTGCTCAATAGTCATAAACTCATCGGCGATCACTTGCTGCGCCAGCTTGGTGAGATCAACGTGTTCGAATTGCACAGAGGCCTGATCCGGTGAGCTTCGGTACAGTGCCAGAATTTGCTCAATAAGATGTCCCATACGTTCAATGCCTGTTTTGAGCAAACTGATATCTTCGTCCTCATCGCCGAGGCGTTTGCGAAGATTATGTAGATGCACTTTGAGTACACTGATAGGCGTTCTGAGTTCATGGGCTGCATCCGATGCAAAGCGCTGCTCGCGCTGAAAGGCATCTTCCAGTCTTCCCAGCAAGGCATTGGTATTACTGACGACACTGGTCAACTCGTGAGGCACATGCTCAAGCGTAATCGGACTCAGATCATCAACACGCTTGTGCCGAACCTGATCAGCAAACTGACGAAGCGGTTTCAAGCCGACACCGACAGCCAGCCAAATAATCAAGGCCGCGACAGGTATCGCCAAAACGATGGGCAGTAACGACTCCAGCACCACTTCCTCTGCCAGGCTATAGCGCACATCACTGCGTTCAGCGACAACAATCCAGCGATTGAGGTGTTGGTCACGATAGATAAAGTTACGCCAGCGGTAGCTGGCATGATTAATTTCGTGAAAACCTTCGCTAAGCTCTCCGGGCATGAGCTCCGGCGCGTTTCTCGATCGCGTCAACAGCTGTTTGCCACCGCTGTCCCAGATCTGAAAGTAGGTATATGGCGTCTGTTGTTCGGCGATAGTTTGCTGAACCGCGTTCTCTGAATTGGCTGCAGCAATCAATCTGGCCGTGCTTTCAAGTCGTGAGTCGAACAGACTTTGCGCTTTTTCCATACTCGACTGATAGCCGTGTAGCAAAGCCACAAAGTTAACCAGAGTAATGGTCGCTAGTAAGGCTAAGAGTAAAAACAGGCGAATCGACTTCATACCGGCTTTATTGTGTAGCCTACGCCGCGAACTGTTTTGATGAACTGATCGGGCAATTTTTTACGCAAATGATGAATGTGCACCTCAATTGCATTACTGGCAATCTCTTCGCCCCAGCTATAAAGCTTGCTTTCCAGACTGTCTCGGGTCTGTACCCGTCCGGCGTTTTCCATCAGTACTTTCAGCAGCATAAATTCACGGCGTGACAACTCAAGAGCCTGCCCACTGACGCTGACGGTCTGTGCCTTGCTATCGAGGGTGACCTGGCCTATCGACATTCCCGCATGTTTGAAACTACTCAGCCGACGTTCAAAAACACGTAGCCTTGCCAGTAACTCGTCAATCTCGAAGGGTTTTGCCAAATAATCATCGGCGCCGTTATCGAGCCCCGCCACTTTATCCTCCAAGGAAGCCCGAGCAGTCAGAATCAAAACGGGCAGCTCGGCATCCTGTTTACGGATAGTCTTTAATACATCCTGACCATCCATATCGGGTAAGCCCAAATCCAGAATCACGATATCCGGCGGACTGGTAGAAACCGCATGCACCCCATCTTTGCCACGCAAGAGATGGTTGACGGTAAAACCTTCCCGATTAAGTGAACGTTTTAAGCCTTCTGCCAGAGAAGGGTCATCCTCAATGAGCAAAACCTGCATGCTGTGCTGCTTTCATCTGTTTATGGACCTGTTGCAAAGCCTTTGCAATCTCCTGTTGTCGTCCCTCATCGGCCAGCGGCCTGTCAGGACGGGCTGGTGCTTTCTGCGCTTTAAGTAGATAACTTTCCGCTTGCTGATACTTGTGTTGATCCAGCAAAAAAGCGCCATAGAAGTAATTACTATCAATCCCGTCTGGGTTGATGGTCAAGGCTTTTTTCAGTAAAGCTTCGGCTTTGTCATCATCGCCAAACCCAAGTGGCCAGCCGGGGACTTTAAAATACAGCGTTCCCAGACTGGTATAGGCTGAGCCGTTTAAAGCCAGATCGTTCAATTTCATGGCCTGTTCAAAATCGGCCTTGGCACTTTTTGCCAGCGGCAAGGCACCAAGACCTCCTCTAATACCGGCATAACTTGAACTGACGATGCCTCGCCAGATCAATGCTTCGGCTGAGTGTGGCTCTTTCTTCACGAAGGCATCAGCATCCAGCATTAACTGGTCAAAGCCTGCCTGTTGCGCCTTGCCCTCCAGCAGGTAGTTTGCCTTGGCCCAGCCCGTCTGAATATTAGACAGGTCTTCCATCACGTCTGCTGAAGCACTAATGCTCATCAATAACATCAATAAATACATACCCTTATTCATGATTATTAACCTCATAGATAGCGTTTAATAACGGAGAGTTGTTTACGAAATGACTGATCGACAAGTGCAGGAAACACGCTGTTGATGCGGACAAACAGCTTCTCAGGCCAGCCTAGGTAAGCGCGCTTATCGTGCTTTTGCAGGAAGTTAACGAGTTCAGACGCCACCTGTTCGGGGCTGTCCATAGCATTACCAAGCGCCTTGTTCATATCATTGACACGACTGTCATTAAGCGCTGTTTGTGTGGCTCTTGGCGCGAAATAACGAACCTGAACACTACTGTCCATCAATTCACGGCTCAGCGCCTCACTGAAACCACGAAGGCCAAATTTGCTTGCACAATACACGCTATAGCCGGGCATACCGATGCTACCCAGAATCGAGCCCACATTGATAATTGCTGCTGATGACTGCGATAGCAGTAAAGGGAGAAATTCCCGACACAGCGCTATCTGACTGGTCAGGTTGACATGAATCAGCTGACTAAGCTGATCATCACTGTAGTCAGCAATCTTTGCGAAACGATTAATGCCCGCGATATTAATGAGCATTTGTGGGCGTCGCATTAACTCCTGGCAAATAGTAACCAACTTTTGCCTTCCTTCAGTCGTTCCCAGATCAGCATCGACGGTATAGTGCCGACTACCCAAACGTTTATTTAGCGCTTCAAGCTGATCAGCGTTGATATCCGTCAACACCAGTGAGGCACCCAACTTATCCAACATCGTGGCAACAGCAGCACCGATCCCACCTGCTGCACCAGTCAACACAATGGTTTTTTCATTCATGCTGTACATGGCATTTTGTCTCCGGTCAGGCTACGGAAGATATTGCCGTAGAGGTAATAAAAACGTTTTGCGGCTGTAAGAATCAACTGCTGCTCATCCGCATCAACGATCTGATTCATCAGGCCCTCAAAAAATTTGACATGACTCTGATCGAGCGCGCCGTGCGAACGCAGATAACTGAAGGCCTTATCTGGCAAATTCAGCGTCTTCTGTATGGATTCGGCTGCTTTATCAGCCGATGTAATACTGGTGCCCTCAAGCACATGCACCATGCCAAAAAAACCTAAAGGGTTTACCCGCTGCACCATATCGTAGGCATAGGCCACCATCAGCTCGGTGTGCAGACCGGGCGCACTATTACGGACAGCTTCTTTATCTGCACCGCAAGCAGCGATGTCATTCAGGATCCATTCCTGATGACCTAGCTCTTCCTCAATGTATTCAGCAACCGCATTTCGCAGCCACTCTTTAGATTCTGGCAGCTTGCCGCCAACACTCATTAACAAGGGCACTGTATGTTTTACGTGGTGATACGCCTGTGTCAGAAAATCCACATACAGCTCAAGCGTGATGTCCCCTGTGAAGGCACGTTCAAAAATGGGGGCACTAAATAATTGTGTCCGCGCCTCAGTGGTTTCGTGTTGCAATTGGTCAAAAAAAGCCATTCAAGCCTGCTCCTTGTAGAGATGTTCAATGTCTGTTTGATAAAGGCGCGTTATCGCTTCACGAACCGGCTTGCCGTTGGCCGTTAAGGTTCCGGTCATGAGAGATAAAGGCTCTGGTAGTCGAAGCCAGTGTCTGACTCTGGCATAATCCGGTAATGTGCTGTTAACCCGCGCAATCCATGCATCTATCTCCTGGTCACTGATTGACAAGCTACGCATGTAGAGCAAGGCCACACAATAGGGTCGTGCATCCCCTAACACCACACACTGGGCAATCGCCGGGTTGGCAGTGAGTTCGCTTTCTATCCACTCCGGGTTGATATTTCGTCCAAAGCTACTGATCAGCAGATTCTTACGCCTGCCCATGATGTGCAGATAACCTTCATAATCAATAAACCCAAGGTCACCCGTATAAACGCGATCGCGATACCAGCTGTCAGGCTCGTTCACATAACCGAGGAAACTGTTACCCTTGACCACCACTTCCCCATCGTCAAATACCACGTTGAGATGCGATAAAACTTTGCCGGCAGTGCCAACTTGATTCATCGCGCCTGTATTAAGGCTAACAACCGAGCTGCATTCAGAAAGGCCGTAGCCTTCATAGACGGGCAAGCCGACGTCACTCGCAGCCTGTAGCAGCCCAGAACCCACACGGCTGCCACCGACAGCAACAAATTTCAAACTTTCCGGTGCTTTCCAGCCCTGCTTGATATACGCAATCAACGCGGATAGGAGCGCTGGCAGCAAGATAATGCTGTCTGGTTTGACACGTTCGAGGGCATCGGCAAAAACAGTAATGTCGAGACCACTACTGCCGTTAAAGCCTAACTCGTCTGGTGTTAACAAGATAACTACACCACCGCTAAGTAATGGCGTATACACACCTGCGATATTTTCGAGCAGAGTTGGCAAGGGCAAGATGCACAGATGGCGCGCAGACCGGATGTCCGTGCAAGCTAATAAAGAGCGTGCAACATTCAACTCATTGCCCTCACTCAGGCATACGCCTTTGGGTTGTCCTGTTGAACCAGAGGTGAACGTGATTTTGACTGTGCCATCAGGTATAGCGGCTTTCCGAGGAGTAATCACTGCTCTCAGGAACAGCGAATTCCTGAGCGGCGTGTCACTCACTATGGCCTGGGCTTTAGATAGCACAATGGCTACCGCACCACTTTGCTCAATCGCGTGCTGTTGTTGAGTCTGTGTAAAAAAAGCAGGCAAAGGCAATAAAATCACGCCAGCTTGCAGGCAGGCCAGATCCATTAACACCCAGGCGGACTGATTCTCAGCAGCCAAGGCAATGACCTTACCTTGATATTGGTGTAGTGCAGCGGCCAAATACGTCACTTCATTCAGCAGACCAGACCAGGATAATTGACCCTGCTTGTCTGTCAGGGCGATAGCCTCAGGTTGAGCTGCAGCGATCTGTGATAATGCAGTAACGATATGGCTCATTTGGGCAATCTGGACGCAAAGCGTTCGATTTGACTTGCGTAACTGTCACGCAAGTAAGTCATCAGTGGGTGCGTATCCATACAACTGAAACTACGGTCAATATTCGCCGCAAATACAACAGGATGGTCTTCGTAGTAGCTACCCCAATTCGTACCCTTATCAATCAGGCGTTGTGGGTCGGCCTCCTGAATCACAAATGCTGGGATTTGCATCCGAGCCAGCCATTCCCTGACCGCGCGATTGGCTGTAAACACTACCCATTCATAACCTGCGCTATGCAGGATCTGAGCGAGTAGAAGAAACAGGGTTTGAGTGGCTCTCTGACGACCGGATGCGAGATTTCCGATTTCAACGATACTGTGACGATCGATATCGGTTTGAGTTATTAAAGACAACATGGTCTCGATATCACACTCGAGATATTGTTCAAGAAACAGTGGTGCTTCAGTAGCTGCCTGAAAACCGAGTGCAGCGTTGACACCCTTGTCATCTGACGCAGATAGCAGCAGAGGAAGGAACACACTGATATCGGCGCCATACTGATGGGCAAAACGTTGATGAATAAAGCTTTCGATGCGCTGCCGGTGAGCTTCCCCTGGCATATGTAAGGCTAAAGAAAATAACGGTAGCAGGTGCCAGTTGGCACTCGTTTGTTGTCCGCGAACGCTTTGCGGCGCTAAGTTATCGAATGAAATTGCTTCCATGAACCACTCCAGTCTGTGTCAGCTTGTGCACAGACTAGCGTGGTTAACTTAACGAAAAATTAAGGGAAGAAAAGCCCCTATGCGGACTAAAGAATGATGCCCAACGCCTGATTCACAGCCGCTGTTTTTTGTTCGATCAACACTTCTAGTTGATGTTTACGGTTACGACTTTGATTGGCTAAGGTCTGGCTACGCAACAATTCCACCAGATTCAGCTCGCCCAGATCGAAAGCCTGCTTTTGAAGCTGGTAATACTGCTGTGTAGTTTTATCCTGTTCGCTTGCCAGAACCAATTGTGTCTGGCTCGCTGCCAGACTTGCTTTGACCGCAATCAACTGTTGTTGCAGCTGTTTTTCAAGTTGCTGGCGCGTGACCTGTGCATCAGTCAGCGCTGCAGACGCTTCAGCAATCGCCGGTTGGCTGTAGCGTTTATCGTCCAGCGCGATACTGATACCGAGCCCCAGGCTATGGTTAAAGCTTTCTTTGTCATCGCCACGTTCGCGCCTTACACCTAAGGACAAGTTAGGATTACTGGCAGCCGCATACTGAGCCAGACCCATTTCACCCTGCAGACGGCTGATAACCTGATCCTGTAGCGCTAGTGATGGGTGAGCCGCTGAAATGTCAGTTTGTGGTGCCAATGACTCTGACACATTCGCTGGCAGCAGCTCTGTACCCGTTAACAGACTATAAGCCTTTAACTGCTCGGCGAGAGTAGCCTGCGCCTGAACATAATGGCTTTGTGCTTCAAGTGTGTTACTGACAGCTAATAAGGCTTCCGTAGTCGGCAAATCACCCGCTTCAACGCGAGCTTTGACGTCCTTCTCCAACTGTTTGGCTGTTTCCCATACCTGACTTGATTGCGCCAATTCGGCTTCTGCCAGTTTGACCTGCCAGATCCGTTCACGCACTTCGCCAGATGCCTGTAATTTCAATTCAGTCTGATACGCTGGCAGCTCAGCGATAATTTTGGCTGATAAGGCTTGCTGCGCCTGCTTTTGACCGGGCAGCCATAAGGGCATATCAATACTGCCTTCCCACTCTTGAAAGCCGTCACCACTGCCTACGGCATCATTGAAGTGATTCAGATTAGCAGTAGCTGGCTCGGCAAACAGTGCACTACTGAGAGAATCATTGGCTTGCTGTAATTGCTCAAATCGGGTTTCACCTAATTTGCCTGGCAAACGCTGATAGACTTGCTCAGTCAGGCCCTGCAAACTCAATGAGTCGGAGTACACTGCCTGCACCTCATTTGCAGATAGCGGTAAGACAAACGCAGCCATAGCCAGCGCATTAGCCAGTTGTTTGAGTCGCACCATGGTGATTCCTTTTCGAATTCAGCCTGCCAAATTACCAGATTTAGACTTTTTGTGTCGTCAGCCTCTGCTGTACTCTCTCTACAGCTTGCTCATGAACCGCCAACATGGCGGGTATGACCAATAACACCAATATCGTCGAAAACATCAGCCCGAAAGAGATCGATACAGCCATCGGAATCAGGAACTGCGCCTGCAGAGACGTTTCAAACAATAACGGTGTAAGTCCACCAATCGTGGTGAGTGAAGTCAGCAATACTGCCCGCAGCCGCTGCGTTGCTGCCTGAATAATAGCCTGTTCAGTGTCCATGCCAGCTTCACGCAAATGCTTGAAGAACGTAACCAAAATAATCGAGTCATTCACCACAATGCCTGACAGGCCGAAGATGCCAAACAAGGAGAGGATTGTCAGATCGATATTCAATAACCAGTGTCCGAATAAAGCACCGACCAGTCCAAACGGTATGGCCGACATGACCACCAAAGGCCAGCCGTAAGAAGCAAACACCCAGGCCAGAACCAGATAGATCATCACAAAGGCCAGCATCACCCCCTGCACCATATCGCCGATGGTTTCACGCTGCTCCTCTGCGCGTCCCTCATATGCGACTTTTACACCATAACGTGCGCTTAACTCAGGAAGAAACGTTTGCTGCATATCCGCCAGGATTTCATTATTGTTGTTAACCGTGGCATCAACGGTCGCTGTAGTATGGATGGCCAACTGCGTATCGGTATGACGCAACACATCAAAACCGCGTCGCGCCTCAAACTCGACCACACTGGACAGTGGTGCGCTGCCCCCTCCCGGCAGACGGATCATGAAGTTTTCCAGCGATGCCATCGTATTACGCTCCTGATCCGGCAACATCACTCGGACTTCGACTTCATCGTCACCATCCTGAAAAATCTGTACTAACTGACCATCAAAGGCCGCGCGTAATTGACGGCCTACATTGTTCACCGTCAGCCCCAGTACCTCGCCCTGACCTTTGATCCGGTAAATCAGCTGCTCCTGCCCAAACGGCATATCGTCTTCAATCGCACTGACACCGGGATAAGTTTTCAGTTTGTCGGCAATGTCCTGTGATGCGGCCTTAAGGGTATCGGCGTTTGCTCCAGTCAGCCGGATATCAATATCACTGCCAGGTGGCCCACCACGGCGTTCGCTGATGGTGAAGGTTTCAATACCCGGCGGCAGTGTAATTTTTTCTTGCCAGACATTAATGAAATCTTTATTGCGGACATCACGTTGGTCAGGTGAAATCATTTCCACCTGAATCGAGCCAAAACGTTCGTCTGTCTGAGAGGTCGCTCCCGGATTTGCTGCACTGGCGGTGCCCAGACGGGTGACAGATAAATCCATCAGTTCAGGTCCAAGCTCTTCTGCCGTGGCTTGTAATGCCTGATTGGTATGAGCCAGAAACCGTTCAACATGCTCACCAGGAGTACCGGCAATAAAGCGGGCATTGGCAATAATCGTCGTACTTTCCGGTGACGGGAAAAAGTTGAATAAAATCCGGCCACTGGCAAGCATGCCGAACATGGTAATCAGCAATGCCAAGGTCGCTGCGATCGTGGTCCAGCGATGCTCAACGGCAAGTGTCACCAGCGGTTTGAACTGTTGCTCTTTGAAATAGTTAAATTTATCGTCCAACCAACGTCGCATAGGAGCTGGCTCGGCATGATGCATCGAGTGAAATGAGTGTCGCAGATGACCGGGCAGGATCAAAAAGCTCTCAATCAGTGAAGCAATGATCACGCAGACCACAACAAAGGGAATATCAAACAGGATATTGCCAATAACACCACTTATCAGCATCAACGGCAGAAACGAGGAAATCGTTGTTAATGAGGATGAAATGACCGGTGCCAGCATCCGTCTGGCGCCCCCTTCTGCAGCCGTCAGCGAACGTTCACCGCTCTGATAGTGGGATAATGCATCTTCCCCGACCACGATGGCATCGTCGACGATAATCCCCAGCGACATAATCAAGCCGAACAGGCTGATCATATTGATACTGCCACCCAGCAGATACAACACAAATAAGGCCGCCATAAACGAGACAGGGATACCCACCGCCACCCAAAATGCGACACGGCCATGCAAAAACAGAAATAGCACGCCAAGAACCAACAGCAAACCACCCAGACCATTGGTCAACAGCAAGTTGATGCGTTCTTTAATCAACTGCCAGCTGGCATCAAACACTTTAATCTGCACACCGCGTGGCAGTTGGCTGATGTTGTCATCAAGCCATTGCTGCATGATCTTGGCCGAGGCCAGGGCATCGGCATTTTCAGTTCGCTGCAACTCAATTTCTACGGCTGGCTGCCCCTGATAAAACACTTTGACCTGGTCACGCATCGCCCGGCGTTCAATGGTCGCGACATCATCCAGTGTAACCAGACTGCCGGAGTAGTCGGTTTTCACCGGTAATTCACTAAATGCATAGGCATCACGTCGCTGATCGAGACTTCGTAATTGGCGTGCTGTTTCGTTATTGCCGATCTCACCTGCTGGCAAGTCCTGACTCTGCTCACCGACCTTGTCACCGACCTCATTAAAACTTAGCCCCAGCGCTTCAAGTTCGTATGTACTGACTTGAATGGCGATCTCTTCTTCTGGCAATCCGGTGATATTGACGCGGGAGATACCTCTATCGAGTAATTCATGTTCAATTTGATGGGCCAGCGGACGTAACTCGTCGAGATCCCCTTCCGTGGTAATCAATAAGCGGGCGACGCTGTCATAGCGAGTGACTAAAGTGACTTCAGGCGTTTCCGAGTCTGAGGGCAGGTTACGGATGCGGGCGACATTGTCTTTGACCTGATCCAAAGCCCGTCCCATATCGGTATCTTCTTCAAACTCAAGAGTCACCACAGTGGCACCGTAAGACGAGGTAGACGTCATCTTGTCGACATAATCGACGGTGCGCAGTTCCTGTTCGATACGGCTGGTCAACGAGTCTTCCACGTCTTCAGCACTGGCGCCGCGCCAGTCCACTCTGACGGTAATGACATCAAGCGCAAAGTTTGGGAAAAACTGGGTATTAAGCTTACTCAATGCCAGTGTGCCGGCGATCAGCATCATGATCATGAGCAGGTTGGCAGCAACCCGGTGCTGGGCAAAGATACCGATGAAGTCGTTACGGTGCGTTTCCATCAACGGGCCGTCTCAACACGTAGTCCGGTGATCGCATTCGGTAATTGTGTAGTGGCGATGACATCGCCGGCTTCAATTTCATCACTGCGGATCAGCAAAGTGTTACCAGAGCTGGACATTTTCTCCCCCACACGCTCGATGGTCACTGAGCGCAGGTGATCTTCCTCAACCAGATACACCCTGTCCATGCCGTATAAGGCACTGAATGGCAGTTCAATCACGTTGTCCTGCTCGGCCAGTTGCAATTGCAACTCGACAAAAGTGCCCAACGGCAACTGCTCCTGATTGTCATTCAGGCGAAACAGACCGTCGATACCGCCACTATCTTGGCGTACTTCGCCTGAAAGTCGAGCCAGTGTGAGCATTTTTTCGTCACCGTGCAGCCTGGCACGCGCGGTCAATGTCTGGCCTTGGTTCAGCAGACGACTAACCTGACCAATATAACGGCCGGGAATCTGCGCTCGCACTTCGAGTTGGTTTAAATCATAAATGGTAAGCAGACTGTCACCGGGGCGAACGCGGTCGCCTAATGCAACGGTCAGACCAGCCACACGGCCATCAAACGGGGCGCGAATTTCACTACGGCTCAGATTGACCTTGCTCTGCTCCAGCAAGGCCTGTGCGCGTGATTTCGCCGCTGTTAGCTGTGCCAGACGGGAAGGATGGTCATTAATATCGTGCTGTAACTGTTTGAGCGCGAGTACTTGCTGCTCATAGGCCGACAAGGCTTCATCCAGTGTGGCTTGCGACGCCAGTCGGCTTGATTCCAACTTTTTAGCTCGCTGCACCGCTTTATCAGCCAGCTCAACCAGCTGTTTTTGATTTGCCAGTAAAGCTTGGTCGCGCTGATAGCGCTGGGTTTCACTATTGATTAAGGCCTGCGCTTCATCAACATCAGCCT
>JASBUF010000036.1 GCA_030148085.1 Methylophaga sp. | reverse complement strand
CGCTTAGATCAATATCGCCCTGACCGTCGAGACAGGCCTTCCAGCGTGCTGGCATCGTACTGATGACTTGCGAGGCTTTGGACAGAATACCGTTCAAGGCATATTTGCTGCCGCCATGAATAATGCCTTGGGAGCTTAAGGTCTGGCCCTGACCAATTTGGCCGCTTTCCAGCAGCAGGGCGTGATAGCCCAGATCATTCAGACGGTGATGCAACCATAAACCGGCGATGCCGGCACCGATAATGACGACGTCTGTGCTGAGGCGCTGGCGGCTCATGAATCAGCCAGATCCTCGTCAATGGCTTCGCAGAGCCAGTGGCCAATCAGAATATGGCCTTCCTGAACGCGGGCGGTTTCTTCGGCAGGCACACAGATGCATTCATCAGCAATCTGTTTGAGTTTACCGCCGTTGTCGCCGGTAAAGGCACAGGTCCAGATCTGATGACGTTTGGCGGTTTCAATGCCATTAATGACATTGGCACTATTACCGGAAGTCGACAGGCCGATGGCGATATCACCCGGTTTGCCGAGGGCTTCAATTTGGCGGTCAAACACGGTCTCGAAGCTATAGTCGTTACTGTGTGCGGTCAGGATCGAAGTGTCTGTGGTTAGAGCGATGGCGCCGAAGGCTTTGCGATCTTTTTTATAACGAACGACAAATTCAGCAGCCAGATGCTGGGCATCTGAAGCGCTACCACCGTTACCGAAAAACAAAACTTTGTTTCCCGAAAGCAGACAGGCTTTAACCTTTTCGCTGAGCGCACTAATCTGTGGCTCCAGTGCGAGCAGGGCCTCAATCATGTCCTGATGGCGACGGATGGTGGCTTTGAATGACACGGCTTACCTCTGTATCTGTCTGGTGGTACTATGACGTCTGTCTACGAGTCGTCTCGCCTTATCCGAGACAGGCTCATTTTAGAGTAATGCAGTGCAAGATGTTAGTGTTTGCTCGGCATTTCAGTTCAGGAACTCCCTATTTCATGCATTTTGCTTTCGCCATCACTGAATATTTTCCATACGGTGGGGCTCAGCGTGATTTTTATGCTGTTGTTACAGAAATGGCGGCTCGTGGTCATCAGATTTCGGTGATCACCCTTAAGTGGCATGGCGAGATTGAGCTGAACTGGACGCTGTATGAACTGGAAAAAACACAGGCCACAAATCATGGCCGAATTCTGGCGTTATCCGATTATGTTGTTAGTCTCAAACAGCAGCGTTTATTTGATGTCATCGTAGGGTTTACCAAGCTGGCAGGCTTAGATGTCTATTTTGCTGCCGATCCGTGCTTTACTGCCAACCGCTATCATGGCTTGAACAAACTGCTACCGCGCTACCGCACCTACGCCAGCATAGAAAAAAACTTGTTTAGTCAGTCTGGACTAAAAGGCTTTTATCTCACTGAGTTTCAAAAGCAACAGTATCAACAGTGCTTTGATCTGAAACCAGAAAATCAGTTTCTGCTTCCAGTTTGTGTCGAGGAAAAGTTTCACTATACGTCAGACAAGTATGAAGCAGCTCGGGAATGGAGGCGAAAGGAAGAAAGTGCTGAGGGAAAAATCTTGCTGTTGTTTGTGGCAGCCGACTTCAACACTAAAGGCCTGGACAGAGTTATTGCGGCAATAGCGGCGCTGTCTTTTGTGGCGCGTTCTCAGTTTGAATTGTGGGTTGTCGGCAATGGTAAGCAGGAAGCTTACCAACAGAAACTAGCGGCAATAACCGGACTTACCTATCGTTTCTGGGGTGGTCAAACCGAATTGGCAGCATTTTATTTTGCGGCTGACCTGTTAGTCCATCCTGCACGGAAAGAAGCAGCAGGAATGGTTCTAGCAGAGGCGGCTGCAGCCAGATTGCCAATGGCGGTTAGTGATATCTGTGGCTATGCATTTTTGGCTGAGCAGGATAACGCATCGGTGTTGTTGAATGAGAAAACGAGTGCTCAGGATTTACAACAGCTGTTGAGTCGTTGGGCAACTCAAACTGACAAACCGAAACGAAGTCAGCCAAACGCGTTGGTTTCAGCAGCATCGAGAGCGGATTTTTGTGCTGATCATATAGAGCAGTGGTTCGTAGCATGAGTCAAACCCTATACCTTCGTGACGATTTACAGGCCGCCTGGCAAGGCAAAGATATTTTCGACCTCTTAAAAAACTTACCTGGCGATGTGTTTAGAGATAAGGAAGGGCGCCGCACCTTACGCTTTGAGCTAAACGGTCGTAGCTATTTTCTCAAATACCATGCGGGCGTCGGTTGGGGCGAGATTATTAAAAATCTGCTGCAGTTCAGAAAACCAATCATTAGTGCACGTAATGAGTGGCAGGCGATACAGCGTTTACATGACTTGGAAATTGGCACCATGCAACTTGCCGGTTATGGTGAGATGGGCTGGAATCCAGCGCGTCGTCGCTCTTTTGTGATTACCGATGATTTGAGCGAGACCATGAGTCTTGAGCATCTAGGTGTGCAATGGCGAGACAATCCTCCTACTTTTCGCACAAAACAGACCTTAATTAAGAAGCTCGCTCTAACCAGTCGTAAGATGCATCAAGCTGGGCTTAATCACCGTGACTATTATCTTTGTCATTTTCTGCTCGATGAGTCCTTTGCCGAAACGAATGAGTTTGGAATGGAAACTGAACTATTTCTGATTGATCTTCATCGCACTGAGCAACGACGTAAAGTGCCTGACCGTTGGTTAATTAAGGATTTGGGATCGTTATATTTTTCCGCCATTGAAGTGTCACTGACTAGTCGCGATCGTTATCGCTTTATGGTGCTTTATTCAGGTTTATCACTACCTCAGGTGCTTAGCCAGCAGGGACGTTTCTGGCGAAATGTAGATAAGCGTGCACAACAGTTGCTGGGAAAATG
The DNA here is from genome assembly GCA_030148085.1 of Methylophaga sp. GTDB lineage: Bacteria > Pseudomonadota > Gammaproteobacteria > Nitrosococcales > Methylophagaceae > Methylophaga. The sequence continues at coordinate 46,250 of JASBUF010000036.1, read as the reverse complement.
GCACAGGAAGCAAGACGCATGAATGAGGCTATCAAGCAGTTTTTAGCCGGAAAAGCGGTGCCGGGGCAGTTTGACATTAATGTCGATGGAGAAACATATCAGTGTGAGCAAGTGCTGCGTTGGTTGCCTGGCAGACGACTGGTCATCAAAACACGTCACCATAATGCATCTCTGTTGTTGAAGCTATTTGTACCGAATAAAAAAGGATGGCGGGAACTGTCACGTGAGCAGCATGGCTACCGCACCTGTATGGCTGCCGGTGTTGCTGTGCCTTTGAAGAAATTCCTCAGCGATAACTTTGCCGGATGCTTAGTGATAGCCTATGAATATCTGGAAGATGCCGAGGTGTTTACACTGGATGGTAAACAGCAGACACAACAGGTGCAGGCCTTATTACAGCTAATGGTGCAGTGCCATATGGGCGGTATCTATCAGCAGGATATTCACACCGATAATATTCTGCAGACGCAGAAAGGACTGTATCTGATTGATCTGGCTTCGATAAATGGTCAGCCTGGGCAGCCTTTAAGTGCGAAGAAAAGCCTGAAAAATCTGGCTCGGCTGGTGTCGCAGTTTGTCCCTGATGAGCAGCGTATTCTGCTGGAAAAGCTGAGCACTTACTATCAGTCAAGGCAATGGGTTTTTGATGCCCAGGCACATAGCGATTTTAAACGTCTGTTGGACAAAGCCTGGCATAAACGTAAGGAAATGTACCTGAGTAAGTGTTTCCGCGCTTGCACTATGACCGTTTACCACAAGGACAGGCAGCAGGAGTATGCGTTTAAACGGGCATTTCTAAAGCATATCGATGAGTCCAGGATTGCCGATATCGATAGGCTGGTGGAGCAGGGTGAAAAGATTAAGGATGGTAACAGTGCGACCGTTGTCCTGACCGAACTTGGCGGCAGACGGGTAATAATTAAGCGCTATAACATGAAGTCTGTCTGGCACTTTCTAAAACGATGCTGGCGACCGAGCCGGGCGGCCAATGCCTGGCGGCAAGGGAATCTAATGAACCTGCTAGGGATTCCAACGCCAGCCGTATTGGGTTTTGTCGAACACCGTTTAGGACCGCTGCGTAAACGAGCTTATCTGATTAGTGAATATCTTGAGCATGCCAGTGAATTGTCTCAGGTGTATGCCGATGAAGCCCCTAAAGAACCCGTGCTCAAACAGATCAGACGCATTTTCAGTCTGATGCGAGAGTACCGTCTCAGTCACGGCGATATGAAAGCCAGTAATTTATTACTGACTGAAAATGGCCAAGTAGAGCTAATTGATCTTGATGCTATGCAGGAGCATCACTATGACTGGACTTTTGAACGCGCGTTTTCTCGGGATCAGCAGCGGTTTATGAGAAACTGGTCCAAAAGCATCGACGCTAGCAAACTAAACAATCAGCACAACCTCTGACTAGAGAATGACTATGCACAAGCATCATATACACATTGTTGGCTGTGTTCCACGAAGTGGTACGACACTCATGACGGAATTGATGATCACTTGCTTTGACATCGATGGTTATACGGAGCATGAACATAGTATTTTCAAAGAATTTACTAACTGCAGTGATGTGCTTTGTACAAAGAATCCGAATGATATTAAACGGGTCGCTTATCCTTTATCTATCAACCCAGAGTTGTACGTGATCTATATGTTACGTGACCCACGTGATGCGATAGCGAGCCGTAGCCACAAAAATAACCGTGCGGATAAAAAGATCTGGGGAAATCTTGCAGATTGGAAAGCGCATCATGCGATCGCAGAAAAACTGGAAAACGAGCCAAACTTCATCACAATAAAATATGAAGATTTGGTTTCTCACCCGGATAGCGTGCAAGCTCTGCTTGAACAAAAGATGCCATTTCTAAAACGCAAAGCATTGTTTAGTGAGTATCACTTACAAGCCAAACCATCAGATAAGTCAGATGCGGCGTTGGGAGGGCTACGTCCGATCAGTCCTGTCAGTATTGGAAACTGGCGGAAAAATAAGCCTTACATTAAGGCTCAGATTGAGAAGTATGGTGATATTACCGACACGTTGATTAGGCTTGACTACGAGTCTGATTCCTCATGGTTGTCAGAGTTAGAGGGCATCGAGCCTGACAATCAGGATGAGTCGATCAAACAGAAATCTGCGTTTCGTCGTTGGAAAGAGAAAAATATTACGATGAAGCGACGACAACTCTTCTATCGTTTATCGCAGTCTCGCCGATATGGAAAGACTATAGCCTTGATCAGGAACGCCCTCAGAAAGTTATGAGCTTTTAGTTATCCTGCGTCCTTGAAGCTCAATGACACTGTAACAGGCTTTTTGGCTTAAGCTTCTTGATGCTGTTGCAAAGTGAGTGACATTTTCGAAGTCGAGTAAGTCTAATTGAGAACGATCATACTGCCACCAAGTGGATCGAAGTAAAGCTGCAATAATCTCATCATTAAACCTGAACCGAATTGGTTTGGCTGGATTGCCAGCTACAATTTGGTAGGGCAAGACATCTTTTGTGACCACGGCATTACATCCAATGACAGCTCCGTATCCAATGTTAATTCCTGCCATTACAACAGCATTATCACCAATCCAGACATCATGGCCGATTCTCAGCGGCGTGACTTTTCTTTGGTAATGGCGACTGAACTGGGTGCTACTGGATACCCAGTGTAGCGGATGGTTTCGTGGATTAAGTCCAAGAGTGACATTTCTGCCGATGGAGCAATAACGACCAATTTCAGAAATGCTCAACAAGCGTGAACCGCTTCTGACATAGCTGTATGCACCAACAGACAGAAGTGGTTCTGCTGATTGGGTTTGATCAACGGTGACGTCACCCAGCCTGGAATAGGCTTCTAATTTTAAGCTACTTTTTGGGGCGAACCCCCTCAGTGAACTTAGCCTGATATGCTTTTTTGCCGCTTTCATTCGTAGAAAATAATCGACGAGTAAACGCATAGTAGAACCTCGTTAGCTCCCTTTCAATAGGTATACTGTCTTATAAGCAGTTTACTTGAGCGTTGCCACTTAAGTTGTATTTTTTCTCTACCGAGGAAAGTTAAATAATTGGCAGAGATATAAAGTCGACGCTACCAAACAATCGGTAAAATGAATTTTGCCGTTGCCACCGTTGTCTGACTGCCATAAGAAATTCTTCGCTTTTGAGTGTTTCTTTATATTTTCTGGTGTTAACGGAAACCTCATATCGTCCTTTAGCTAAGGTGCCAGTGCCTTCGCATGTTCGCTATTATCACAGCGAACAAAAACGAAGACTGCTCCGACCCTTGGATTAGTTGCTATTCTCGATGAGGCCTGGGTTCGGCGGTCAGTCAGTAAGTCTTGTTTTCAAGAACTTGCAATAAGCCTGCTCACGTTGGTTTTTTATCATCATGATTAACAACCACTCAGAGACACAAGTTGCTTTCTTTTGTTGTGGGTTGATATGACACATCCCGATGTTAACCTCACCATGGGCAATTGGTAGTCCGGCGGAGAGTTCATGTCCGTCATTTAGTAATGAGAATATCTTCCATCACCAGATACTGCAGATCGGAACCAAAGAACATATTCAGTGCATCGGTGGGGCTGCAGACCATCGGTTCACCACGACGATTCAATGAGGTGTTGAGCACCACACCGTTACCGGTCAGTTTCTCCATTTCCTGCAACAGGCTGTAGTAACGTGGATTGGTATGCTCGGTAACAATTTGGGCACGAGCCGTACCGTCTTCGTGAACTACTTCGGGAATACGGCCTTTCCAGCTTTCAGCCACATCAAAGGTAAAGGTCATATACGGGCTGGGATGATCGGTTTGTAGAATTTCCGGCGCAACCGTATCGAGCATGCTTGGGCAGAACGGACGCCAGCGTTCACGGTATTTGATTTGGGCATTGATGCGGTCCGCGACGCCACTATGACTCGGGCTGCCCAGAATGCTACGGTTACCCAAGGCACGAGGGCCGAACTCCATCCGCCCCTGAAACCAGGACACCGGGTTGCCGTCAGCCAGAATTTTAGCGGTCTCTACCTGCACATTTTCCATACGTTGCCATTTGACAGGCTGGTTGTAGTTTTCACAGGCATCGATACACTGTTCAGTGGTGTATTGCGGTCCGAGGTAGGCGTGTTCCATTTTTTCAACCGGAACACCAGCCTGTTGTGAGGCATAACTAGCTGCACCGATTGCAGTACCCGCATCACTAGCTGCGGGCTGAACAAACAGTTCTTTGACGCCGGGCATGGCGATAATGCGTTGATTGAGTTTGACGTTGAGTGCCACACCGCCAGCGTAGGCGACTTTACCGGTATCACGAATAATGTCGCCAAGATAGTATTCAATTAGCTCCAGTGCGGTTTTTTCCAGTAAGTCCTGAATGCTGGCGGCATAGTCGATATACGGTTCGTCTTTTTCATCACCTTCGCGCATCGGGCCGAGCCAGTCGATGAGTGCAGGGCTGAAGAAGTAGCCTTTGCCGTCTTTCTTGAATCGGCGGAAACCCACGGTGTTGACGAGTTTATTGTTAACACGGAACTCGCCGTCTTTACACTCAATCAGGCGAGAGAAGTCAAAACGCTTAGGGTTGCCATAAGGTGCCATGCCCATGACCTTGAATTCGCCGTCGAGCATTTCAAAGCCGAGGTATTCGGTCAGAGCACCATACATGCCACCTAACGAATCGGGGTCGTAGAACTCTTTGATTTTGTGAATCTTGCCGTTTTCGCCGTAACCAAAGAAAGTGGTGGCGTACTCGCCTTTACCATCGATACCGATAATTGCGGTTTTTTCCTGAAAGCCACTCAGGTGATAGGCACTGCTGGCATGAGCCAGATGATGCTCGACGGGGACAAATTTGACCCGATCTGAGCCAATACCCAGATCGTCCAGCAGTTTCATGACGTTCTGATGATTGCGCCAGTAACGGCGGTTACCGCTGAATAGCGCTGTCAGGGCTCTGTCCGGTGCATACCAGTGACGTTTGGCATAGTGCCAGCGGGCATTGGATTTCAGACCGATTTCGGCATAAGGAAAAGCGACAATGTCGACCTGTTCCGGTTTGATGCCGGCAAACTCAAGGCAGAACTTAGTGGCTTCATAAGGCATTTTGCCCTTGGCGTGTTTATCACGCAGGAAGCGCTCTTCCTCGGCAGCAGCGACAAGTTTGCCATCAATGTATAAAGCAGCAGAGGCGTCGTGGTTCACGGCGCCGGATAGGCCTAAAACGATCATAATTCGGTCATCAAATCTGATAAAACCAATGATTATAGCAATATAATGCGGTGAGTTTTCAGTTCTGCCCCTTGTCTTGTAAATCTAAAATCAGCTGAATTAAGAGGGAGTTTTTACTGATTCCTTAACCGAAGTCAGAATAATGTTATCGCCTAGCGGACTCCAGCTATTCATATGGCTAACCTAATTGTCATCAGAAACCTGAGACCTGTATATCTTTACTGATCGCCGCCCATCGTCAAAACGTTTGTATAGCTGCCAGTCACACATCTTGATGGATTTAGATATGCGTGCACTGACATTTTTCTCAACAATAACTGCAAAGTCGTAGGTACATAAATTAAGCCGTTTTTTATGCAATGAGACATTGATGTGTTCGTACTTATGCGCCAAGTAGAAGGCAACATGTTCATCGTTTGTAAAAATACTCGAGTTTTTGTCACTATTGTGAGCTGTCCATGCAATAGCATCTGTAATGTATTTTTTTGATGAAGTTGTATGGAATGTATCCACAAGACTAAGGCTCAGGAGGAGCAGGATGAAGGATATTTTAAGGTAATTTCGCTGAGTGATGGCTGTTTGAACATACATGACTATCTTTGGCATCATTAGCAGCATGATCGCAAGGATAGCGAGTATGCAATACCTTGTAGTGATGAATTGCTTAGAAAATGTAAAGGAAAATAAAATCAGCAGGTTGATCAATAGAAAGCCAGTAATTACCTGTCTGTAGCTCTTACTAGAATGATTTTCGGCACGTGAAGCCATTGCGTAAAGGAGCAGTAAGCTTAAAGACAATCCCGTGACTATGTCATGTAGTACTAGTCCAATTAGACCAGACATTAAGAGTATTCCAGCCTGATCTTTCGCAATGGGGTTGATTACTTGATTAGCAATGATGGCTTCATCCTGCCAAAAATTACCCATTAGTTGTTCAAGCTGGAAATACCTTTGATATTCTGAAAGCTTGGAAAATGCACCCCATAGGTTGGCATCGTTAGTCATGACTACGACGAGTAATGCCGACAACAGAACTAATGGTAGATACGCCAAGGAGACGAAATAGTACTTTTTCTTATGTGTTGATAGCAGAATCATTAGTGGCATGAGTGTGAGAAGTATGATCCCCTCAATTCGAAACATCACTCCAATACAGCTGAGTATTAGCCAGTAGATAAGTCTTTTTGTTTGTCTGTCATCGAAAAACTTTAAGAACTGGAGTAATGCGAGGATCGTCATGGCCCAGTAGCCAACGTCTCTAATGATGAAGTCACGATATTCGTTTAACGTGTAAAAACATATAATGACGGCTCCTGCGATAGCCGTGGAGGGTAATGAACGAAGGCCCTCATTACTCACTAGTAATAAGCCATCTGTAAGGATTACAAATAGGATAGCGTTGATGACTAAGGCGCTAGTTTCGAGATCGAGCCACGAATACTCACTCAGTAACCCTATTAGAATGGAGAAGAACGGCCAGTCGTATAATTGACTGGCGGAGGTCAGACCACCTGTGACAAATGCTTCTGCCATGTTGAGATACATGACCCCATCAACATTTATCAGGTCGTCAATTTTGATTGCCAGCAAAGATAAACAGAGACTTGCCAATGCGACAATCAACCTTAGATGAATGAAGTTCTGTAAAGGCGAGTAGTTTTTCAATGTATTGATCCTCTTTCAGACTTTAAATCTGAAGACGAGATTATTTGTCTAGCTCTGTTAGAGAAAGAATGCCCTCAGCATCAATGCCTCTTAGCTGCTGTTTAATCTTTTTTACTTCTTTGGGTGAACTCATTCCTGAGCGTCTGAGCTCTGGGTTTAACACGGAGGTGGCATGATTGAGATGGTCAACATACTTTCCAAGAAACTCAGAGCTTAAAAACTTCATCACGTAACCTGCCTGCTGCATTTTCTGGTGCATGACTTTACCGGCAGTATCATCACCATCACCAAAACTGGTCTGGATGCTGCGGATGATCTCCGTGCGGTACATGGCACAATGGCTTCTCAGATACTGCGCATTGGCATCGAGACGTTGCGGGTTATAACGGTTGTAACCGAAAAATTTATGCAGCAGAAATTTCCATGACTGCTCGAATTTGATTCCTGCCCGACGCAGTGCATTTTTTGATTCCAGCTTCCATGAGCCGACACCGGCAACGCCTGCTTCATCAAACTGCTTAAGCAAAATCTCAAGCCAGTCGTTTCGTTTCACGAAGGTGTCGGTGTGGATTGATAAAACATAGGGTGTGTTGACCTCCTGCAAGGCCAAATCCAAAGCCCTCGAATGCGCTTGCACACCAGACTCTCCGGCTTCGCAGTTGCGCTCTATCAGTTTTATCCACGTTAATTCGCGCAGGTACTCTGTGGAGGCGTCGCCAGAGTCATTGTCGATCACGACGACGTCCGCCAGATCATGATTGGTGAATTTACGTAGCAGGCGCAAACAGATTTTTGTGATCTCAGGTGTTCGGTAGTTTGGAACGAGAATGGTCACTTGTTTTTCAGACATCTGGTTTACCTAATACGTTGTTTAATTATGTTCTGTGTTGATGGCGGCGATGACCTGGTCCAGCGTGAGATCACGCATACAGCGATGATGGCCTTCCGGACAGGTGCGCTGGAAGCAAGGGCCACATTCGACATCGATTTGTACAATTCGTGCATTGTCCGCGAGTGGCGGTGTAAAAGCCGGGGACGTTGGGCCGTAGATCACCAGCAATGGTCGCTGCAACGCGGCAGCGAGATGCATCAGTCCGGAGTCGTTAGACACCACTTGGTCGGCGGTGGCGAGTAAGTCGATCGCGTCTTCTAATTGGGTTTGGCCAGTGAGATTAAAAAACTGTGACTGATCACCGGTAATCACTCTAGCAATCTCGGCGGCTGTATCCTGATCAGCCTTGGAGCCCAGTACCAGCACTTGCCAGTCTTGTTGCAGAAAACGCTGAGCCAGCGCGGCATAGTACTCCGGTGGCCACTGCTTGGCCGGGCCGAACTCGGCACCCGGACAGAGAAGCAACCGCTTTTGTCCTCGCCGACGCGCAGGATTTACCGCATTGCTAACCGCATTCGCCCGCATTAGCGGCGGTGTATAACTAGGGGCGGCGGCAGCCTGTGAGGACGGGTAGGCTAAAGAGACAAAACGCTGCACCATCATTGGCAGCGCATCTTTGTCTAGAATGCGGATATCGTTCAGCAAGCCGTAGCGCATTTCCCCGCGCCAGCCTGTGCGGATCGGAATATCGGCAAACCAAGGGATCAGAGCCGACTTCCATGAGTTTGGCAATACGATGGCCTGATCATAGCCTTGCTGTTTCAGCTGTTTTCCCATCTTCCTGCGCATGGACCAACCAAATACGCCGTGACTGACCGGCATGGCAATAGCGCGGCTGACTTCCGGCATGCGCTGCAACAGAGGCCGCGTCCACTCCAGTGCCAGCACATCAATTTCAACGGCCGGGTTATCGGCTTTCAGTGCGATGAACAGTGATTGTGCCATCACCATATCGCCGACCCATGACGGGCCGATAATCAGAATTTTTTTTGGCTGTCCGGCAGGCATGAATCAGTGCAGGGTGCTGTGGGTAATAAAGATAAACACAATACCCAAGGTAATCAGCACAATCTGTTGCAGCGTTTCTTTAGGTTGAACACGGGCATGCAGGCCGGGAATCAAATCAGCCACGGCAACATAGATAAAGCTTGAAGCGGCAACGACCAGAATATAGGGCAGAAGCTGCTGCATATCATTCAACATGAAGTAGGCGAGCAGCGCACCGGCCACGGTGCCGAGGCTGGATAAGATGTTGAAATACAGCGCCTTGCTGCGGCTAAAGCCACTGTGTAGCAGGATCACAAAGTCGCCCAGTTCCTGCGGGATTTCGTGGGCGGCAATCGCAAGGGCCGTGACGATGCCGAGATGCACATCGGTCATAAAGGCAGCGGTGATGAGGATACCGTCGACGAAGTTATGAATCGTGTCGCCGATGATGATTAATGGGCCAGCCGTCTGATGCTTGTGATGATGGCCGCCATGATGGTCGGGGCGGTCCAGTTCCGGAATGTGTTCATGGCCGTGGTGGCTGTGACAGTGGCGCCAGAGCACCATTTTTTCCAGTAGGAAAAACAGTAGTAGGCCGAGTAGCAGCGTCAGGCCGATTTCGTGCGGATCGATCTGGACTTCACTCTCAATCGCGTGGGGTAGCAGGCCGAGAAACGAGGCGCCAAGCAAAGCACCAATCGCAAAACTGACGAGGTGCGGAACGGCAACCGTACGACGGGTTTCAGATAGCAGCAGGAAGGACGATGCCACCATCACGCTGAGCAGGCCGCCGAGCAGGCTAAAACCGATGATCCAGTAAAGTAAATCCATAGTTATCCAAACAAAAAGCGTAATCGGATAATGATACCTTATTTGGCCTCGATCCAGATCAGCGATGCCATTCTGCCAGTCACACCATCACGTCGATAGGAGAAAAAGCGACCGCTTTCGCTAAAGGTGCAATGCTCGCCGCCATATATCGCGCTGATGCCAAGAGCGTGAAGCTGCTGTTGTGCCAGCAGGTAGATATCGGCCAGATAATGGCTGGCATCTACTGGTGTAAACGCGGCATGAGCGTCAGGGTAGCGCTCGCAGAAGGCCTCAAAAACTTCTTTGCCGACCTCAAACTGCTGCGCTCCAATTGCCGGACCCAGCCAGGCCAGGATATCGCTGCGCTCACCATGAAACTGTTCAACAGTCGTTTTTAGAACACCATCCAGCAGCCCTCGCCAGCCGGCATGTGCAGCAGCGACTTGTTTCCCCTCAGTGTCACAGAACAGTAGGGGCAGGCAGTCGGCGGTCATGATGGCACAGACATGATCTGGCTGACGGCTATACATCGCATCAGCCAGACAACCGCTGATCCACGCTGTTGAATCAATGACGTCGGTGCCATGAACCTGTTCCAGCCACAAAGGTTCTGTCGGTAAACCGGCCAATTCTGTCAGACGTTGCCGGTTAGTCAGAACAGCGTCAACCTTATCATCAACGTGCAAACCCAGATTCAGGCTGTTATACGGCGGCTGGCTGATACCGCCCAACCGTGTTGTAGAGCAGGCGCGAATCCCTGCTGGAGCAGGCCAGTCGGGTGTGAAGAAGGCATCGTTCATGATGTCATCGCTTCTAACACGTTTTGCCATTGCTCAAACAGGGGCTTATCCACCGCGGCATAGGTAGAGCGAGGTTGCAGCGTTGGCTTAAACGGTATGTCACCATCCAGCGTCGCGGCATAGCCGCCGGCCTCGGCCAATATCAAATCACCGGCTGCGTAGTCCCAGATATGCTGATTACCATGCAGATACACATGACCACGTCCTGCTGCGAGCCAGCACAGTTCCAAGGCAATCGAACCGAGATTACGTTGCGAGCCATAGGGGCGGTGGCTGACCAGTTGGGTGGACAGGGCTACGGGCAGGCGTTTGAAGTCGACAAAGGCAATACTGCGTTTTAGGCTGAGGCCGGTGTCTTCCGTCACCAATAGAGCATCATTAAGCCAGGCACCTTCTCCACGAATGGCAGAAAAACATTCATCACGAATCGGGTCGAGCACGACCCCCGCAATCACCTGGCCGGCTTCGATTAAGGCGAGAGAAACACTGAAAAACGACAGCCCGGCGGCGAAATTACTGGTGCCATCGACCGGGTCCAGACACCACAAAGGCTGGCCGGAGTCGAGCAAGGCCTGCTGCTGCTCTGCAGTCATTTCCTCGCCAAGCAGCAACACATCCGGACAGAGCAACGCCAGCCGTTCCGTCAACGCATGCTGCATGGCCTTATCGGCCACGGTAATGATACTGCCGTCTTTTTTGTACTCGCGGTTGACGTTATTGAACAGCGGTAACAGCGTGGTGCGAGCCACGTCTCTGACAATGTGCTGAAGTTGCTGCCGGTCAATATTCATGTTCCGGAGTATAGCAGTGACATAAGAATTTAATTCAATCTGTCATCGGCACAAGGTACACTGCGAGGCGTCATAACGATTATTCATAGCCCAATCCGATGCGAATTCCCCGATTTTATTGCCCGCAACTGCGACAGGATCAACAGGTACTCGACCTGCCGGATACGGTGCATCGGCATGCCGTGCAGGTGCTCAGGCTCAGGCCGGGATCTGTGATTCGCCTATTTGATGGTAAAGGCCTGGAGTTTCAAGCTGAACTGACACAGGTTGAAAAGCGGCACTCGCAAGTGCAGTTGATGACAGCGATTGAGAACCAGAGTGAATCTCCCTTGAATATCACCCTGTTGCAAGGCGTGTCTCGCGGTGAACGGATGGACTTTGCCATTCAGAAAGCGGTAGAGCTGGGTGTGTCAACGATCGTGCCGGTGGTCACTGAGCGTTGCAATGTGCAGCTCAAGCAGGATCGCGCACAAAAGCGACTCGACCATTGGCAAGGTGTATTAATCAGCGCCTGTGAGCAGAGCGGGCGGGCATGTTTGCCGGAACTGGCCGCAGTGACCACATTGGACGCGGCGCTGGCAGGCTCCACCGACGAACTCAAACTGGTGCTCAACCCGCGTGCCACTCAGAGTTTTAATGATCTGCCACAGCCCCAAACGTTGAGCTTGCTTATCGGACCGGAAGGCGGCCTATCGGAAGCAGAACTTGATCTGGCCGCACAACACGGCTTTACCGCTTTGCAGTTCGGCCCACGTATTTTGCGAACAGAAACTGCGGCGGTGGCCGCACTCGCTGTTGTTCAGACCTTATGGGGAGATTTGGCATGAATGAAAGTAGCGTGATGCTACTGATATTGGGCCTCATTGGCTGGCTGTGGTGGGACTCACGCGGCGTCGCTGAGAGAGCGACCGTGGCTGCCAGAGCCTATTGCGGCAATGCCGGGGTGAGCTTTCTCAACGATACCGTGGCCTGGCAAAAAATTCGCCTTAAACGTAACCGTAATGGCCGCATGCAATTACAACGCACATACTTTTTCGAGTTTGCCAGCGATATGCAACAGCGCTATCGTGGTGAAATCGTCATGTTAGGGAAAAAAGTGGAATCCATCAGCTTGGATGCGTTTCGCGTCAGTTGATGCCAATTCAGGGGAAAACCATGCAGACAAAAACCGCTTTGGTCGTAGATGACTCTCGCGTTGCCCGGCTTACGCTGAGCAAGTTACTTCAGGCCCAGGGATTCGACATCGTCGAACAGGGAAGTGGTGAAGAAGCACTGGCCTGGCTGCAAGAGCCAGGGCATGAGCCAACCATCATCTTTATGGATGTGATGATGCCCGGAATAGATGGCTTGACCGCAACGAGGCAAATCAAGGCAATCCCAGCCTTGTCCTCAATTCCAGTCATTGTTTGCACAGGTAAGGATACCGAGGCGGATCTGGCACAAGCCCGCGAGAGTGGGGCTGCTGCTGTGCTCTCGAAGCCGCCAGCAGCGGAAGCTTTGGATTCGATCTTGTCTGCGGTCTCATCGACTGAAGAACCAGCTGAAGCCACTGCGTCAGAGTCAAATACTGCAGCCAGTATTGATTTGGACGATCTCATCGCAGCAGTTCGCCAGCAGTTGCTGCCAGAATTGGAGCAAAAGGTCACTTCAACAGTGGCGGTCGTGCAGCGACAAGTTGAGGCAAAATTGGCAGAGCAACCATCATTGCCTGGCTTGGATGCGTTGTCAGAAATGACTGATGAGGTCAAAAACACGGTTCAACATCATATCAGTGAGCTAACACAAAGCCTGTCATCTCAAGCTGAACAAGTTGTCTCAAGTACAGCGGATAAGGCGTTTGAAGCCGCAGTTGAAAATTTTGGTTTAAGAGACAAACTTACAGCCATGTTGCACAGTGAAGGCGAAGACTGGCTTGCTGAGCGGCAAACAGAACTCAAGGCCACACTTCAGACCGAACTCAAAGATGATCTACTGACCTTGCTTGAGACAAAGTTGGATGAACAATTGAATATTCGAATGCCGGAATTGTTCAAAAATGAAAATGAGGCTCTGTTAAAGCAGTTTTTTGGAGAGCAAATCGACGAAATCGCCAAGCTTAAAGCGCAGCTGAATCAGCAACGACAGTTCGCTCTGGCGGCGGTGGTGGTGGCTGTGGCGGCGTTGATTTTTGCTTTTGTCTAATTCCCACATGCTGTCGACGATCCATGACGCCCAGGCCTATGGTCGCTTAGAACTCGCCGACTCGCCCAGCCCAGATATCGATGTGCAACTTTTGCTGTGTTTTGTGCTTGAGTGCTCACCCGTGCGACTTATGACTGCCAGCGAAGCCAGCTTGACCGAGCCACAGTGGCAACAATTTGCAAGCCTGATAGAGCGGCGCAAACAAGGCGAACCAGTGGCTCACATTATAGGTACCCGCGGTTTCTGGTCGTTGGACTTGGCTGTTGATGCCTCAACGTTGATACCGCGACCAGATACCGAATTATTGGTGTCTTTGGCGCTCGGCAAGTTAAAACCGGGAATGTGCATCGTCGATTTAGGAACCGGGACCGGTGCGATAGCCTTGTCGCTAGCCGCTGAACGTTCAGATATAAACGTGATAGCGACGGATTTGCAGCCCGCTGCTATAAGACTGGCTGAGCGTAACCGGCAAAGCCATGACTTAAGCAATGTGAGCCTGGTACAAATGGCCTGGCTGGGAGGCTTTCAGTCTCAGGCGTTTGATCTGATTGTTTCCAATCCACCATATATTGAGTCTAGTGATCCGCATCTTGCGCAGGGCGATGTCAGGTTTGAGCCGCTAACAGCATTGGTTTCAGGTGATGACGGGCTGGATGATATCCGTCAGATCGTGAGTCAGGCTCGGCGTTGTCTAAAGCCGGGCGGCTGGCTGCTGGTGGAGCATGGTTATGACCAGTCAGAGCATGTGCAAAACCTGTTTGCTGAGGCGGGGTTCGAGCAAATCACGGCACATCAGGACTTTGGCGGACAAGACCGGGCCGTTATGGGCCAGCTAGGCGCTTTTACGAACTGATTTCCGGCCTGAACCTGCGTTGCCCATGACGCTGGCGGTATAATGAGTTTTTTTGTTTTACACCGAATCTAATGAACGACGATCAACTGCTACGCTACAGTCGGCATATTCTGTTGCCACAAGTCGATATCAAGGGACAGCAGAAAATGCTTGATGCCCATGTCATGGTGGTGGGCTTGGGAGGGCTTGGTTCGCCGGTAGCGATGTATCTGGCAGCCGCTGGCGTGGGCAAGCTGAGCTTGGTGGATGACGATCAGGTGGAGCTGTCGAACCTGCAGCGTCAAATTATCCACGGTCAGAGTGATATTGGCCGCGACAAAGTCGACTCAGCAGCCGATCGTCTGCTGGCGTTGAACCCTGAAGTGGATATCCAAGGGATCAAGCAGCGACTTGATAAAGCCGGGCTGATTGAAGCGAGCCATGATGTCGATGTGCTGGTGGACTGCAGTGATAATTTCGCCACCCGCTTTCTAATCAATGAAGTGAGCAAACAGCAGAAACTGCCGCTGGTTTCCGGAGCGGCTATCCGCTTTGAAGGCCAGGTGACGGTCTATGATCCGCGTAAGGTGGAGATGCCATGCTATCGTTGCCTTTATGAAGATAAGGGTGAGCTGGAGCAGACCTGTTCCGAATCCGGTATTTTGTCGCCGATTCTGTCGATGATTGGCGGTGTGCAGGCGGTGGAGACCTGTAAGCTGATTATGGGCATTGGCGAGAGTCTGGCCGGGCGGCTGCTGATTCTGGATGCGCTGACAATGAGCTGGCGTCAAATCAATATGAAGCAGGATCCGGATTGTCCTGTGTGTACACAATTCAGGTAACAAGATGACAAGAAAAACCGTTCAAATCCCGCGCACACTGGTCAACCAGTTACTGCATCAGGCGCAGTTATCGCCGGCTAAGGAAGTCTGCGGTCTGGTCGGGCAGATTGATGAGCGCTGTGAATGCTATCCGATTGAAAATGTGGCGACCGATGCCAGCGTGCTGTTCGCGCTCAATGCCAGTGAGCAGTTGGCGGCGTTCAAGAGCATGAAAGCAAAAGGCCAGTCTTTGTTTGCTATTTATCACTCACACCCAAGTAGTCCGCCGCTACCGTCACAGCTGGATGTGGAAGAAGCCAATTACCGTGAAGCGCTGTATCTGATTATTTCGCTAAATACCAAAGGGGTATTGGAAATGCGCGGCTTTTACCTGCTGGCTGATCAGACTGAAGAAGTTGATTTGATCCTATGAGTAAAGCCATACAACAACTCGGCCTGGAGCATGCTGCTGAGCTTGCGTTGGCGCAGGCAACGAAACTGGGGGCGAGTGCGGCGGAAGTTGGCCTGAGTCAGAGCAAGGGCTTGTCCATTACCGTGCGTCAGCGTGATGTGGAAACACTGGAACACAATAATGACACCGGACTTGGCATTACCGTTTATTTCGGTCATAGCAAGGCCTCATCCAGCACCTCTGATTTGAGTCAGTCGGCGATTATCGAAGCCGTACAGGCGGCCTGCAATATCGCCAGCCATACTCAGGCAGATGAAGCGGCAGGACTCGCTGATGCAGGCTTGATGGCCACCGACCTTGCTGACCTGTCGCTGTATCACCCCTGGGATTTAACGGTTGAGCAGGCCATTGCGCTGGCAACGGAATGTGAAGCTGCAGGTCTTGATGCCGACTCACGTATCAGTAACTCGGAAGGCGCGACCGTATCCAGTCATCATGGTACCCGGATTTATGCCAATAGTCATGGTTTTATCGGACTGACAAACAGCTCACGCCACAGCCTGTCGGCCAGCCTGATTGCCCGTGATGAGCGTGGCATGCAGCGTGATTACTGGTATGACGTGGCTCGCGATGCGGCCGACTTGAGTTCAGCAGCCTCGGTGGGGGTGAAAGCCGCTGAACGCACCCTGGCCCGTCTCGGCGCTGGTGAGGTCAAAACCGGCAAGTATCCGGTGTTGTTCAGTCCTGAAGTGGCACCATCGTTGTTTGCCCAGCTGATTTCGGCGATTCGCGGCAGTGCTCTTTACCGTAAAGCGACATTTTTGCTGGATAAACAGGGTGAACAGATTTTCCCTGAATTTATGCATATTCACGAACAGCCACATCTGCTGAAAGCCATGGGCAGTGCCATGTTTGATGCTGAAGGTGTGGCCACACAGCCGCGCGATATTATCGCTGGCGGGGTGTTGCAGGGCTATGTGCTGGACAGCTATTCAGCACGTCGTCTCGGGCTGCAAACCACGGCGAACGCCGGTGGTGTGCATAACCTGACCATCGATAACACTGTCGCAGATGGGTTTAACGAGCTGGTTCAGCGTCTGGAAAAAGGCATTATCGTTACCGAAACCATGGGCATGGGCGTCAATATCGTGAATGGGGATTATTCGCAGGGTGCTGCCGGATTCTGGGTAGAAAACGGTCAGATCCAATATCCGGTGGATGAATTTACCATTGCCAGTAATCTGCAGGACATGTTTGCCGGGATTCAGGCGGTAGGCAGTGATGTGGATGTGCGTGGCAATATTCGTTGCGGCTCGGTTCTGCTGGACAACATGATGATCGCCGCCGGCTGAGCTAGCAGCGTTAGCGTGAATAAATTTGCCGGATAAGCGCGCTGATATCAGTCAGCTCCAGCATGCCGACCAGTTGATTGAGTTGCTGTCGAAGTGCTTGAACCCTGTGGGCACGTTGTGTTCGAAATTGCTGCAAACGAAGCTGTAAGTCAAATTCCTGCTCTGCCTCCTGGCCTTTGAGGGCTGTGATCGTGACGTGCATGGCAATGAATTTACTGGCGTCCAGGCCGCGACGTATAAACAGCGCTTTTTCCCGTGCCTGACTGAAGTCCTGTTCAATCGCGAGTGTCCAGCTTTGTCCGGTTTTATACGCATATAACGTAGTCGTTTGGCTGTCGCCGTCTTGCTGGGTGGCTTGTTTCAGCAGTCCAGCCCAGCGCAGGCTTTGCTGTTCCAGAGCCAGCCAGAAGTCATGTTCCCTGTCAGCCTGATTGGCTGCGGTTTTACCGATAAGCTGGATCTGCCGCCCGCCTGCATTATCGAGTCCCAGAAACACCGGCACACTGCGTAGGGTCGGTAATAACGCTGCACTGAAGAGCTGACCTTCTGCAGCGGTAATCACATCCTGATTGTTATGCCGCAGCGTCTGCTGGTTCTGTGCAATGACCCAGTCAAAAAAGCGGTTCAGGCTTTCCGGGCAATTATTTTTGATTCGAGCAAGTCCCAGCTGCTGTTGCCCCTGCCATTGGCGGATGTTCATGATTTGATAGGGAATGGCGTCAAGTTTGACCTTGCTGGTCAAGGTTTGCCAGCGGCTGAAGTCAATATGCAGTCGTTGATTCAACATAACCGGGGCATCAGCCGGTAACTGAATAGCCAGCCCATCGGCAGACACATCCTGTGTTTCCAATTGCCACTGCAACTCGCCCGCGGATACCGTGATCGGCGTGCGGATAAAAAAGCGCGCCTTATCACGCTGAATACAGGGGCGTAGCGTTGTCGGCTCAGGTAGCTGGTGCTGAACAAGCGACGGTGTTTGCAATGCCGACAGCTGTGCTGCGGTTACCGTCTGGGTCGGTAGCATGTGAGAAAACGCCGGAGACAGATCGCTGATCGTGACCAGGCCGTTCAGCTGTCCAAGCTGGCTGGCTGCATCTGCTATACCGGTTTCGGTTTCAATGGTGTCGATGCAGCGCTTGAGTGTGTGTGCATCAAATGCAACTGAGGTCGGTTGCAGTAACAGCAACTGACTGTTTGCGGTGGCAATATGCCAGTTGATTAACGACTGAATCGCATCCTGCTGCGCGATGCTGACACTAAAACTGTGCTGACGATCGCAGGCGCAGAGCATGTCGCTTTGCTGATTTATGCTTGCTGCTAATGGGAGCTTGGCCAGCCAGTCGGATTCGTTGAGCTGACTCGCTACCAACACCCGATGCGCGGCGGCGGTCAGGTGGAGTTTGAGAATATGGGTAGCGTCTGCAGCAGCGTCCAGCCATAGCAACGGCGAGGCTAGCCGACTAAGCCAAATACGTTGATAGAACTCGGCTTGCAGATTGAACAATTCATTGTCGACATCCTGCTGACGGGCAGAGGCATATTGCCCAAGCCATTGGCTTAGCCATAACGTTACCTCATCGTTAGGAGCCGACTCACGCTGTAAGACCAAGCTAGTATGGCTATTCTCATGGTTGATTTTGAGAATGTGAAAAATGACGTGTCGAAGCTCGTTGAGGCCGCTTTGTTCAGCGAGTTCGGTGAACTCCACGCTGACCTCGTCGCCCGGCTCCAGTGAGAACGTCCGTTTACACGATACGCGGATGGCATGGGGCGACAGATCGACGGTGTGGCCGTGGTAAAGCATGTCTTGCAGTCGGATTTGTACTGCTGTGCTAACGACGGTGCGGGTCTCGCTACGTTGTAGCGACTGATCCATTTGTCGAAAGGGCAGGCCAGCATGGCGCGCGATGGGAGCGGGGGCTGGGTCATTGAGTTGTTTAAGGGCTTTGAGCAGGGTTTCGTAAACACCGACGGTATAACGGCCAGCAAAACGGCTCATTAGCTGCTTGACCAGCAGGTAGGCGCGATCATCCAGGTAGTGCACCCGCCCGCCAAACTCATAAGCCTGACATTCACCGGCGACTTTGCCGCGCAGATCAATGATGCGCAGACATGGTTTGTTGAGTCGCTGCTTTTCCAGCTCTTGTAAAAAAGCCTGATTTTGCTGTTTGCGACTGGGCAGTTCAGCCATTGTCAGTGAGTGTTGAACTCGGCAGGGGTTTTGGCGCGGATACTTAAGGCGTGGATCTGGCTTTGCATCAGATCATCCACCTGGGCAAAGACCAGTTTATGGCGTTGCAACAGGCTCAGACCTTCAAACGCCTGACTGACGATAAACAGATTGTAGTGACCACCACCGCGATTACCAGCATGACCGGCATGGCTGGCACTGTCATCTTCAATATCGATAACATCAGGTTCAAGCCCCGCCAGGGCCTGTTTAATGGCATCGACGGTGTTCATGGCAATACCTTCTTGAAGGGTTTGACCGTGACTTTGGCATAAACGTCAGCCTCAATATACGGGTCAGCATCCGCCCAGTGTTGTGCCTCAGCCAAATCAGCAAATTCTGCGACAACCAGGCTGCCACTAAATCCGGCTTGCCCCGGATCTTCACTATCGACAGCAGGATGCGGGCCTGCGAGGATCAGGCGGCCCTGTTCCTGCAAGTCCTGCAGGCGAGCCAGGTGCGCCGGACGCGCCGCCAGCCGTCGTGGCAGGCTGTCGGTTTTGTCTTCACTGATAATGGCGTAGAGCATCGGCATTACGGATTCTCTTTGTTGACTTCGACCGCATGGCGGGCGAGGTAAATCGATTGAGCAATGACGAAGGCAATCGTCAGACCCAGCATGCCGAACAATTTGAAGTTAACCCAGGTCGCTTCGTCAAAGTTGAAGGCGACATAGAGGTTGGCGATACCGGAGAACAGGAAAAACAACACCCAGGCGACATTCAGACGCGCCCATATTTTGCCGGGCAGTTGAATATGTTCGCCCATCATGCGTTCCAGCAGCGACTTGTCGGTAAACAGATAGGCTCCGACAAACACCAGCGCAAACAGCCAGTTCACCGCAGTGGGTTTCCACTTGATGAAGTCCGGGTTTTGCAGCCATAAGGTTAAACCGCCGAGCAAAACAACCAGTATCAGGGTGATGATATGAGCCCGTTCGACGGTGCGGTGGCGAATCCAGGTGTAGCTGACCTGAACCAGGGTGGCCACGATCATCACTGCGGTAGCGGCGTAAATGCCTTCCACCTGGTAAATCTGACCATTAAATTGGTAATCACCGCCACCAAATTTATAGGCGACAAAGAACAGTACGATCGGTAAAAAATCAAAAAACAGTTTCATTATTAAAGTCAGTTAATTACAGAGCATTGACATTCTATCGTAAAATACGGGCTATGACCCAGTATGACTTACATACACATTCGACCGCTTCAGACGGTTCGTTATCCCCGAAGGAGTTGGTCCTTCGCGCCCACGAAAACGGGGTGACGCATCTGGCCTTGACCGATCATGATGGCACTGAGGGGATGGAAGAAGCCATTCAGGCGGCTCAGGATAATGAAATGACCTTGATTCCCGGTGTCGAAATCTCGGTCAGCTGGCACTCCAGTACGGTACACATAGTCGGCTTGCAGCTGGATGTAAACAATGCGCAGTTACAGCAGGGCTTGGCCGGCTTGCGCGACTATCGCCGTCAGCGGGCTCGCAAGATTGCCGATAAGCTCGATAAAGCAGGCATTGCAGGGGCACTGGAAGGGGCGGGCCAATACGCCTCGGAAACCATGTTGGGGCGGGTGCATTTTGCTCGTTTCCTGGTGGAAAAGGGCTATGCCAAAGATATGAAGGACGTGTTTAAACGCTTTCTGGTCAAAAACAAGCCGGGCTATGTCAGTGGTGACTGGGCCAGTCTGGCGGAGGCAGTCAGTTGGATTCAGGCGGCTGGCGGACAGGCGGTGATTGCCCATCCGGCACGCTATAAAATGACCAATACCAAGCGGCGTAAGTTACTCGCCGAGTTCAGTTCACTGGGTGGTGTCGGTCTGGAGGTGTCATCAGGTAATCAGCACCCGGAAGAAGTCAGAACCATGGCCAGGCTCGCTGAAGAATTTAATCTGCTGGCATCGTGTGGATCAGATTTTCATAGCCCGGATAAGGGCTGGAATGATGTCGGCCAAATGACCGCATTACCCCCCAGCGTCACACCGATTTGGACGCAGTGGCAATGAGCCGCGTCCAACAATAACAACAAAGAAGAGAGTTTTATGAGTCAGTTTTTCCAGATCCATCCCGACAACCCACAACTGCGGCTGATAAAACAGGCCTGCACTATCATCCGTAATGGCGGTCTTGTGGTGTACCCGACTGATTCGGGTTATGCGCTGGGATGTTATATCGGTGATAAAAACGCGATGGAACGCATGCGCCGCTTACGTGATCTGGATGCCGATCATAATTTCACTCTGGTATGTCGCGATTTGGCCGAACTGTCGACCTACGCCAAGTTTAATAATGCCGTGTTCCGGATGCTGAAAGCGCATACACCGGGGCCGTACACCTTTATCCTGCCTGCCACCAAAGAAGTGCCTCGGCGTTTGCAACATGCCAAGAAAAAAAGTATCGGTTTGCGTATTCCTTCCCACCCTATCGCGCTGGCGCTGCTGGAAGAACTCAATGAACCTTTGATGAGTTCCACGCTGATCCTGCCCGGAGAGGATATGCCGATGACCGATGCAGAGGATATTGTTGATGCCATTGGCAAACACGTTGATCTGATTATTGATGGTGGCGCCTGCGGTGCCGAACCGACCACCGTCGTCGAGTTTTTTGACGATATGCCCGAAGTCACCCGCGTCGGCATGGGAGACCCTGCCCCGTTCGAAAGCTAAGATGGGCTGGCTGATTCTGCTCTTCGTGCTCGCCACGCTAGTCGCGGTGGGGCTGATGTCTGCCAGAACCGACTGGGGTGGTCCTCATGTGAACTGGCTGGATGGCTGGACAAATCTTTTATGCCGCTATTTGCACCGCTTGAACTCAGCCGCCATCGATTTACCGGAAACGGGTCCTGCCATTGTGGTGGCGAATCATGTTTCTGGACTGGATCCCCTCCTGTTGATTGCTGCGTCGCGAAGGCCATTACGTTTTCTGATAGCCAGTGAGGAATATCATCGACCATTACTGCACTGGATCTTCAGGTTCGCAGGCTGTATTCCGGTTGATCGTAAAGGGCGACCAGAGCAGGCATTGCGAGCAGCACGACGTGCGCTTGAACAAGGGGAGGTGATTGCCTTGTTTCCTCACGGTAAGATTCACTTAGACTCTGACCCACCCAGACCCATCAAAGGGGGAGTGGTCAGGCTGGCTGCGTGGACAGAGGCTCAAATTTACCCGGTTCGCATTGATGGTGTGAAGGCGCAAGGCAAGATTCTGGCTGCGCCGTTCACGCCAGATAAGGTCACGCTATTGTTGCATCCCCCGATCACCGTGACTGGCATAGATCCCAAAACCACCCTAGAGCAGATCACTTTAGCCATCGAAACGCCGTCTTCAATCTCGTTATCGTAAATTGCCTTGAATTTCCTCTCTGGCCCCCCCATCTGACAAATAACGCACTTTTTTAAGGGGCTTTATTCATGCAGATCGAAAAATTAACGAGCAAATTCCGTGAAGCGCTAGAAGCGGCACAGAGCATGGCGGTGGGCCGGGATCACCAATTTATTGAGCCTGTCCATCTGATGCTGGCCTTGTTGCAACAACAAAACGGCAGTATTAGGCCTATCCTCGCACAGAGCGGTGTCAATGTGCCGACGTATACCGCTGACTTGGAGCAACAGCTGGCTCGGATTGCCACAGTCGAAGGTGCTGGTGGGGATATTCACGTTTCTCAGGACGTCAGTCGCCTGCTCAATCTCACAGACAAGCTGGCACAAAAACGCCAGGACCAATATATTTCGAGTGAGTTGCTGTTGCTGGCATTAATGGATGATAAGTCCCCGGCGGGTGAACTCCTGCGTAAGCATGGTGCAACCAAAGCTAACCTTGAAGCGGCAATAGATAAGATGCGTGGAGGCGAACGCGTGACCGATCCTAATGCAGAAGAACAGCGTCAGGCGCTGGAAAAATTTACCATCGATCTCACTGCCCGTGCGGTCGCCGGCAAGCTTGACCCGGTGATTGGCCGGGATGATGAAATTCGCCGTACCATTCAGGTGCTGCAACGTCGCACCAAAAATAATCCGGTGTTAATTGGTGAGCCTGGTGTGGGTAAAACGGCCATCGTTGAAGGCTTGGCACAACGAATCGTTGATGGGGAAGTGCCGGAAGGCATGAAGCATAAACGCGTGTTGGTACTGGATATGGGCTCCTTGATTGCGGGTGCCAAATTTCGCGGTGAATTTGAAGAGCGGCTCAAAGCCGTGTTGAACGATCTGTCGAAGCAGGAAGGTCAGATCATCCTGTTTATTGATGAAATCCATACCATGGTAGGTGCAGGTAAAGCCGAAGGCGCGATGGATGCCGGTAATATGCTCAAACCGGCCCTGGCTCGTGGTGAGTTGCACTGTATTGGCGCGACGACTCTTGATGAATACCGGCAATATGTTGAAAAAGACGCGGCATTGGAACGTCGTTTCCAGAAAGTGCAGGTGGGTGAGCCCAGTGTGGAAGATACGATCGGTATCCTGCGTGGCCTGAGTGAACGCTATGAAGTGCACCACGGCGTAGATATTACCGATCCGGCAATCGTCGCAGCAGCGACTTTATCGCATCGCTATATCACCGATCGTAAACTGCCGGATAAGGCGATTGATCTGATTGACGAAGCTGCGAGTCGTATTCGTATGGAAATTGATTCCAAGCCGGAATCTTTGGACAGACTGGAACGGCGCTTGATTCAACTGAAAATCGAACGCGTGGCTTTGCAGAAAGAAAGTGATGATGCGTCGAAAAAACGCCTCGAAACCCTCGAAGCCGAGATGAAAAAGCTGGCACGGGAATACACCGATCTGGAAGAGGTCTGGAAGTCGGAAAAAGCCGCCCTGCATGGCAGTCAGCATGTGAAGGAAGAGTTAGAAAAAGCCCGTCTTGAACTCGATGCTGCGAACCGTAACGCCGATTACGAAAAAATGGCCAAGCTGCAGTATGGACGTATTCCTGAGCTGGAAAAACAGCTGGATATGGCGACTCAGGCCGAAATGCAGGAATTTACCCTGTTGCGTAACAAAGTCGGTGAGGAAGAGATTGCCGAGGTGGTGTCCAAGTGGACCGGTATTCCGGTCTCGAAAATGCTCGAAGGCGAGCGCGATAAACTGCTAAAAATGGATGATGCCCTACATGAACGCGTAGTGGGTCAGGATGAAGCGGTCAGTACAGTCGCCAATGCGATTCGTCGCAGTCGGGCAGGGCTTTCCGATCCAAACCGGCCCAATGGCTCCTTCCTGTTCTTAGGCCCGACTGGTGTCGGTAAAACTGAACTGTGCAAGTCGCTGGCAAGCTTTCTGTTCGATACCGAAGATGCCATGGTGCGCATCGACATGTCCGAGTTCATGGAAAAACACTCGGTGGCCCGCTTAGTGGGAGCGCCGCCGGGCTATGTCGGTTACGAAGAAGGCGGTTACCTGACTGAAGCGGTCAGACGAAAACCGTACTCGGTGATTCTGCTCGATGAAGTCGAAAAAGCCCATCCGGATGTATTCAACATCTTGCTGCAAGTGCTCGATGATGGTCGCCTCACCGATGGGCAGGGCAGAACGGTGGATTTCCGTAATACCGTGATTGTGATGACCTCGAATCTCGGCTCCAGCGTGATTCAGGAAATGGCTGGTGAGGAGCATTACCAGCAGATGAAAGATGCGGTGATGGAAATCGTTGGTCAGCACTTCCGTCCGGAGTTTATCAACCGGGTCGATGATGTGGTGGTGTTCCATCCGCTGGAGCAGGATCAGATCCGCGCCATTGCCGATATTCAGCTGGAACATTTGCGGGCGCGACTGGCGGAGCGAGATATCAAACTCACACTCAGTGATGAGGCGCTGGATTTGATTGCCGCAGAAGGCTTTGATCCGGTCTATGGCGCAAGGCCACTTAAACGCGTGATTCAGCGTGAAATTGAAAACCCGCTGGCGCAGGATATTCTGTCAGGTACCTTCAATGCCGGTGACACCGTGAGTGTTGATATCGACGGTGACAAACTGGTGTTCAAGGAACTGCTACTCCACTAAACACAGCCCCGCGATAGCGGGGCTTTTTTTGTGCCCTTCACTGGCTATCTATTGCTATTTTCGTGTTGCTATACTGAAGCTGAATTAAATAGCAGGGGCCCCATGATGTCTGATTTCGGTAAGTTTCTTGATGCGTTCACTCCGACAGAAGTGGCGGTGAAGGTAAAAACGGTCGGCGTGGACAAGGCCAACATGCCGTTTGTGTCGCTGATTATTCTGTCAATGATGGCAGGGGCTTTCATTGCCTTTGGTGCCATGTACTACACGGTGACGATTACCGACAGCAATATGGCTTATGGCATGACTAAGCTTGTGGGCGGTCTGACTTTTTCTCTGGGCTTTATTCTGGTGGTCATTGCTGGTGCCGAACTGTTTACTGGCAATACGCTTGTGGTGATGGCCTGGGCCAAAGGCAAAGTGAGTCTTCCCGCGCTGCTCAAGAACTGGAGCATAGTCTATATCGGCAATACGATCGGGGCGCTGGTTATGGTGTACCTAGTCTATTTGTCAGGGTACCTTGATGCCCATCACCATGAGGTTGGGGTTACTGCGATGAAAACCGGGTTGTCCAAGGTGGACAACACCCTGACCGAGTCATTTGTGCTGGGCCTGTTCTGTAATGTTCTGGTGTGTCTGGCGAGTTGGATGGTGTATGCCTCGCGCACGGTGAGTGACAAGGTACTGGCCATTCTGTTTCCGATATCGGCATTTGTGGCGATGGGGTTTGAGCATTGTATCGCCAATATGTACATGATTCCGGTTGCCATCCTGGCTTCGATGGATCCAGCAGTGGTGGCTGCCAGCGGAATGGATGCGTCTCAATTGGAAGCACTATCGCTGTCGGGCTTTGTGGCCAATATTGTGCCAGTGACTTTCGGCAATATTATTGGTGGCGGCGTGTTTGTGGCGATGGCCTATTATCTGGTGTTTGTGTTTTCGTCGCCTTCTGCTGATTAATGACCGGCAATACGTTGCTGAAAAAAAGCCCCGCACAGGGCGGGGCAGTGAGAGACAGAAAGCTGGCCGAGGTCCAGCTCCCGCTTGCTACCAGGACTTGTAAGGCAGGAATTTACCATCCATGGTCACAACGACCCGATCCCCTTTCGGGTCGGCCTTGCGTTCCACGGTCATATTGAAGTCAATCGCGCTCATGATGCCGTCACCGAATTTCTCCTGAATCACCGCTTTCAGGGTGGGCCCATAGACACCGACAATCTCATACAGGCGATAAATCAGAGGATCGGTCGGCACTGCCTGATCCCAGACTTTGGTTGGAAATTGCTGCAAGGCAGTGCTGACTTCGCTGGTTAATCCGAGATAGTCACACAGGCTATTAGCGCTGTCTTTGGGCATGCTGTTCATACCCAGACAGGCGGAGGTGGTCCATACAGGCGACATGCCAATCGCCTCTCCAATTTGCTCCCAACTCAGTTTTTTACTCTCTTTGGCCACAATAATGGCCTCGGTCATGGCTACTTTATTCATGATGGCTCCTTCGTTATTGAGAAACACCGGCGCTGAACTCAGCGCCGGTTAATAGGAAGTCAATTAGGCTTTAACTGGTTCAGCCGCAGCTTTAATCACAGGGCTGCGGGTAGCACCTGGTTTGAGATGTGTGGCGTAGAGCACCGTGCCAGTCAACAGCAGACCACCAACGAGGTTACCGAGGATGACTGGGATTTCATTCCAGATCAGCCAGTCAGCTACAGTGATAGGCGCACCCATCATCATGCCTAGCGGGAACAGGTACATATTGACCACAGCATGTTCGAAGACCAGACCGAAG
This sequence comes from Methylophaga sp., assembly GCA_030148085.1. GTDB lineage: Bacteria > Pseudomonadota > Gammaproteobacteria > Nitrosococcales > Methylophagaceae > Methylophaga. The sequence goes on along the minus strand of JASBUF010000036.1, from coordinate 19,478 downwards.
AAGATAAGGATAGGCATCCACATGGCGATAACCTTGCCGCCAACGGTTTTGGAGTACATGGCACCGACAACACCAATAGACACCATCCAGTTGCACAGAATGCCTTTAACAAACACGGTGAACCAGCCAGCCAAACCGTATTCAGCAAAACCCAAGGTACGGGCTTCAGCGGCTTTCGCAAACGCTTTACCTACAGCGGTAGGTTCTGTAGAAAAGGCGAAGGTAAAAGAAATGGCAATCAATGTGGCAGAGAACACGGCTCCCAGCAGGTTACCCAGACCGACAAGGCCCCAGTTTTTGAGCATGCCAGAGACATTTGCACCAGGACGCTTATCAAACAAAGCCAGCGGTACGAGTGCAAATACACCTGTCAAAAGGTCAAAGCCCAGCAGATTGAGAATACAAAAGCCAACTGGGAAAATCAGGGCACCGACAATTGGATAACCTGTCTGAACAGCGGCTGTGACAGCCAAAGCAACAGCTATCGCCAGAATTGCGCCGGCCATAAAGGCTCGGAGTAATACGTCACGGGGGTGCATGAATAGCTTTGACTCGCCCGCATCTACCATTGTTTTTACAAACTCATTGGGTTTTACATACGACATTACAATCTCCCATTATCAAAAAAGGCAACTAACAAAGTTACGCTGGATGATAATGGGCATACTTCATGCCAATAAAAAATAATTTTATTAATCAGTGTGTTAAGGGTTTTTCGGCTGTGGTGGTGCATAAAAATGCACCAATATGAAGGACTTTAATGTGCTTGCTGCACGATTATGACGCGGACTGCTCCTGCACCGAGATAAACGGCGTGAGATCGATATTGGGCGACCAGTCTGTTTCTTTGAGTACATGGGGTTCGGGCTTACCGATATGATAGCCCTGTGCATAATCAACGCCGTATTGCTCGAGAATTTTGAGAACTTCCTGATTCTCAACAAACTCGGCGACGACTTTCTTGCCCAGCCCTTTGGCGACATCTACTAGGGCTTTAACAAACAACTGGTCATGCGCATTCTGGTCTAAGTCTTTGATAAAAATGCCGTCAATTTTGATGATGTCGACCGGAAGTTGTCTCATGTAATTAAAAGAGGCGAAGCCCACCCCGAAGTCATCCAGAGAAAACTGACAACCCAGCGCTTTCACTGCTGTCATCATCAATTTTGCCTGTTGAAAATTAGAAACGGCTGCGGTTTCAGTGACTTCAAAAATCAACCCACTTGGATCGACTTCGGTCGATTTGAACAATTTTTTCAGCAACGGTAATAACACCGGCGCATCCACCACAGAGCCGGATAAATTGATTGCCAGCTTGACGTTCATACCTTGTTTCTGCAGACGAGCCAGTTGTGTCATGCCTTGCTTGATGACGTATTGATCGATGCTCTGGATCAGGCCGACCTCTTCAGCGACCTGAATAAACTTGGCCGGTGCCCGCATCTCGCCGGTTTGCGGATTTTTCATGCGGATCAGCACCTCATAGTGACTGATCTTGGAGGTGGCAATATTCAGAATGGGCTGGTAGTGCAAGACAAACAGTTTTTCTTCCAGCGCCTGCTCGATCTGATGCTTCCAGAACACCCGGGTTTCCAGTTGTTCCTTGGTCTCATCATCCGCTGAGAACACGTGGTATGTGCCCTTACCCTTGGACTTGGCCTTGTACATGGCCAGGTCGGCGTAGCCCATCAGCTCATGCACGGTGGCATCAATCAAAGGATAATTGACGATGCCGATACTGGTCGATACCTTGTGGCGGACGGTGCCATATTCCAGTTGAATTTTGTTCAATTCGCTGATGATTTTCTGTGACAGGGTGACGGCGCCGATGTCATCACTTTCAGGTAGCAGGATGGCAAATTCATCACCGCCGAGACGAGCGACCAGATCGGTAAAGCGGGTCACTTTCTTCAGGGTTTTGGCGACCAGCTTGAGTAGTTCATCACCAGCCGCGTGACCACTGGTGTCGTTAATGTCCTTAAACTGATCCAGATCGAGAAATAGCAGAGAATTATTGTGTTTGTAACGGATGGCGGTACGTAGGGATTTTTCGAATTCTTCGGTGAATTTACGACGGTTGCAGAGATCGGTGAGTGGATCGTGTTCAGCTAGCCAGACGATACGTTTTTCTGCTTCCTTTTTCTCAGTCATATCCAGACCCACACAGAGCAACTGCGAGCCGCCATTGTCACTTTCAAGTCGCGAGTGCAACCACGAGATATTGCGGATATGACCTTCTTTATCAATCAGCTCTGAGTCTTGCTGAGCGATGTTCATATTGCCAGCCAGTAATTCATGGAAAAAGGTCTGTGCCTCATTCCAGTTACCGGCAGGGAAAAACCGGGACACATCCGAGCCCAGAACATCAGTATCTTTAAAGCCAGTCAGTTTTTCGCCGTGGTCATTAAACATGCTGATTTTGAAGTTATCATCCACCGTCATGATGAATAGCTGTGCGGTATCGAGCAGGTTTTTAATGAAGTCGCGCTCTTTGCGCAGGATTTCACTGGTCTCATGCACCTGTTGACGGCGAGTGACACTGATCGAATCCATTTCTTCCAGCACATGGGCTAATTGCATGGAGGTCGCGCGCAACTCTTCTACTTCGACCAGCGTCTGGTCACCTTTGATGTTCTCGAAGATGGTTTTGGCATCCGTGTATTTCTTTGATGAGAGCAGAGGCAGGGCATGAGAAATTTGTTGAATATCATCCAGCGGAGAGGCCAGCGCACGATGATTAAGAAAGGCAAATAACGCTGCAAACACCATTATTACAGTGATAGCTATGCCATAAAACATCAGGAAATCACCCAGAAAACTCGGGCCAAGTCCCTGTTCTGAAAATTCGTAATGCAGGTAGACAGGCAAGGTCAAACCGGCGGCACCGGTCAATACCGAGCTGCTAAAGGTTTTCAGAGCGGTCTGTTTTTTCAGACTCGTGTTTGTCGACTTGCTCATAGCACTTTCTCAGCCTGGGAATCCATTCTTTGCCTTAGCTATCAGACACTTTTCTCAAAACCCAGTCAAGCGCACGGTGAGGCAGTACTCGTTTCAAGGTGGCAAATAAATAGGTGGGAAAAGTAACGTAATAACGAATTTTCGGCTTTTTTGCTTCCAGAGCATGCAGCAGTTTATGGATGACGGCATTGGCAGGCAGAGTGAAGGGAGCCGCGGTTCCTGGTTTTTGTAAGCGTGCTTCTGTCGCTGCATAAATGGCAAGGTGCGGACTGTTGTCTTTGTCGATATGTTGTTGGTATTTGGCAAAGGCATTGGCGCGAAACTGGCTGGTGATAGGGCCGGGTTCAATCAGGCTGATAAAAATACCGCTGCCATTAAGCTCCAGTCGAAGTGTGTCGGCCAGCCCTTCCAGGGCATATTTACTGGCATTGTAGGCACCGCGATAGGCGAGAGCGATGAATCCCAGTACCGAACTGTTGTAGATAATGCGGCCATGGCCCTGCTCGCGCATGTGCGCAATCGCGAGGTTGGTCAGCTGCTGGGTGCCAAACACATTGGTTTCAAACTGTTCCCGCAGGGCTAGCCGAGTTAAGTCTTCGACGGCACCCGGCTGACCGTAGGCAGCGTTGTTGAACAGGCCATCCAGACGACCATCAAAACGGCGGATAACATTGCTAAATGCCTGCTCAATACTGTGCTCATCGGCCAGATCCAGTAACACGACCTGATAACCCTGTTGTTCCAGCCGCTGTTTGTCCTGTTCCTTACGAACAGTGGCGATAACGTTGTAGCCCCGCTCGCTGAGCATTTCCACAGCCCGAAGGCCAATGCCACTGGAACAGCCAGTGATCAGTACATTTTTCATTGGGGTTTTACTGCCTGCCTTAGTCATTGCTTTGCCACTCTAGCCGAAAATCGGGTAAATGTTGACGTATTATGGTCGATACATGCTATATATTTTCGAATCTTTCTGTTGCCGGTTAACATGCTGCAAACTCAAGAAATCACTGATTATGACTACCAGCGCTTCAGGCGCTTTCTGGAGAGTGCCTGCGGCATTCTGCTGGGCGAGGGCAAGCAGTATCTGATTGTCAGCCGCCTGACCCGGCTGCTTCGGGATGAAAATATTGCCGGTCTGTCTGAGCTGATGAGCGCGATCGAAAAAGGTCAGCCCAGACACCTGCGTGATGCTGTGATCGATGCGATGACGACCAACGAAACCTCCTGGTTTCGTGATGGGCAGCCTTTTGAGACGCTGGAACATGTGGTGTTACCCGAGCTGGAAAAGCTGCGCGGCACAAGCTTGAGGATCTGGTCATCGGCCTGCTCTTCAGGGCAGGAGCCCTATACCATCAGCATGATTCTCAGTGAGTATGCGCGAAAGAACCTCAGTTCGAGGCTTACGAGCTCACAGATTGTTGCCACCGATATTTCTGCCTCGATGCTAGTGCAGGCGAAAAAAGCCGAGTACGAAGAGGTGGCGCTGGGCCGTGGTTTGTCGGATATGCGTCGTAAACAGTTTTTCAGCCGCAGTCAGGATGGCTGGAAAGTCGTCGATGATGTGCGTAACCGCGTCAGCTTTCGCGAACAGAATCTGCTGCAGGGCTTCAGCACCCTAGGCAAGTTCGACATTATTTTCTGTCGCAATGTGCTGATTTATTTTTCAACCGAACGCAAGCAAGACATTCTCAGCCGTATGGCGCTGTCATTGAATCGTGGCGGCTACCTGTTTCTGGGCGCATCGGAAACCATCAGCGGCTATAGCGATGCCTTTGATCTGGTGCGTACCCCCTACAGCACGGTATACCGGCGTAAGGATTAATCCTTAACGCGAGTCGGGTGGAGCGGTATCGTCTTTATGTACGACCGGCGGAGGCGGTGGTGATGGTGATGGGGGCAATGGTGGTTCACACAGGCCCAGCCAACTGCCAACACGACGAAACAGCGCTTTGAGTAAACGCCACAGTCTCGGCAATAGCCAAATCATGAGTGCAATGAAAGCGATAAGGCCGATGATAAACAGCACCGGATGATTCAGCGCCGTCCATAAGCCACCAATCACCAGCAGATCTTCACCAATGGAAGCGCCCCAGTTAGTGACCGGTTCCGGTGAGGTATTAATCAGCAAGCGGCTTCCGGCTTTGGTGGCATGACTGCCAGCTGCCAGTGAACCACCCAGCAGCGCTGCACTGAGTTCCACCGCCGGGGTGACGTCACCCACTGCACCGGCGGCCAGCATCGCACCGGCCGGAATACGAATAAAGGTATGCAGGCTGTCCCAGCCACTATCCACGCCCGGAATCTTATCGGCAAAGAATTCAACGCAATACATAAAGCCTGCCGCCGTCATCACCAGCGGGTCACTCAGGATTTGTAATTCCTCTGGCAAAGCAATATTGCCGGTCAGGCCCATGTAGCCAAGCATAAACACGGTGGCGTACAGATTGATGCCGCTGGCCCAGGCTGCGCCCATACTGAGCGCAATGATATTGACTGCCTCCATACGCGTGCTCCCTCTTTTGTTATAGTGACGGCTGGTTAGCCTGGGAAATTAGGAATCAATTTGATGATAACCCGAACAGAACTTCTCGCCTATCTTGATGAGACTTTGGAACCGGGCCGTTTTCATGATTATTGCCCGAATGGCCTGCAAGTCGCGGGAAGCGATGAGATTACGACACTGGTTTCCGGTGTCACTGCCAGCGAAGCCCTGTTGGAAGCGGCAATAGAAGCCAGGGCTGACGCGATTCTGGTGCATCATGGTTATTTCTGGCGCGGTGAGGAGCAGCGCGTGGTCGGCATCAAGCAGCGCCGTCTGAAATTGTTGCTGCAACACGATATCAATCTGCTCGCTTACCACTTGCCGCTCGATGCTCACCCGACGCTGGGCAATAATGCGCAGTTGGCGGAAAAGCTAGGCTTGGAAATTGACGGTCGTATTTCGGGAACCGGCGAGCCTGCGATTGGCTTATGTGGTTGTTTGCCTGAACCGCTAAGTCTGACCCAATTTGCTGACAGGGTACGGCAGAGTCTGGGGCGTGAACCCTTGGTGATACAGGGTCACGACAGACCGAACACCACGGTTGGCTGGTGTACAGGCGCAGCGCAGGGCTATATTCAGCAGGCAGCTGAATTGGGGCTGGATGCATTTGTCAGTGGCGAGATTTCGGAGCCGACCGTACACCTCGCCCGTGAGTTAGGTATTAACTATATTGCTGCCGGACATCATGCGACGGAACGTTATGGCGTGCAGGCACTGGGTGAAGCGCTGGCGCAACGCTTTAATATCCGTCATCATTTTATTGATATCGATAATCCGGTCTGAGAGGGACAATGCACCGTATTCAACAAATACTGCAAGCCAAGTTGACGCAGCTGCGCTATTTCTTCCAGACCGGTTTGTGGCAAGACATTCCTGCAGATACTAATCCGCTGATGCGGCTGTGGCTGAATTTCCTGCGGGTCAGCTTCATCATGGTGCGGGAACTGGCGACCGGTGAATTAAACCTGCGAGCAATGAGTCTGGTGTTCACCACGCTGTTATCGTTGGTGCCGTTGATTGCGGTGGCTTTCTCCGTGCTTAAAGCTTTCGGTGTACACAATCAGATGGAACCCATGCTGCTGGGGCTGCTGGAACCACTTGGCGAGCGCGGCCCGGAAATCACCGCTAATATCATCAATTTTGTACAGAACATCAAAGTCGGCGTACTGGGTTCGGTAGGGCTAGCGATGCTGTTCTATACCATCATTGCACTTGTACAGAAGGTCGAAAACGCCTTTAATTTTGTCTGGCGGGTCAAACGTCCACGCTCGATTACACGTCGCTTTACTGATTACCTGAGCGTGATCATGATTGGTCCGGTACTGGTGTTTTCTGCGCTGGGTGTGACGGCGACGGTCTTGAACCATGAAGTGGTTCAGAATCTGCGTCAGATTGAGCCTTTTGGGACCTTGATCGTATTGGCCACCAAATTGCTGCCCTATCTGATGATTATTCTGGCATTTACCTTTTTATATAAATTTATTCCCAATACTCGGGTCAAACTCAGTCCGGCCATAGTGGGGGCCAGCGTGGCTGGTGCCTTGTGGATTACCATCGGCACCCTGTTTGCGTCGTTTGTAGCCTCATCATCCAACTACACGGCGATTTATTCGAGTTTTGCCATTCTGTTCTTCTTTATGATCTGGTTATATCTGGCCTGGTTTATTCTGCTGACTGGCTCTCAGGTGGCGTTTTATTTGCAACATCCGAAGTTGGTCAGGCTCGCCGGTAAGCCGTTCGCCCTGAGTCCACGCTTGAGAGAAAAAGAAGGGCTGTGGTTGATGACGGTGATTGCCAAACGTTTCTGTAAAAACCAGCCGCCGCTGACGGTGCAGCAACTGGAAGAACAGACCGGACTGACCAATAATGCCGTACAGGATTTACTCGGCAGTCTGGAAAAAGGTGGCTTACTGGTTGAGCTTGCCGGTGAAGACAGCCGCTATGTGCCAGCCCAGGATATCGATGCAATCCGCGTCGCGGCGGTCCTGCATTGCCTGCGTACCGCAGAGGAAAACCCTTCCTTCGGACTCCATAGCTTGGCGGATCAGGGTGTCAACAACGTATTGCAGGATTTGAGTAATGCTCAGGCTGAGGTCCTCCGTGACCTGACGCTGAAGCAACTGGCCTTGGGAAAATACCATGACCGATAGCACCTTGCTCGGCAAACACATCGTGGTCGGCGTCAGTGGCAGTATCGCCGCCTACAAGAGTGCCGATCTGGTTCGCCGCCTGCGTGATGAAGGCGCAGACGTACGGGTGGTGATGACTCAGGGTGCTGCGGAGTTTATTACTCCCCTGACCTTACAGTCATTGAGCGGCCATCCGGTGGCGATGGAGCTGCTGGACGCCGACCAGGAATCAGCGATGGGTCATATCGCGCTCGCTCGCTGGGCCGACTGGGTGCTGATTGCACCGGCCAGTGCCGATACCCTGGCACGGCTGGCTCAGGGCCGTGGCGATGATTTGCTGGGCGCCTTGTGTCTGGCAACCGAAGCCCCCATCGCAGTCGCGCCGGCAATGAATAATAAGATGTGGAGCAACAGCGCGACACAGGACAATCTGAATTTATTACGGCAGCGGTCAGTCGCCGTTATCGGTCCGGCCAGTGGCGATCAGGCCTGCGGTGAGGTAGGCGAAGGTCGCCTGCTGGAGCCGCTAGAGATTATTGCCGAGCTGAAACAGCTTGCTGTGCCTGGGCGTCTGCAGGGGCGGCATGTGTTGATCACCGCTGGACCGACCTATGAGCCGATAGATCCGGTACGTTTTATAGGCAACCGCAGTTCCGGCAAAATGGGTTTTGCGCTGGCGCAGGCCGCGCAGGAAGCGGGTGCGAATGTCACCTTGATTGCCGGACCGGTGCATTTGCCGACGCCTTCAGGTGTCCAACGAGTCGATGTAGAAACCGCCGCGCAGATGCGCGAAGCCGTGCAACGTTCGGTGGCGGGCAGTGATATCTTTATCAGCTGTGCAGCCGTGGCCGATTTTCGACCACTGCAGACTGAAGCCAATAAAATCAAAAAAACAGCGGGCAACGCTCTTGAACTCCAGCTGGAACCCACCGTGGATATTGTGTCTGAGGTGGCATCGGGCGACAATCGACCTGCCTTTATTGTTGGCTTTGCCGCGGAAACGCAGGAGCTGATACGTTATGCCAGAGATAAATTGGAGCGCAAGAAGCTCGATATGATTGCCGCCAACCAAGTTGGTCAGGGGCAAGGTTTTGGCGTTGATGAGAATGCGCTGCAGGTATTCTGGAGCGACGGTGAGGCGAGCTTGCCCTTGAAACAAAAGGTGCAGCTGGCTCGTGATTTGATGACTTTAATAATTAGACAATTCGATGCAAAAAATACAACTGAAAATTCTTGACCCTCGCCTGGGTGACTCGATTGAACTGCCTGACTATGCGACAACGGGATCTGCTGGACTGGATCTACGTGCGTGTTTGGAAGCGCCGATTACTTTACAGCCGGGCGAAACCACGTTGATCCCAACTGGGTTGGCGATTCATATTGACGATCCAACGCTGGCTGCCGTTTTGTTGCCACGTTCGGGTCTTGGCCATAAGCATGGCATTGTGTTGGGTAATCTGGTCGGCTTGATCGACAGCGATTATCAGGGGCAGGTGTTTGTTTCCTGCTGGAATCGTAGCCAGCAAGCATTTGAGATTGATATTGGTGAGCGTATTGCGCAGATGGTGTTTGTACCTGTGGTGCAGGTAGGCTTTGAACAAGTCGATGAGTTCACCGTCTCTGAACGCGGCACGGGTGGATTTGGGCATACTGGCAGACACTAACTTCATAAGGGGGTGCTGAGTGAAGGCAAAGCTGTTGATCAAACGTTTTGGCTATAGAGCGATAAGCCCTGTTCTATTGGTGCTACTGATATTGCTCAGTCTTGCTCTGCTTATCTGGCATCAAAGTAGTCAGCAACAGCAGTTTCACTCTGAGTTAGTGGCGCTACAGCAACAACGCTTTGAAGTTATAAACGTCTCGCTTAAGAATGCGATTAAGCGTCAACACAGTCAATTATCAGCTTTAGTCAACTCGCCACAGCTTGACGCTCTACTTACAAACCCTCAGCAAAATGAATTTGAACGCTGGGCGCAGCAAGTTGAACAGAGTTTGCCAGAAGTAGAAAAACTCTGTGTATTACTCACTTTGCCAACGGCTCCCGGCACTAACGATTGTCTTCCGATCAGCTTTGCCACACTGGCTAGTTTGCGGCAATTAAAGGAAGCAACCTTTTCCGATATGGCAATGATGCAGCCTGGTTCGGACTCTGCCCATATCGTGTTGGCACAGCGTTTAAATGCCGGGGAAAAGTATCCCGAAGCCAGTCTGATCATGGTGCTGAAGCCTAGTTGGCTGGATGAGCAGATAGATGACAGTTATGTCGCTGGAGGCTACCTTGAGGTTACTCAAGGGCAGAATAATGCGCTCACTCTAACTGGATTTGGACAACCGCATTTCAAACAGCTGGAGCCATTATTCAGTCAGCCAGTAGCAGACAGTGTCTGGACGTTGGCTTATTGGTCACAACCCACAGCATCAGGGAGTAGTTGGTTAGTTCTGAGTCTGTTATCTCTGATACTGCTCTTGTTCTGGTTACTTCGAGATGGCCTTCAATCGCGTGTAATGAAGGCTGATAGTGAGTCGTTGCAGATGCAGTTGCACGATTTGCAACTGCAGAAAATGAAACCTACCTATGTATTGATAAACTCTGATCTTCAGCGGGTCAGTGAGAAAATTCATGATGTCGTGATTCCAAAAAAGTCTGAGCCAGTTTTGCAATCTCGGGTAGCTGAAGTTCGGCCTAAAACTCAAGTTATAGAAGAGTCCTCCATTTCAGAGATAGAGCAAACCTCACCGGAGGCGGAAGTTATTGTCGAAAAGGCGCTGGAGCAGGCATCAAAGAAAGATGCTGATACACAAGACCTTTCAGAGGCCCATCTCAGTTTTGACCCCCCAAAAGCGCCGACGGAGAATACTGAGCTCGAGTTTGACTTACCTCCGAGTCAAGGTGCAAAAGAAGGAGATGCAACAGCTTTGCCCGATGAAGCTATTTTTAGACACTACGACATACGTGGCAAAGTTGGCCCTCAACTGAATGTCGAGGTCATGCAACTGCTCGGTCAGGCTGTGGGCAGTGAGGCGCTGGAACAGTCGCAATCGCGCCTGGTGTTAGGGCGAGACGGGCGTTTGACCAGTAATAGTCTAGCTGAAGCCTTTATGCGCGGTGTATTAAGCAGTGGCTGTGGTGTCATTGATATAGGGCAGGTGCCTACGCCAATGGCCTACTTTGCCTGCGAGCACTTGGAAACGCATACTGGCGCGATGATTACTGGCAGCCATAACCCAGTTGATTATAACGGTCTGAAAGTCGTTATTGCGGGTAAAACACTGCTAGGTGAAGGGGTACGCCGCTTATACGATCGGATTCGTGACAAGCGTCTGAAAAAAGGGCACGGCCAATTGATGAAAGAAAATATCCATCAAGCCTACATTGACCGTATCAAGGGTGATATCAAGTTAAGCCGTAAAATGAACATTGTCATTGATAGTGGCAACGGCGTAGCGGGCAATATTGCACCGGATTTATTCCGTGCTCTAGGCTGTGACGTGACAGAACTTTACTGTGATGTCGATGGTAATTTCCCCAATCATCATCCTGACCCGGGCCAGCCGGAAAACATGCGGGACCTATCTCAGATCGTCACGTCACAGCAGGCAGAACTCGGTCTTGCCTATGATGGTGATGGCGACCGACTTGGAGTGGTAGATGGTGATGGCAATATCATCTGGCCCGACAGATTATTGCTTTTGATGGCGCAACATTTGCTGAGCGAGCAGCCCGGCGCAACCATACTCTATGATGTGAAATCGACAAGTTTGCTGGATGAGGTAATAAGCCGAGCGGGTGGTCTGCCGATTATGACCCCTTCCGGCCATTCGGTCATCAAACACCTGATGCATGAGCATGGTGCCATGCTGGCCGGTGAAATGACCGGACACTTCTTTTTCCGTGACCGCTGGTATGGTTTTGATGATGCTTTATACTCGGCGGCGCGCTTGCTAGAATTGCTCGCCGCTGATCCGCTGGAGCGTACACCTACCGAGGTCTTTGCCGCTTTACCATCACGTATCAGTACACCGGAAATAATTGTTGAAATGGCCGAAGGCGAGAGCCATCGTTTTATCGAACAACTGCAGGCGAATGTCGAATTTGTCGGCGGTAAGTTGAGTAATGTTGATGGTATTCGGGTTGATTATCCCCAAGGCTGGGGTTTGGTTCGGGCATCTAATACGGTGCCGGGGTTGACCCTACGTTTTGAAGCAAACAGTAAAGAAGAGCTGGAGCACATTAAGCAGCAATTTATTCAGCAAATGCTGCAAATTAAGCCGACGCTGTCATTGTTATTTTAGAAGAACACACCATGAGTCTGAACACACAACGCGCTACCAACATTGCTCAGGTTTTGACTGAAGCATTGCCATACATCCAACGTTTTTCAGGAAAAACGTTGGTCATTAAATATGGTGGCAACGCCATGATTGATGAAGACCTCAAAAATAGTTTTGCCCGTGATGTGGTGTTGATGAAAGCCGTTGGCTTGAATCCGGTCATTGTGCATGGAGGCGGTCCCCAGATCGGTGAATTATTGCAGCGCCTCGGCAAACAGAGCGAGTTTGTTAACGGCATACGTGTCACTGACAGTGAGACCATGGATATTGTTGAAATGGTGCTGGGCGGTCAGGTCAACAAAAGTATTGTTAACCTCATTAATAGCAACGGTGGTCGTGCTGTGGGGCTGACCGGCAAGGATGGCAGTCTGATTTTTGCCGAAAAGTTGCATGTGACACAAAACAGCAGTGATCCTGCTGTGAAGACTTCTGAAATGCTTGATCTTGGTCATGTGGGTAAAGTGTCGAGCATCGATACCAGTGTGATTGATATGCTGATCCGTAGTGATTTTATTCCGGTTATCGCGCCAGTAGGTGTTGGTCAAAACGGTGAATCCTACAATATCAACGCCGATTTGGTGGCGGGTAAAATCGCTGAAGTGCTGCAGGCTGAAAAACTGATCTTGTTGACAAACACGGCTGGTCTACTGGATGCTGACGGCAAGTTGTTAACGGGTTTAAATGCCAAGCAAGTCAATGAATTAATCGATCAGGGCGTGATTTATGGTGGCATGCTGCCTAAGATTGGTTGTGCGTTGGATGCGGTGCAGGCTGGTGTGACATCGGCGCACATAATCGATGGTCGTGTACAGCATGCAGTACTGCTGGAAATGTTTACTGATGAAGGGGTTGGTACCCTGATTCGCGGGGGAGTACGATGAACGACAACGCACAACCGAGCCGCGCAGAGAATAAGAGTTCTCGCCGGCAGCAGATTCTTGAGGCGTTGGCGACTCAATTAGAGCAGCATCCGGGTGAACGCATCACTACTGCCAAGCTCGCTGCCAGTCTGAATGTCTCGGAAGCGGCATTGTATCGTCACTTCCCCAGCAAAGCGCGGATGTTTGAAGGCTTGATTGGTTTTGCCGAAGATACTGTATTCGGCCTAATTCGCCGTATCACCGAAGAAGATCAGGACGCGTTATCGCGCATTGAAAAAATCATGACCCTATTACTTGGCTTTAGTGCCAAGAACCCCGGCATCAGCAGCGTTTTGGTCGGCGCGGCATTAACCGGAGAAACTGAACGCCTGCGTCAACGTGTTAGCCAGTTTTTTGATCGCCTCGAAACCCAATTCCGCCAAATTCTGCGTGAACGCGAACTCACACTGACCGAAGCCGGCGGCCGTCCGGTCAATGAAACGGCGAACTTATTGCTCACGATTATCGAAGGTCATATCCAGCAGTTCGTTCGTAGCAGCTACCGTCAATCACCGTTGAATGGCTGGGAGCAACAATGGCAATTGATTGCCAATGTATTGAGAGCCTACAAATGATACGAGTCTGTCTGATTGGTGCCGATATAGCGAAAGAAAAAGCGCTGCTTGAGAGTCAGTCAGATATTGCTGTGACGGTGATTGCAGTCGGTGACTTAGATCAGATGCTGGACGACATCAGCCATTCACGCTCACATGCGCTGGTTATTTCCGATGTCGGTGCCGATCTGGATGCCGACGCACTCTGTTTGCACACCTATTTGCGACATCCTGATATTAAGACCTTAATCATTACTGAGACCGATGCGGATTATGCACGGCTGGATGCGACCGGTTTCAGTTGCAAAGGTTTTATGTTGCATGAGCAACGTCACGCAATAGTCCGTGCCGTCAAGGTTATTCAGGATGGCGAGGCCTGGCTGTCTCGTAAACTGGTTACGGCAGTGCTTAATCAACTCGCTAGCAGCGCACTGAGTCAAAAACGTAAACCGCAACTTGTCAAAAAAGCCTAAATAATTTTTTTGCCTAATATCGCTTTATTTGCGCCAAACCTAGGTTCATTAAAGCTATCAGGCCGATTTTCTGATCAGAAAAATATTTCAAATTAGTACCATCGTACAATAGATTTACCCTCCCCAGACCGGCACTATGACACTCACGAAATGGACTGTTGTAGCCCGTTTTATGGATTTAACCCACTGGGAGAGATGAATGGCGACACAAATTGGAGTTGTAAAAGCGTTAATCGGTGAAGTCACGGCAACGGCTGCTGATGGCTCGATTAGAACCCTGCAAATTGGCGATATGGTTTATGCCAATGAGCTTGTTTCCACTGGTGATGGTGGCGCAGTCGAAATTGAATTTGCCGATGGCAGCGTAATGGACCTGGGTAGAAACTCACAAGCTATGCTTGATAGCGAAGTGTTTGACCCAAGTGCAACTGCAATTGCAGAAACTGCATCAGACGAAGTGCCTGATGATATTGCTGCTATCCAACAAGCCTTGTTGGAAGGTGAAGATCCAACCCAAGTGGGTGAAGCCACTGCTGCCGGTGCCGGTGTTGAAGGTGGTAACGAAGGCCATGAGCCAGTATTCGTTGATTACCTGAACCCTGCCATCACTCCTGATGCTGGTTTTGACACCATCGGTGTTACTAACGAATACGATCTTCCTGAAGAAGACATCATTATTCTCGAAGAGGAAGAGCCTGTTGTTCCTGAGCCTGTTGTCCCCATCAACGTTACTCTCTCTAGAGAGCTGGATCCTGAATCTGAAGGGGTCTATGAAGATCAAACACTCACTTATGTCGCGACACTTGACCAAGCATCATCTGGTGATATCACAGTCACATTATCTAACGGCGCAATCATCTTCATACCTGCGGGTGATTTGAGCGGTTCAGTTACTCTTCCAGCCCAGGGCGATGATCCATATATCGATGCTGAAGTTCTGACTGCAAACATCGTTTCCGTCTCTGGTGGTGGTGAGAATGAATCGTTAAGTTTTGATCCAAGTGAAATTCTCACTTCCATATTAGACACCATTGATACCACGACCGTAACGCTGGATGATGTAACGGTTTCAGAAGATGGCACCATCACCTATACAGCCAGTGTAGATAACGCGCCACAAGGTGCGTTCAGCGTGACGCTGAATAATGGTGTGGTGATTAACTTTGCTGATGGTTCATTGACAGGCAGCTCTGCACCGCAGGCAGCTCAAGGTGACGATCCATATGTTGATGGTGAAAGCTTCAACGTGAGCATCACCTCAACCTCGGGTGGTAACTATGAAGCGTTGGATACCAGTGATACAGCACTGATCACAATCAATGACACCATTGATACTACTACTGTTAATTTGACAGCTACGGCATCTACTACAATTGGTGGAGCTATCATTTACACAGCCACTGTGGATAATGCTCCACAACTGAGTCCTTTAATTCTCGATATCTATGATGAAACCGATGCTTTACTTGGTCAGATCACCATTGCTGTTGGAGAGACTGAGGGAACGCTAGAAGTAGTTGCTCCAGGAACACCAGATGATAGCTATGATGCTTACATTGATAGTGCGACTGGCGGCAATTATGAAGATTTGAATATCGCTGATACTGCATCGACAATTATCCTTGATATTCCGCCAAGCTCAGCACTTCTTATCACTAACTCCAATGTTGTGAATCAGGAGGTCAGGGTCACAATTGCATCTGAAAGTGGTTCAAATACTACTGGTGTTGTTGAGCCAACAGAAGTTCAGGGGCAAGAGGGTAGTTCGCTTGAGTTTGGTGAGGATGTATTCTTTGCTCCTGGTGAAACATACACCGTTACTATTGAGCATGTAAGCGGCACGCCGGTAATTCTCACGGATCTTTCAGTGTCAGACAGTAATGGTAATGTCCTAAATATATACGAAGGCAATGCTAAGTTAGAAACTGGGGATACGACAGGCAATACAAACTTCGACGGTTACATTTTCAATGTAACGGTTGGTGATAATTTTGCGTCAGACCCATCCGATTATTCAGTAAGTGAACCTATTGGTTACGAAGTACTAAACCAGAATCTGGTCTTAGATACTGAATCTAACACAGGTAGCTTTATTCTCGATTTTTCAGAGCTATCGCTTAATGGTGGTGAAGACTTATTTGGAGACGTAGAGTCGATTGATATTGATGGTAAAGGTCTCGCAGAAGACAATACTATTTACTTATCTGCTGAGGATATTATTGATCTCGGTACAGGAGGCGATAACTCAATCATTATCAATGGAGCTACAGGTGATACAGTTAACTTAGTTGATGTTGATGGTGGTGGTTCAGGTACTTGGGATACCGGCACTGATACTGGAAATGGAACTACTTTGTACACATACTCTGGTGGAGGTGTAACTGCAACAGCAGAAATTGACAATGCACTTTCTGTGTTCACAAACACAGCAACATTAGATAATTCATAAACGTTAAATTTCAGTTATCTGAAAATTATAGGCCGGCTTTTTAGCCGGCCTTTTTTTATGAAAAAAAGAACCAACTATGTACCAAAGTACAATAGCTAGCTGTTTTCCATAGGCGCAATATCGATTATAAGGAATGGACTGCTAACCAGCCCATGAGTCATTTGCTTTCTTGGAGGGCATAAAAATGACTTCAGATATTGGTATGGTTCAAGCCACAATCGGTTCCGTGATGGCCTTTGATACCGAAGGCGCTATCAGAAACCTGCAAGTTGGTGACCATGTATATGCCAACGAACTTATCTCAACCGGCACCGATGGTGCGATTGAAATCGAGTTCGCTGATGGCGAGGTCATGGATTTAGGGCGCACATCCCACGTCTTTTTAGACAGCCAATTCTTTGACCCCACTCTTAATATCGCAACGCCCGAGGATAGCGGGCAGGCGAATAGCTTCCTGATTGACGGTCAGGGCGACGACATCCTCTCCGGTGAGCATGAAGCCTCGACTTCTGCCAAACCATACTTCTCCTTATCTTCCACTGAGGATGCGGCACAACGCATTGAGTTGAACGATGTGCTCAGTAATCCGGACTATCAGCTTGCCGGCTTTGAGCACGATGGTTATTTACAGATTCAGGTCAGTAACAGCGAAGGCGTTGTCCAGCTGATTAACCTGACCTCAGTCGCGGCAACCGATGATCTTGCTGCGCAATCAGCCCTGAATTCCCTACTGAGTTCGGGCGTTTTCGACGATGGTATGTCGTGACAAAGTAAGACTTGTAGCTTAGTGGTTGGCTTAGGCTAGCCATGTTTTCGATTCAATTTATAGATAGAGAAAAACGATATATGTAGCCTCATTTAATGAGGGATTTTTTAAGTTACTTAAATGGACTGCTGACCCAGAGCCCATAAGTCATACATGTTTCCAGGAGGACAGGAATATGGCTATTCAGATTGGTGTGGTAAAAGCAATGACAGGATCCGTGACGGCGACCGCTGCGGATGGTTCCATTAGAAATCTTCAAGTTGGCGATCGCGTATTTGCTAACGAACTTATCTCAACCAGCGCCGATGGCGCTATCGAAATCGAATTTGCCGATGGCAGTGTAATGGATCTGGGACGAAACTCTCAGGCGATGCTCGATAGCGGTGTCTATGATCCTGATGCATCAGCAGTAGCCCGTACACAAGCGGAAGATGTGCCAGATGATGTCGCAGCTATTCAACAAGCGTTACTGGAAGGCGAAGACCCCACGCAGGTTGGCGAAGCCACCGCAGCAGGAGCGGGTGTGGAAGGCGGCAATGAAGGCCATGAACCGGTCTTTGTGGATTATCTAAACCCTGCAATTATTCCGGATGCCGGTTTTGACACTATTGGTGTGGTTAATGAATACGACCTGCCAGAAGAAGACATCATCATTGTTGATGAAGCTTTACCTACGCTGTCTATCAA
Organism: Methylophaga sp.; assembly: GCA_030148085.1. GTDB lineage: Bacteria > Pseudomonadota > Gammaproteobacteria > Nitrosococcales > Methylophagaceae > Methylophaga. Next base: position 1,668 of record JASBUF010000036.1, on the reverse strand, counting down.
TGACGTGACCGTTATTGAGCCGGATGGTGGTTTCTTTGGAGGCACGTCAGGCAACTACAACATCATCTATATCCTTGATGTGTCGGGTAGTATGAGCATTGGTACAAGACTGGCCGATATGAAGCAGGCGATTATATCGCTTAATCAACAAATCATTGATGCAGGTATTGCAGGTGATACTGAAATTGCGATTATCCCTTTCAGCTCAGGTATAGATGGTGGCGGTGTAAGAGCACCGTCCTTCTACACAACAGCCGATCTTGATGCCAACAATAATGGTGTTAATGACATCGAAGAGTACATCAACGCCCTCTATGCAAGTGGGGGCACAAACTTTACGCCGCCATTGGAGGTGGCAGAGGACTGGCTCGACGGTACGCTTGATGGAACCGTTCGTTATGAAGACAGTAACAATATCATTTTCTTCATCAGTGACGGTGTTGGTGCCTTTAATGTCAACGATCCTGATATTCAAGCACTTTATGATTCTTCCACTATTGATGCAAAGATTATTGCAATAGGTATTTCAGAAGGTGCAGATCTAACTGTACTTGACGTGGTAGATGATAAAGACGGTTCTAATGACTCCTCCATTCAAGTGTTGGATACAACCGATCTGGAATCAGTTCTGACCGAACTGGTTCAAGGTAGTGGAGGAGGTGGAGGCTCTACTTCGGGTAGTGTGATTGTTGAATTTACCGTTACGTTGAGTTCGCCATCTGATCTGGATGTAATGGTGAATTTCACCACTGCCAATGGAACAGCAATTTCTGGCGGAACGGGTGTCGCAGAAAATGATTACGGTTCAAATTCAGGAACACTAATAATCCCTGCAGGTTCAACATCAGCCACAATTCAGATCACCGTCTATGGCGATAACGTCACAGAATTTAACGAACAATATCTGATTCAATTGGGTCAACCTGTTAACGCCGAGATTGCTGATGGTACTGGTGTCGGCACTATCCTTGATAATGATCCTATCGATTTCAGTATTTCTTCAACACCTAGTATCAGTGAAGACAACGAAGAAACTGCAACATTCACTGTCACAATGGATGGTACTCTGGCGGTCGGTGTCACGGCATCAGTACAGTTGAACCTCGGTGCGGGTACCGCAACAGATGCTGTTGACTATGACGCATTTGAAGCCGCAGTAATTGCGGCGGCAGGTGGTCAAGCTGGTGTGAGCTATAACGCGGCCACAAACACACTGACTTTCAATCATAACTTTGATGGCAGCTTTGACTTTACTGTAGACGCAATCAATGACCAGCTGGTTGAAGGCACAGAAACGATTATTGGTACTTTGAGTAATGCATCTGTGACAGGTGGCTATGGTGTCGCAACAATTTCAGTGCCGTCCACAACAACTGATATTACTGAAAACGATATTGCGGTTAGCTTTGCGATCGACTCCACGCCTAGTATCAGTGAGGATGCCGAAGAAACCGCAACCTTCAGTGTCACCATGAGTGGTGGTCCATTGGCAGTAGGTGAAACGGCCACGGTGGACATTGCTCTGGGTACGCAGACTGCAACGGATGCGGTGGATTACGATGCGTTCCTGGCAGCAGTGAGTGCGGCTGCAGCGTTGGAAAGTGGCGTCAGCTACAGTGCTGGTACGTTAACTTTTGATAGCAACTTTGATGGTCAGTTCGACTTCAC